>JAGSHC010000124.1 GCA_023954745.1 Deltaproteobacteria bacterium | reverse complement strand
GTGTTGAAGTCCACCCCCACGGGCGCCTCGCGCCGGTCGAACCCCTCCGCCAGGGAGCTGTGGCAGCCGGTGCAGTAGGTGGACATGTAGGCCTGGCCCCAGTTGTCGTAGCTCAGCGGCGGCTCCCGTTCGCACGTCGGCCCTCCGCACCCCGCCGCGAGGACGACCCAGAGCGCCAACAGGAGCCAAGGCACACGCAAGGAGACTCTCGATCCGCCCGGGTCCCGTTCACTCAACGAGGTCAGCTCCTCCGTCCACCAGACACAATCAGGCGAGGAGGGCGCTCAGGGGCTGCACCCCTTGCAGGAACGCGTCGGCATCGACACCCCCCAGCGTCAGCAGCGCCGCGCCCACACTCTCGCAGCCGAGCACATCCCCGGACGCCGAGGGCAGGCCCGAGGAGTGGTCGATGGCCATGGCCACCAGCCCCGGGTCCGTCGCGCCGATGACGCGTCCGCCGTTCACACCAGGGCCGGCCACGAGCATCGAGCCGAAGGGCCAGTGGTCCTTGCCGCCGCCACCATTGAGGCGCGGCGTCCGCCCCAACTCGCTCATGGCCACGATGACCACTTCGTCGAGCAGGGACGGGGACGTGTTGCCCGGCGTGATGGCCATGTGGTCCATCAAGCGGTCGAGCATGTCGAAGAACGCGTCCTGCTGGGGAGCCTGAGGGGCGTTGTTGCCGTGGGTGTCGTAGCCCCCGGGGATGCGGAGCATCGCGCAGCGAGACAGCCCGAGGCGCATGAGCTCCGTGGCCCGCACCGCCTGACTGAAGGTGTCCCGGGTCTGGGCACCGAGGCCTGCCTCGAACTCGCGGCCCTCGAGCTCCATGGAGCGCTCAAGGCTGGCCAGCATCTGCTCCCCGCGGCGTCGACCGAGCCCGGTCTTGCTGAGGGCGAACTGCTCGATGCGGTTGTGCACGTACGCATCGACCATGAAGTCGGCGGGGCGGGCCATCTGGGGAGTCGGCTGATCCGCCTGTCCCGCGATGCTGCCGTCGATGAGGTCGATGAGCCGCCCACCGCCCCCGCGCACCAGGGTCGAGCCCCGCGTCCCCGCAAACGACGGCCCCCCGAAGACCACGTGGGGCATCGAGAACGCCACCTCGGTCTGGCTCGCGAGCAGCGTCGGCCAGTCCGAGAGCGAGCTCGCCGAGCTCCCCGTCAGCATGAAGCGCGTGCCCGAGCCGTGGCCGATGGAGTGGGTGTCCACGCCGTTGACGATGGAGCTGCGCCAGCCCCAGCGCTCGAAGTAGCGAGAGACGGCGGGACGGTCGTCGCCGGCGGTCCAGCGCAGGGCGCCCTGACTGCCGAGGAACGTGTCGGCGTCCATGTCGACGCCGCCGGCGTCGTCCCCGAACTTCGGGTCGAACACCGTGGAGGTGTCCCAGCCGCCGCCGGCGAAGAAGAACAGGAACTTGCGCTCACGTGGGGCAGCAGCCATCGCCTGGCCGGGGCGCCACAGGAGGCCTCCCGCAGTCGCGCCCATCGCCGAGGCGGCGAGAGAGCCCTTGAGGAAGGTGCGTCGGGTCGTGTGGGTCTTCTTCGACATCGTTCTGCTCCCTCCTAGTACGTGATGACCGCGGGGTCGCGGAGGACTGCGGTGACCACTCCGGTCCACGCGGCGTTGGCGGAGGCGTCCACTGAGTAGACCTGCTTCCACAGGTCCACCAAGGCGGCGGGGTCCGTCGAGTCTTCGGGCAGCGGGTACCCCGTGACGACGAGATAGAGGTGGCGGACTTGCGCTTCGAACAACGCGACCCCTTCACCTTCGGGTCGGTCATCGCGAGTGACGGCTCCCAGGAGCTTCGCCTCCCCTTCGCGGTCGGAGGCGAGGTCGTTGGCGACGACATAGGCAGCCGCTGCCTGCGCGAGGCGCTCGTGCACCAGAAGCAGGCTCACCGAAGGCGCCCGCGTCGGTTGCGTGACGGAGTCGGCGTCGATGCCGCCGGCGAGCGTGATGAGGCCACCGTTGGGGTTGGTCAGGCCGTCCTCACCGCCGAAGCTCCAGCGGTATCCGGTGAGCTGCTCGACGATGCTGGCCAGCTGGGCCGGGGAGACGACCCGCACCGTGCTCAGCCGCTCGGAGAGGGCGCGCTCGGTGGCGTAGCCCGCCCGATACTCGTTGGAGTTGGCGATGGACGCCATCAACTCGCGCACCCGCAGGCCCGAGTCCATGAAGGCGCTGCGGTGGGTCTGAATCTCGGTCCAGTCCGCATCCTCGTAGGAGCGCTGGGTGAAGCCCTCCCACACCGTCTTGACCGCGCAGTCCACGAAGCGCGGGTCCTGAGCGACCTGCTGCCCGAGGTCCACCAGGGAGCTCGTTGGCTGGCCGTAGTAGGCGGGGGCCACGTCGGCGTAGTCACGCCAGAGCTCTTCGTTCTCGGGGCGGTAGAGGAGCGGGTCCGCGAAGTCGTCCTCTTCGTAGCTGTAGAAGCCGTAGAAGTGCGCGGCCAATGGGTCCAGCGTGCTGTGGCAGGAGGTGCAGTCGGCGCTGGAGCGGATGGACTCTTCGGGCGACAGCGCGATCTGGTCCACCGCGTTGCGGGAGAAGGCGATGGGCCGGTCGAGGTAGTCGTCGCAGAGCAGGAGGCGCGACAGCGCGTTGGCGCGGTGGCGGTTGGCGTTCATCCCCGCGGAGGGGTAGCGCTGCCATAGAGAGGTCATCGTGATGACGCCCGAGTGGGGCCGGCCGTCCTCGTACCAGCCCGCCTGCCAGCCCGCATCACCCGCCAGCGTGATGCCGTACATGGCGGCGAGGCCTTCGTTGGCGATGGTGTAGTCGGCGGTGACGAACTCCGAGAACGGCAGGTCGTTCTCGATGATGTGGGACAGGAGGCGAAGCGGCTCCTCCGCCCCGTCCATTCCGTTGCGCATCAGCAGCCGCGTGTCGTAGACCTCCCGAAAGCGCTCGAGGAAGCGCTCGTCGTCCAGATAGCGGTCGACGAAGAGCGGATAGAGCTCCGGCTCCTCCTCGATGGCCACGAGCTCGACCTCGTCGGGATGCACCCCGAGGAGGTCGACCTTGACCCGGATGAGCTGGGCGCGCGCGTCCAGCGGCGTCAACAGCCCCTCGGCCGGCTGCGCGCACGCGGCCAGCGCCAGCGCGGCGCAGAGACCCAATGAAATGCCAGGCAGTCGAGTCATTGGTCCTCCGAGAGCTGTTCTCTCAGGGAGAGAACGAAGTCGTCCAGGGCAGCGCTCGGCAGGCGTTCGGCGGTCCACAGGGGCGAGAAGTCCGGGCACGCCCCGCCCAGGGGGACTCCTCTAACTGTCACGGTACCGCAGCCGTCGCACGCGTTGGTAACTATCTCCTCCGGAGATTCCTCAGGTGGCGGCTGCCAGAACTGCACATCTACCCAGTCTCCCGGCGGGAGCCTCAGGCTGATACGCCCGTGAGGTTCGAGGGCGCACCCGAGGTCCTCCGCACCGGGGCCCGGAATGAACGCGTCGGCGTCCACGGCATCGAACCGCCCGGCCAGGAGTTCGTTCACGAAGGCCACGTTGGCCGACGCATCGATGGACCAGCGCGCGCCGCCAACCCACGACACGGTGCTGATACCCCGCCACCCGTCGACGCTCGCGAGGGTCGGGTCGAGGACCGCAGACCCCGACGCGGCGCCGTTGACGCTGCTCGTGTAGGTCCAGCGGGCGCCGCTCTCGTCCAGGCGGAGGGAGTCGGAGGCTTCGCCCCGGAACGAGAACAGGTCATCCCCTGCATCCACCACCGTGGCGATGGCCGCCAGGCTGCGGCTGCCGAGCACCGGGGCGTCGGGGTTCGCGCTGGTTTCCCAGGCCACGGAGCCGTCGTAGGCGGTGACCCCCGCGGTGCAGTCGTCCTGCCATCCCGCGCCGTCTTCGCCGCCGTCTCCGTCCCCTACGCCCGAGGGAACCCCCGTCCACAGGGTGGGGCAGCTCGGGCCCATGCGGTCGAGGCTCGCGAGGTGGCCGGCCCACAGGGCCCGCATGCTCGTGCGGGTGAGGCCCTCGATGCCATCGAAGAGCGCCGCGTCGAGGTCGACGTCCGAGAGGTCCGGCGGCGGGATGTCCTCGGCCGGAGGCCCGGGATCGGGCGCGTCCCCCGAGGGACAACCGAGGAGGATGCTCCCGGCGCTGGCCACCGCGACCGCAGCCAGAGACGAAAGGAAGGGACGCCGCCTGACGGCCCCCTTAGTTGTCGTCAATCTCGACACCCAGGGTCGTGGTCCACGAGACCGCGATGTCGTCGCCGGTCTCGTTGGCCTGGTACCACCACACCCACGTCCCGAGATCCTGGTAGTCCCAATACATCGCCTGCTGAGACTGGGTGAACCCCATGAGCCGCACGTCACCATCGCCGGGCTGCTCGGGCCCCATGCACCAGTCGGGCGTGCCCGTGTCCACGCTGAAGGTCAACGCCCAGGTGGCGTCGCAGGTGGGGCACTCGTCTTCAGAGTCTGCACGGGTTCCCACGACCGCATAGAGCACCTCGCAGGTGGGGGGCAGGTCGCCATCCATGGGCTCTCCCCCGGGCTCCAGGGGCTCGATGGCCTCGCCGTTGAGCAGCTCGGTGATGGTCAGCTGGCCCGTGATGGCGGTGTAGGGACCGCCGGTGGGGCTGCGGGTGAGAACCCCCGACTCCTGGACGGTCAGCACGTTCTCGGGCTGATCATTGATGTCGTCGTCATCGTCCATGGGGGCGGTGGCGTCGTCATCGTCGTCATCGAGCAGGGCGGGCGTCTCGTCGGGCAGATCGCCCGGGTCGGGCTCAGCGCTGGGACAGGCCACAACAGGCACCAGGAGGAGGAGCCACAGGAGCCTTCGGGCACGCAAAGGCCGGGTGTGGGGGGATCCCATGGCTGCTAGCTTACTGGTCATTCGGGCTCCTTGGTCGCCGAATTGGAGTGCCTGCATGCAGCGTCCGCGACTGCCGCTTCTCGCGGCTCTGCTCCTCGCTTCCGCCGCCCTCGTCGGCTGCCCGTCGACAGGCACGTCCCCTGCCGCCCTGAACGTCTCAGCCGAACGGCTCGAGTTCGGCGACGTCAACGTGGGCCTCGACTCCACGCTCAGCTTCACCCTCACCAACAGCGGCGGCGGACCTCTCGATCTCTTCTCCCTCACCCTCCTCGAGGGGAGCGAGTCCATCTGGTCGGTCCAGCGCGAACCTGGAGAGGTGCTGGAGTCCGGCGCGGCCTTGACCGTGTCGGTGACCTTCACTCCGTCCTCTCAAGGGCAACAGCTCGGACGCATCCAGGTCCGCAGCTCCGACGACGCCAACCCCTCGCAGTTCGTGGTGCTCGACGGCTCCGGAGGCCCGTCGGTGGTGGACGGAGACGGGGACGGCTACTCCCCCGCCGACGGCGACTGCAACGACGGCAACGGGGCCATGTTCCCCGGCAACACCGAGCTCTGCGACGGCCTCGACAACGACTGCGACGGCGCCCTTCTCCCGGACGAGACGGACGAGGACAACGACGGCTTCGCCCAGTGCGACGGGGACTGCAACGACACCGACGGGAACATCTACCCCGGCGCGCCCGAGGCCTGCGACGGCGAGGACAGCGACTGCGACGGGACGAACGCGGACTTTGACGACGCCGACCTCGACACCTTCACCCCTTGCCAGGGCGACTGCGACGACAGCGAGGCCACGGCCTTCCCCGGCAACGCCGAGGTGTGCGATGGCATCGACAACGACTGCACCGGCGTAGTCGACGACCTCGACAACGACGGCGACGGCCACTCTCCCTGCGCCAGCGGCGGGGACTGCGACGACGACGACCCCTTCGTGTTCCCCGTCGTCGTCGACTCCGCCGCGGCAGGGGGCGGCGACGGCACCGACGACTCCCCGTACAACTCCATCCAGGCCGGGCTCGACAACCTCGACGCGGTCTGCCGGACCGTGGCCCTCGCCGAAGGCGACTACTCCTTCTCTGGAAGCATCAACGGCGACACGGTGAGCCTCGTGGGCCAGTCCCGCGAAGGGGTCGTGATCGGCCCCGACGGCGGACGCTTCCTGGAGGTGACGGGCAACGGCGACGTGACACTGTCGAGCATGACGCTGACCGGCTTCACCGGAAGCGCGGACGGCGGGGTGCTCTCGGCGACGAATGCGTCCCTGACCCTCGTGGATGTCCAACTGGAGGCCAACACGACGTCGGGCGACGGCGGCGCGGTGGCGGTGTTCACGGGAGAGCTCACCATGGACGGCACGACGTTCATGAGCAACGGCGCGGGCGACGACGGCGGCGCCATCGCCCTGGTGAGCTCGACCCTCACCGACCTCGGCGGCAACCACTTCGAGGACAACAGCGGCGTGCGCGGCGGCGCGATGATCGCCGACGGCTCCCTCGTCACCCTGGACGGCTCCACCTTTCACGCCAACACCGCCGCAGACGATGGCGGCGCCTTGATGCTCATCGGATTGCCCGAGATGCAGATCGGCAACCTCGAGGTGTTCGCCAACACGGCAGGTCTCACCGGCGGCGGGATCGCTGTGAACAACACCAACGACAGCGACGGGTGGCTGCGCAACCTGGCCGTGCGCAACAACGTCGCGGGGGACCCTGCCGGCGGAGGGACCGTGGGGACTGGTGGTGGCATCTACATCGGGGGCAACGTCGCCAGCTTCGTGGTGGCCAACAACACCCTGACCGAGAACACGACCGTCAACGAGGGCGGCGGCATCCACGTGGACGCCGACGACGCCAGCGGGCTGTTCGTCGCCAGCAACATCGTGGGCTGGAGCGGCGGCGACTCCGGCTTCGAGGTGCGCGCCACGGTGGGCGGGACGTACATGGCCAACACCTCCTTCGGCACTGGAGCAGTGGACGGCGACTTCGAAGGCGACGTCTCCGGGGGGAGCGAGGGCAACAACACCCTGAATCCGCAGTTCGTCACGGGCGGATTCACCCCCGACGGAAACCCGCACAACGACGCCCTGACCCTGGCGTCGGGCTCGCCGATGCGAAACAGCGGCCTCGACGAGGCCGATGCGCCGGCGGGATACGCCCTCTGGAACGACCTGGACGGAACCCAGAACGACCGGGGCGCCACTGGTGGCCCGGCGGGACAATGAGGAGCGAGCCGATGTTCGTGCGCCTGTGCCTCTGCCTCCTGGTGCTGCTGCCTGGAGCTGCCCTCGCGGCGGATCTCAACCTCGGCCCCGGGTCCGATCTGCCGACGCTCATCGGTGGCGTGGCTCCCGGCGACACAGTCACCCTCGCCGACGGCGAGTACCCCATCGAGAGTCGCATCGACTTCGTGGACCTCGCGGGGACCGAAGGAGCGCCGATCGTCCTCAGAGCAGCCGAAGGTGCCACCCCGGTCATCGTCCGCAACGGGGGGGGCGCGACCATTCAGATCACCCGCTCCTCCTGGGTGCGCATCGTCGGAGTCGACATTCGCGGGGGGGACAGCGGGGACCCCGAGAACCCCTACAACCACGCCGGAGTCGGCATCAGCGAGGGCAGCAGCGACATCCTGCTGGACGGCATGCGCATCGGAAACCTGCGCAGCAACGCGGTGGGCATCGGCGACGCGAGCAACGTCACGATTCGCGGCTGCGAGATGCACGACCTCGTCAACGGCAATGGAATCGTGGCCGGCTGCAGTGATGGGAACTGCTGGCTCTCGGGCGGCATCATCGCCGGGAACTGGGTCCACGGGCTCGAGGAGTCCAGCGGTATCTACATCCACAACGCCGGTCAGGGCAACACGGTGCGGGACAACGTCGTGCACACCGTCGGGAGCCGCGGCATTCGTGTGGGCACCACCGCGGGGGGCGCCGAGAACGTCGTGGAGGGCAACGCGGTCTGGAGCACGGGCGGTCACGGCCTGGTGGCCAATGGGCCCAGCACGGTGCGGAACAACATCGTGTTCGACAGCGCGGGCAACGGCATCCGCAGCGACGGCAGCAGCGACGGCTTCGCTGATGCGCGGATCACTCACAACACGGTGTTCGGCACCGACGACGACGGCGTCGAGCTCGTCGGCTGGGCGACGAAGACCGGCTGCGTCCTGGCGAACAACGCCGTGAGCAACGCGAACGGGTATGCGATGCAAGCCGGCGACGGCGCCATCGACGAGGGCAACCGCATCGTGGGCAACGTCGCGACGGGCCTCATCCGAGGGTTCGACGAGCTGCTCGGGCACTACGGTCCCGGCTTCGGCGCGGGGGACTTCGAGGACGCCGTGAACTGGAACTACTACCCCGTCGACGGTTCGGCGGTGCTGGACCAGGGCGACGTGGCCGCAGACTCCTATGTCCCGAGCACCGACTTCAACGGCGCCGCCCGCGATGGTGCAGCCCCGGACGTGGGTGCGTACGAGCGCATCGAGAACACGAACCCCGGCTGGCTGGTCCGCGAGGGGTTCAAGGCGACCGGAGCCATCGGTGGCGAGGAGGTCGAGGTGTCCGGGTGCGACTGCGAAGACACCGGCGAGGCCACCGGTGCGGCCACCGCGTTCCTGCCGTTGATGCTTCTCACGTTGGGCTTCCGTCGTCGGCGCGACGACTGACCGTCGGGGCGCCCGGCGGACTGGCACGGCCCATGCCTGGAGGGCAGTGGTGACTCTGCGCGCTCCCCTGCTGCTCCTCGCCCTGCTCTGCTGCCTCGGCTGTCCCTCGGAGCCGGCCCTCGATCTGTCGGACGACGTGCGGGAATACATCGAGCGGGCTCGCTATCGCCGCGGGATCCTCCAGCGCGACCTCACGACCGTCGAGAACGCGTATGCCCAGGAGCGGCTCGCCCAGTACGGGTTGGGGGATGAAGGTTGGGACCTGTTGCCGGCGGTGGACTTCCCCTCGAGGCCATTGATGGACACCGACCGGGAGTCGTTGGCGGGCTCCGACGCTCTGGAGCGGGGCAGCCTGACCACTCTGGTGCCGAACGAGCTGCCCACGAGTGACGAGGAGTGGATCGCCCTGGGGCGGCGGGTGTTCTTCGAGTATCCCCTTCGCGCCGACAGCACCTACCGCGCCCTGGCACGCCTGGAGGACGGGCTCGAAGACACCGGCTGGTTGCGGGACGCAGACGACAGCTGGGTCGGGCTGCGGGTCTTCGAAGACGACCAGGGCGCCCTTCAGGTAGGGAACACCTGCGCCCAGTGCCATGCCTCCTACGACGGCACCGACGAGCCTGGGCTCGATGGTGTGCTCGCCAATCGGGAGATGAACATCGGCGCGGCGCGGCTGCTGGTCATGGGCCTTGTCCCTGGAGACCTGCCGCCAGAGCAGGACTCCACGGCGTTGGGAGACCTCGACCGGTTGGGACCGGGGCGCGGCGACGTCCTGGCCGACGGCAGCTTCAACCCATTCGCCTTCCCGGACTTCGGGGGCCTCGGCGACATGCCGTACCTGCACCACAACGCAAACTGGGTGCAGCGCGGGGTCGCGACCCTGGCCGTGCGATGCGAGACCTTGTTCATCACCTCTGCGGCGCGGCAGACCCGTATCCC
Organism: Deltaproteobacteria bacterium; assembly: GCA_023954745.1. Taxonomy (GTDB): domain Bacteria; phylum Myxococcota_A; class UBA796; order UBA9615; family UBA9615; genus JAGSHC01. The sequence goes on along the minus strand of JAGSHC010000124.1, from coordinate 9,367 downwards.
TCGGGTGCTCAGCTGGGCGCTGGCGAAGTGGCAGCGCTCACTGCCTGCCCCCGCCCCGCTCCTCGCCGACCCAGGTCCCGACTTCGACGCCGGAGCGGAGGTGTTCGACGCCGAGGGCTGCGCAAGCTGCCACGTGCCGCCGCTGTACACCTCGGAGAGGGAGGTGGAGGTAGCCGACATCGGCACGGACCCCGCAGCGGGCGAGTCGTCGGTGCGCTGGAGCGGGAACTACCGGATCCCGAGCCTCCGAGGGGTGGCGCGCAATGCTCCGTACCTTCACGACGGCAGCGTAGAGACCCTGGAGGAGTTCCTCAGCGGGGACCGCGAAGCGCCCGGCCACGAGTATGGGCAGGATCTGAGTCCCGCCGATCGGGACGCGCTCCTCGCATTCCTGCGAGGGATCTAGGCTCCAGACGGTGTCTCCTGGAACGAGACGCCGTCTAGTTCTGGCGAAGGATGCGCCGCACGTAGTCCGCCTCGGTCAGGATGCCGACCAGCTTTCCGTCCGCGTCCACTACGGGCAGGCAGGACCGGCGGCTCGACAGAATCAGGCGCGCGGCCTCCGCCCCGGTGTCGTGCACCTGGGCCGTGTCGATCTCCGTGCGCATCACGTTCGAGATGGGTGTGGCCCGCCAGCTCTCGTCGTCCCCGCCGGTGCTGTTCTGCCACGCCGTGCGCAGCAAGTCCCGCTGGGACACGAGCCCCACGAGTCGGCCATCGGGATCGGCGATGGGCACGTGCCGCACCCGGCGGCGGTCCATGAGCCTCGCCGCCTCCCCCACATTGGCGGTCGGGAGCACCGTGAACGGGTTCGGAGTCATCAGGTCTTTGACAAGGTCCATGGGTGCCTCCATCGCTCGCGTTCGGCACAGGGTACCAGCGGTGTACCATTCCCCGGCAGGACGAGGAGACTCCGTTGTCGCGAGGACCGTTCCGGGCCGCTCAGAAGTTCGTTCGAGACGCGTTTCACGCCCCCAAGACCCGGGTCTACTCGGTCGTTCAGGGGTTGATCTGGGCGCTGATCGGGTTCTCGATCCTCTGGATCGTGGTCGATGCGCTTCTGCCGTCGGACCACGGCTTCCGGCCGGTCCTGCAGGTCGTCGACTCCATCATCCTCGTCATCTTCGGGGCCGAGTGGATTCTGCGCGTGGGCAGCTATCGCCCCCCCTCGACCCAGGTGTTTCGACTCCCTCCCCTCAGCCGGCTCCGGGTCATTGGCTGGTCTCGGGTGCGGTTCGCCCTCCGCCCGATGCAGCTCATCGACCTCGCAGCCGTCCTCGCGGTCTTCCCAGGCCTTCGGGGCCTTCGCGCGCTGCGTCTGCTACGCCTGCTGCGCACCGCCCCGGCGTTCCGCTACGCAAACCCCTTCACGGCCCTCATCAGCGCCGCGGAGAGCAACGGGCTGCTCTTCACCTTCGCGTTCTCCGTCCTCGGGGTCGAGACGATCCTCGGAGGGATCACGCTCTGGCTGGTGGAGGGCCCCGCCAACCCCGACCTCAACATCGGCGACGGGCTCTGGTGGGCGTTGGTCACCATCACCACCGTGGGCTACGGCGACATCAGCCCCGCCACGGGCCTGGGCCGCGTGGTCGGGGGCTTCTTGATGGTCGGGGGGATGTTCACTCTGGCGTTCTTCGCCGGGATCATCGGTCAGAGCCTCGTCACCGCCCTCTTGAAGATCCGCGAGGAGCAGTTCCGCATGAGCGAATACGCCAACCACATCGTCGTCTGCGGCTGGGATGCAACCACCCACCTTCTCCTCGACGCCATCCGCATCGAGCTCGACCTCGACGAGACCCGCGTGGTGCTCTTCGACACCCACGATCGACCCGCGAACCTGCCCCCGGACTTTCTCTGGGTCCAGGGCGACCCCACGAAGCAGAGCGAGCTGGACAAGGTCCGCATGACGGCCGCCTCGGCGGTCATCGTCACCGGCGAGCGGACCGCGAGGCCACAGGAGTCCGACGCCAAGACCATCTTGACCGTGTTCACGATCCGGTCCTACCTCGACCACCACGCCGACGCCGTCAAGCACCGCCGCGAGCAGCTCTACATCGTCGCGGAGATCCTCGATCGCGAGAACGTCGACCACGCCCGCACTGCGGGCGCCAACGAGGTGGTGGAGACCCGGCGCCTCGGCAGCTCCATGCTCGCCCACGCCACCCGCTTCCACGGGGCTGCGGACGTCATGAGCAAGGTCTTGCTCGCTGGTGCCCACAACATCTACATCGGGCGGCTCCCCGAGAACGTCGACATCTATCACGACGTGCTGCGCAACATCGGCCCGAACAACCCCGGCGTCCTCTGCATGGGGCTTCGTCTCGCTGATGGCGAGGACCTCATCAACCCGCCGAAGAAGACCCCGGTCCCCGCGGGAGCATCTCTCATCTATCTGGCCGAGTCCCCGGTCCTGCCGGCCCCCCGCGACACCTGAGTCATGGGCTCGAGGCGCGGCGCCCCGCTCAGGGCTTGGCGGCCCCGTCGATGAGCCCACGCAGCTTCTCGAGCTCGGCTTGCACCTCCGGGGGCACGTTCTCGCCGCCGGAGCCGGTGTACTGCACGGCGACGTGCCACTCCAGATGCGCCAGGGCGTCCTTTGCGAACTGCGTCTCAGGCGCGGTGCGCACGGCCGTCTCCAGGTAGTACTCGGGCTGCGAAAGCCAGGGCGAGTGGCCGATCCGCGCTTCGGCGACCCCCAGCAGGTACCAGGCCTCGGCCATCGCGGGACTCTTGCTCTGCTCCCCATCCACCACACGGTGCAGCAGGGCCGTCGCGCCGATCCAGTTCACCAGCTCCTGCTGGCCGGAGGGAGCGCCCGGGGTGTCCTGAGCCTTGGCGACCATCTCCCGCGCCCGCGCCAACTGCTCTTCCTTGCTCGCGGTCTTCGGGAGCGCCTGGGCGCGCAGCGCCTCCAAGGACGACAGCCATGCTCTCACGTCGCGCTTCATGAACGAGGGCAGGGTCTCTGACGCAGCCCACACCCTGAGGATCGGCAGGGGGCGCTCGGTGTCGCCCAGCACGCGCAGGCTCAGCACCAGGTAGTCCACGAAGTACCAGAGACGACCGACTCCGCCGCTCACCGGGGGCTCCTTCAAGAGGGCCTCGTAGGTGCCCGCCGCAGCGTCGAACTGACGTGTCGCCAGCTGAAGCTGCGCGAGTTCATCAGGGTGCAGAGCGCTCGTGTCCACCCCGGACAGGAGATGGCCGCCCAGATCGGAGTCGTTCGCCGACGGCAGCCTGCTGTGGCACGTGACGCAGTTGGAGGTGAGCCGCTGGGTTCGGAAGCGAGCCTCCTCGTAGCGACGGCCGTCAAAGGCGGCGGTGGCGTCCGCGACGTCCTGGCCCAGCGACCGCGCCAGCCAGGCAAATCCAGGGTCCTTGCCCCAGGCGTACTCCTTGAGCACATCGGTGTGCGCGGACATCGACGCAAGGGCGCTGCGGATCGTCGTCGCGTTCGCTGGGTCCGCGAAGGCGCTCTCGCTCAAGGACAGCGGAAGCACCGTGGTCGCCGAGGCCACGAGCCCGGTCATCGCGGCCTTCGGCGACTCCTGAAGAGGTTCGAGCGGCTCTTCCTCCAGCGTCTCGGAGCACGCGATGGGCGCGGTGCTCCAGAAGAAGAGGCCGAGGAGGGGGAGGACCAGAATCGAGGAGCGCCAGTGCATAGGAGCACGCTACGCGCTAGGCGATGAGCCTGCACCCCCCCATCCGGGGTCTCAATCGCGCCAGGGGTTGCAATGCATCAACCCGTACATAAAATGCACATAGAATGTGGCGAAACACCCTACAGACTCTCCTTCGCACGGGCTCCTACTCGACCCAGGGTCAGCTCGTGGCCGCTCTGCGCGAGGCGGGCCACGAGGTCACCCAGGGCACGGTGTCGCGAGAGCTCACGCGGCGGGGCGTCCGCAAGCGGGAAGGCCGCTACGTCCTGCCTTCAGCCGCGGGCCTTCCCGAGGGGGTGGAGATCTTCAGTGCCGCCGTCGCCCGGGGCCCCCTGCTGGTCCTCCGCACCGGCCCCGCCATGGCCCCCTTGCTCGGGCAAGCCGTCGACGATGCCGACCTCCCTGGCGTGGTGGGCACCGTCGCGGGGGACGACACCGTCTTCGTCGCCTGCACGGCCGAGGTGGACCTCGCCTCCTTCGCAGCTTTCGTCGCTCATCCCCTGCCGCCAGGAACCTGACATGCGTGTGCGCCTCGACAAGATCGCCTCCTCCACCCGCAACGCGAAGCTTCACCGCGACGTGGTGGTGGGCGGACCCATCCCCGCCGTCGCGGGCACCGTCGTGGCGGTGCGCGTGCTCGACAACAAAGCCGTCTACAACAAGATTGAAGACCCTCACGGCCGCCTGGTGCAGGTGCAGGAGGGCGACGTTCTGGCCGGGGTGCTCGGCGCGCGCGACGCCCTGCGCGGGTATGCCGGCGAGGTCCCCAAGGCCGTCGCGGCCGGAGACATCCTGCATCTCCTCAACCTCGGGGGGGTCATTGGGCTGTGCACCTCCGTGAACCCCGACGTGGGGCCACCCTGCCGAGTGGAGGTCCTCGGGGCCGTGATGCGCTTCCCCGAGCTGGGCCGCCGCGTCGGCGTTCCGGCGTCCATCGCTCCTGGGCCCGTGGCTCCGCGGGACGATCTGCCCGCGGACCTCCCTCCCCTCATCCTCGTCGCTGGTTCGTGCATGCACGCCGGCAAGACCGCCGCTGCATGTGCGCTCGTCCGCGCCGCCAGCCGTCGGGGCCTCCAGGTCGCCGCGACCAAGGTCACCGGAGTCGCCCTGCGACGAGACTCACTGGAGATGATGGACCACGGCGCTGTCGACGCCGTCACGTTCGTGGACACTGGCATCCCCTCGACCGCCGCCGCCACCGGCGTGGACGTGGCCGCCATCGCCAAGGGATGCATCGCCGCGGTCGCGAAGCCTGGCATCGACATCGTCGTCGTCGAGCTGGGCGACGGGCTGCTCGGGCGCTACGGCGTCGACGCCATCCTCGATGACGCCGTCCTCAAGGCGCAGAGGGGCGCCCTGGTCTTCGCCGCCAACGACCCCGTCGCCGCCTGGGGCGGCGTGAACTGGCTCGACGCCCATGGTTGGCGCCCGGTGGCGGTCACCGGGCCGGCGACGGACAACGAGGCCGGCAGCAGCCGCATCGAAGAGCTCTGCTCCATTCCCGCGCTGAACGCCCGCACCCGCGCAGATGGGTTGGCGGATCTGGTGTTGTCTTCCCTGGAGACCGGCGCCACCGGCTCCATCGTCCCGGACGCGGCCGCATCATGAGGCCCCGAATCGCCGTCGTCGGAGCCGCCGGGTACGCCGGCGCGGAGCTCGTCCGGCTCCTCCTGGCCCACCCCGGGGTGGACCTGGCCTGCGTTGCCTCGCGAAGCCGCGCAGGACAGCGACTCGCCTCCGTGCACCCCGCCCTGCACGGATTCACGGACCTCGCCTTCACCGCGCTGGACGCCGGCGCCCTGGCCACCCACGACGTCGTCTTCCTCGCGGTCCCCCACGGGACCGCCGCAGAGCTGGCCGCGTCCCTCGGCGCGGCAGGCGCGCCCTGCGTCATCGACCTCTCCCGCGACCATCGCCACGTCGAGGGGTGGGTCTACGGCGCGGCCGAGTGGAACCGCGACGCCCTCCAGGGCGCCCGACGCATCGCAGTGCCTGGGTGCTTCGCCACCGCCATCTCCCTCGCCCTCGCCCCCTTTGTGCATGCCGGGCTGCTCGACGGTCCCGCGCGGGTGGTCGCCGCGACGGGAAGCACCGGCTCGGGTGCGTCGCCCTCCCAGACGACGCACCACCCCGAACGCATGGTGAACCTCAAGGCCTACAAGGTGCTCACTCATCAGCACACGCCCGAGGTCGAGGTATTCCTCCGGGGACTCGGGTCCCTCGACGCCCTGCACTTCGTCCCGCTGTCGGCGCCGGTGGACCGCGGAATCCTCGCTACCTGCTTCCTGTCCCTGAAGCAGCCCACGGACGCCCCTGCCCTCGTCGCTGCCGCCTACGCCGGTCACCCCCACGTCCGGGTTCGCTCGGAGTCTCCTCAACTGCGTTGGGTTCGGGGAACGGGCCTGTGCGACCTCTCCGTCACCCAGGACGGAGACGAGGTCGTCGTCCTCTCGGCGCTGGACAACCTCGGCAAGGGCGCGGCGGGCCAGGCCATGCAGTGCCTCGACCTCGCCCTGGGCTCCGCGGACCGGCGACCGGCGCCTGCGCTCCTCCCATGAACGCCTCTCTGCCCGCCCCCCCGGAGCCCTCCATGAGCGCGCTGTTGCCTACGCTGTCGCCCACCTCTCTCCTGCCGATCGAGCTCGTCCGTGGCGCTGGCGCGCAGCTGTTCGACAGCGCGGACAAGGCCTACTGGGACTTCTACGGAGGGCACGCGGTGGCGCTCCTGGGCCAGGGCCATCCGGCCTGGGTCGCGGCCATCACCGAGCAAGCCCAGACCCTCTCCTTCGTCACCACCGTCGCTCCCCTGACCGTGCGCGACGATGCGGCGCGCGCCCTCGCCGACTTCGGGCGCATGGACCGGGTCTTCTTCGTGAACTCCGGGGCGGAGGCAAACGAAGCCGCCCTCAAGGTGGCGCGCAAGGCCACGGGCCGCGAGGTCATCGTGGCCATGGAGAGCGGCTTTCACGGGCGCACGATGGCCTGCCTGGGCGTCACCCAGTCCGGCCGGTACCGGAGCCAGCACTCCCCCGTGCACGGCACCGTCCGCTTCGTGCCCTACGGGGACCTCGACGCGCTGGCTGCGGCGCTGGACGACACCGTCGCGGGGGTCCTCATCGAGCCCATGCAAGGCATCGCGGGGGTCATCGAGCCCCCGGCGGGGTTCCTCGCCGGGGCGCGCACGCTGTGCGACGAGCACGGCGCCACCTTGATCTTCGACGAGGTGCAGACGGGCGTTGGGAGAACCGGCTTGCCCTTTGCCTGGCACGCCGAGCCCACGAGCCAGCCCGATCTCGTGACCTGTGGCAAGTCCCTCGGGGCCGGCTTCCCGGTCGCTGCGCTCCTCCTCACGGAGGCCATGAGCGCCACCACCTCGCCTGGGGAACACGGCACCACCTTCGGCGCCGCTCCCCTCGCCTGTGCTGCGGTGTCGGCGGTGCTCCAGACGGTCGCGCGCGACGATCTCCTCGCTGGCGCCCTCCGCATCGGCGAGGCCATCGCCTCCTTCGCCCCCGGCGGTGCCCACGCCATCCCCGGCGTGTCTGCCGTCCGCGGCCGCGGCTGCCTGCTCGGCGTGGTCCTCGACCGCCCCGCCAAGCCCGTCGTCGCTGCCCTGCGGGAGCACGGAATCATCGCCGGCACCGCCAACGACCCCCACTGTCTGCGCCTCGCTCCCCCGGCCATCCTGCCGGCCGAAGCGCTGACCGACCTGCACGCCGCTCTGCGCGCCTGCCTGGACTGAGCCATGGAACGCCCCCTCCTCCTCCTCGACGCCGTCCCCTATCTGCGGGCCTACGCCGGCCAGACCTTCGTCGTGAAGCTCGGCGGCGAGCTCGTGGGCGACGCCGACCGCCTCGCCACCGTCACCCGCGACATCGCGGTGCTGCACCGCCTGAACATCCGCATCGTGGTGGTGCATGGCGGCGGCCCTCAGCTCGACGCCATGACCACTCGCATGGGTCTGCCCATCGAGCGCATCGCGGGCCGCCGGGTCACCAGCCCCGAGGTGCTCGAGGCAGCCAAGATGGTGTTCCGCGGCCAACTCTCCCTCGACCTCGTGACCGCCCTCATGAACCAGGGCGAGCGCGCCGTGGGCCTCTCGGGCGTCGACGGCTCCACCGTGCAGGCCGCGCGACGGCCCGAGGCCCTGGTGACCGACGACGCCGGCGTGCGGCGCAGCGTGGACTTCGGCGAGGTGGGAGACGTCACCGGCGTCGATGGGGAGCTCCTGGAGAGCGTGCTCGCTTCGGGCTCCATCCCCGTGGTCAGCCCCCTGGGAGTCTGCGAAGACACCGGCGTCGTCAACGTGAACGCCGACACCATGGCCGCCGAGATCGCCATCGGGCTCGGCGCAGCGAAGCTCCTCCTGCTGACCCGCGCGGCCGGCATCCTCACCGACGTCGACAAGGCGGACTCCTTGCTCCACTGGGCCGACCTGGATCAGCTGAAGGAGCTCGGCGCTGGCGGATCCTTCAAGGCCGGCATGCGGCCCAAGATCGCGGCAGTGACCCGCGCGCTCGCGGGCGGCGTGCCTCGAGTGCACGTGCTCGACGGACGGCGCGACGGCGCGCTGCTGGAGGAGGTCTTCACCACCGACGGCTGCGGCACGCTCGTCGTGGCTGCGGCCGACGACACGCCCGCCGAGCCCCTGCGCTGACCATGGCCCGCGTGGGTCCACCCCAGCATCGCTATCCTGCGCCGCGATGAGCGAGCTCTCCCGGGAACAGCGTATCCGCCGCGTGCTGCTGCAGATCCTCGCCCTCAATCTCGCCGTCGCCGCGGCGAAGCTGGGGTACGGGCTCTGGTCGCGCTCCGTGGCGATCCAGGCCGACGCGCTGCACAGCACCTTCGACGGCCTCGCCAACCTGGTGGGGCTCGCCTCCATGGCCCTGGCCGCGGCCCCCCCGGACGACGAGCATCCCTACGGCCACCACCGCTTCGAGCTGCTCGGGGCCCTCGGGATCGCGTTCCTCATCGCCGCAACGGCGGGGGCGGTGGCCTGGGAGGCCATCGGACGGATCGGGGAGGAGAGCCACGCGCGCATCGAGGGTGGGGGGCTGGTCCTGCTCGGCGTGGTCGCGATGGTCTCGCTGAGCATCTCCCGCTGGGAGAAGCGCGTGTCCGTGGAGTTGAGCAGCCCGGTGCTGGCGGCGGACTCCCTGCACACGCTGACGGACTTCTTCGGGACCCTGGTGGTCTTCGCCGCCGCCGTGGGGATCTGGATGGGGGCCCAGTGGCTCGATGTAGCCGCAGCCCTCGTCATCGCAGTGCTCATCGCCCACGCCGCCTGGACCATCGCCCGGCAGGGAATCGCTGTGTTGCTGGAGACGGCCGCCGTCCCGCGCTCCTCGGTGGAGGCCGCCACCCTGGCCGTCGACGGGGTGCGGTCCTGCCACAAGATCCGCAGCCGCGGCACCGCCGGCGCGGTCTTCGTGGACCTGCACATCCAGGTGGACCCCCAGGAATCCGTCGAGACCGCCCACGACCGCTCGGGGGCGGTGAAGGCCGCGATCCGGCGCGCCCTCCCCGAGGTCTCCGACGTCCTGGTGCACATCGAGCCCGACGAGTCGAGCCGGCCCACCGCGACCGCCCCCCGGGAGGATCCCCCGTGAGGCGCGGTCTCCTCCTGGGCGCATGGGCCAGCCTGCTGGTCAGCGCTGCCGCTCTCCGGCTGTGGAAGGTCGCGCAGATTCGCCCGAACCCCG
>JAGSHC010000236.1 GCA_023954745.1 Deltaproteobacteria bacterium | reverse complement strand
GATCGAGGAGCGGCTGGCGAACCTGGAGCGAGAGCGCGAGGCCCTCATGGAGGAGACCGGAACCCACGAGGCGCTGCTCGAAGCCGCGCGTTTCGCCCTCGCGGACCGTGAGCGAGAGGTTCTCGCCCGTCTTACGGTGGCGGCCATCCCGCCTCCGCTGCCGGAGCCCGCCCTCCCCGGTGGGCTCGACGATGTAGACGAGGGGAACTCCGTGGGGGAGCCGGCGGCCCTCCCCGTCGTGCCGGAGCTGAGCGCCGCCGAGCGGGAGCTGCTGCAGCTGGGGGATACGCACGCGACCCTGCGGGTGCAGCACCTCGAGCGTGCCTGCGAGCTCGACCGACACCAGCTCTCGCGGCTCGAGGCCCAGCTGGAGGGTGCCCGCCTCGACCTGCCTGTGCTGCGGTACGAGCGGTCCATCTGGGCCGAGAAGCTCGAGGACCTCGCGCAACGGGCCTCGGACGGCCTGTTGGGGCGTCAGGACCCTCTGGTGACGGCCCCCGTGCTCCATCAGGCCGCCAGTCACACACAGGTCTTGCTGCTCAACCCTCAGCGCACTCTGGACGACATGGTGCTGCGGATTCGGCCGGGCCGGACCCGCGTGCCTACCGGCCGCGGCACCCTCATCGCCATTGGCCTGGTGGGCCTGCTGAGCATGGGGCTGGTGCTCCGCAACCGCCGCCGGATTCTCGAGATCGAGCCCCGTGGACCCGGTGAGGCCACGGTGCTCCACGCGCTTCAAGCTGCTTTGCCCCTCCTCCCCGTGGCGCTGGTGAGCTTCCCGCTCTACGCCCTCGACGCCGTCCCGGAGGCCCTCCACCCGCTCTACCGCTTCTCAGCCTGGGCGCCCGCGGTGGTCGCGGCATCGGTGGCGACGGGGGTGTCGATGTTCCCGAAGGGGGGCACGGCCACTCTCTCGGCGAGCATCGCGCGCTACTCGCGCTTCCTCATCCGCTTCGGGGCCGCGGTCACCTGTGTCATCGGCCTGATCAACACGGTGCTGCCGCTCTTTGGCTACAGCGACGAGGTGCGCTCGCTCCTGCGGGGGGTCTCGCTCGGCTGGATTCTGCTGGTGTGGCTGCTGCTCATGGTCCGCAAGCAAGAGATCCTGGGGGCCATCGGAGCGGCGGGCGACGACCCCAGTGAGGGAATGATCAAGGCGGGCATTCGCCGGCTGTACCGGGTCTTCGCCCTCGGCCCCCTCGCGGTCTACGTGCTCTACGCCGCTGGATACGCCAACCTCGCTGGTTTCCTCGTGCAGGGCGGGCTCGTGACCCTCGCGGTGTTCATGCTTGCGCCGTGGGTCCACGAGACCCTTCGCTCCTCCGCCGCGAAGGCTCTCGGCTATCCCGACGGCGGGGGCTTCTTCGCGCTCAAGTCCGAGGGGTCGAAGGCCGCCTACCGGGCGGTGGCGCCGCTCTTGCTTCTGTCTGTGGGCCTCGCCTCGCTGCTGCTGGTGATGGCCGGCTGGAACTCGGGACAGCAGGTGACGGGGCTGGCCGCGCTGCTCACCCGCCCGTTGTTCGAGATTGGAGGGAGCAACGTCTCCCTCGGCTCGCTCTTCCTGTTGGGGGTCACCATCGTGGGCACGATGTTGCTCTCCCGGCAGTTCAACAAGCTCCTGAACAAGGTCGTGTACCCCATCTACGACCTCGACAAGGGCATGCGCTCGACCATGGACACGCTCTCGGGCTACGTGGTGATGATCATCGGGCTCGTGGTGAGCCTGGACGTGGTGGGCCTGGGCATTGGGTTCCTGACAGTGTTCGCTGGCGTCGTCGGCATCGGGGTGGGCTTCGGGTCCCAGACCCTCGCGGCGAACTTCATCGCCGGGCTGATTCTGCTCTTCACCCGACCCTTGACGGTGGATGACGTCATCGAGGTCTCGGGAGTGACTGGCCGGGTTGTCCGCATCGCGCCGTTCTCGACGGTGGTGCGCACCCTGGACAACCTCGACGTGGTCATCCCCAACTCGGACCTGCTCGGTGGCGCCGTCGTGAACTGGACGGGCGACCACGACCACGTCCGCATCAACGTGGAGGTGGGGGTCGCCTATGGCTCCGATGTCCCGAAGGTGGAGAAGCTTCTCCTGGACGCGATGTCGGCGGACCCCCGCGTGCTGCGCAAGCCCAAGCCCACCGTGAGGTTCGATGGCTTTGGCGCCAGCTCCCTCGACTTCGTGATGCTGCCTTGGATCGACAACCCCGAGGACCGCTTCATCGTGGCCTCGTCGCTCCGGCACGCCGTCGACCGGGTGTTCCGGGAGCACTCCATCGAGATCCCGTTCCCGCAGCAGGACCTGCACCTGCGCTCCGGCGACGCGAGCCTGAAGGTGGCGCTGGAGAACGGGTTCGAGGTCCGCAAGGAGGATGGAGACGTGCTCGCCGAGGCCGATCCGGCCCTGCAGAAGGGCAAGCGCAGCAAGCCAGCCCCGCCGAACTAGACGGCTTCTCGTTGGCCGAGAGACGCTGCCCCCTCGGGCCTACCAGTCCTCGCCGCCACGCACCGCTTCGAAGCCGCCGTCGACCCAGTCTTGGGCGACCGCGCGCGTGATCTTGAAGGTCGCTGGGCAGGAGGCGCGCCCGATCTCGTGACCGGCGCCGCTCCAGGCCACGAGCTGCCCCTCGGGCTCGAACTCGTCGGGGATCACGTCGAAGACGACCTTGACCCGACCATCCTCGCCGTTGACGTGCTCAATCTTGCGATAGGCCCGGCGGATCTGCTCCTCGCGCCGGGTCAGGAAGTCATTGGCCGCCTTCAGCTGGGTCGCAAAGTCCGCGGCGTTGAGAGGCTTCGGGTCCTTCTTGTTTCGGCCCATCACCCAGGGGACCACGAGGACCGGCTCGTCGTGCCCGTCCTTGGTCATCGCGACGGCCCAGCCACCGCCGTCCTCGTTGAGGACGATCTCGGCCGTCCAGCCCTTGTCAGCCCACCGGGTGGGAGTGTGTTCTGAGCTCATGGGCGCGAGTCTACCGAGCCGTCGAGGGCGGAGTCGTGGCGGGCCAGGCGAGGCCCATCACCCTCTGCCCTCGGTCGCCGATGATCTGTGCCCGCGCGAGGATGGCAGCAACCACCAAGCACAAACGCCGCGCAGGAGTCCTGCGCGGCGTTTGTGTTTTTTGGTGGAGCCACGGGGGATCGAACCCCGGACCTCGTGACTGCCAGTCACGCGCTCTCCCAGCTGAGCTATGGCCCCGAAAGCACTGGGTTTCTGATGTCTCGCTTGCGTGGTTGCGTGGGCGACCGGTCAAGCGACGCGGAAGATATGGCAGCCCCAGGGAGGTGTCAATGCCCTGAGGAAATCGCCTGACTCAGAGGTCCTTCTTCGGCGCGGGCTTCTTCTTCGTGGCGGCCTTCTTCTTGGCCGCGGGCTTCTTCGCTGCCGCCTTCTTGGCCGCGGGCTTCTTCGCTGCCGCCTTCTTGGCCGCGGGCTTCTCGGCGGCCGGGGCCTCGACATCGGCATTGGCCGCCTCGACGGTCGCCTCGATCTCGGCGTCCGCTGCCTCGTTCGCGGACTCGCTGGCGGCTGCCTTCTCGGCGTTCGCCGCGGCTTGCTCCTCGGCGACGGCGGCGACCTCGGCCTCGTACTCGGCTCGGCGCGCGTCGATCGCCTCGATCTTCCCGGCGAGCTCGTCCAGCGACTCGTGCGCCACGGTCCCGTCCTTCATCAGGCCCAGGGTCAGCTCACCAAGGCGCTGGAGGAAGTGCTCCCGATCCTTGTCGAGCTGGAGGAGGTCGAGGCGGGTCTTGCCCAGCCGCGAGGCCCGGGTGATTTCGTCTCGGCTCTTCTCGAAGATCTCGCGCAGGTTGCTGAACAACCCGGCGGCGCCCTCGACGAGAGCATCGACCTCCTTCTTGAAGTCTTGGCCGCTGTCGTTGGAACCCGAGTTCTGCTCGCTCATCACGCTCCCCATTTGCGCGGGAAGGCTCCCGCAAAGGTGTTCGCACTCTGTGTCGGCCCTCAGTCCTTGTCAAGCGGCCCTGGGGGGCCTTGGGGAGGGAGCGCCGGCGCTCGTGAGACCTCTACGGGGGGTGGGCCGATCCATTGCCTGGTTCGTGAAGGACCATCACCGTCGGGCGGCGACGGGGGCCCCAGGGGAGAGGAGCGGGTCTGTATGTTGCAATTGCACAACAGCGCCTTGACGGCGTGTGCGAACGCACATAGTGTCGATCTCGTTGACGGGGCGGGCCCGGCGGCTGCCAGCCCCCGCAAGGAGATCACGATGAGCAAGACCACCCAGACCAAGACCGAGGCTCCCACGCCCAACCCCTTCACCATGGACCCGAGGGCCATCCTCGAGGCCCAGCGCCAGGCGACCCTGACCGGAATCGAGGGGCTCATCTCGATGCAGACGGAGCTGCGTTCTTCGTTCGACAAGGGCATGAGCCGCGTCCGCACGGAGTCCGACTCCTGGGCGAAGACGAGCAACGACATGGCGGCAGAGAACGTCGCTGGTGCCTTTGACCTCGCCAATCGCGCGCTGAGCGCCTGGCGCGACGAGGTCGCCCGCTTCGGCACCATCGCCAAGGCCTAGTCCAACGCACGGGGGCACTCCACGCGGGGTGCCCCCATCGGAGGTCTCCATGCTTCACGGTGACTGGCTCGCCCGACACGCTCGCTCCACCCCCGACGCGGTGGCGCTCGTCGATCTCGACCATGGGCGTTCCCTCACCTACGCGAGCCTCTCCCGCGGCGCAGACCAGGCTGCCGCGGTGCTTCGCCGCGTCTTCGGCATCCAGCCGGGAGACCGCGTCGCCGTGCTCGCGGCCAATCGGTCGGAGCAGGTCGAGCTTCTCGTCGCCTGCGGACGCATTGGCGCGATTCTGGTGCCGCTGAACTGGCGCCTCGCCGTGCCCGAGCTGGCCTTCGTCCTCGCGGATGCGGACCCCGCCCTGCTCCTCGTCGGGGCCACCCAGGTGCGCGCCCTCGCGGGACTGCGCGCCGGGGGCCACTGGAGCGGACCCACCGCAGCTCTCGACGAGAGCGAAGCCGGCGACCCCCTCTGGAGCGCCTTGACTGTCGAGGCGGCTCCCTTCGAGACGGAGGCCCCGGTCACGGAGTCGACGCCGTGGATGCTGCTCTACACCTCGGGCAGCACCGGGCGGCCGAAGGGCGCCGTGCTCACCCACGGGTCCATGACCTGGAACTGCATCAACACTCGGGTCGGCTGGCGCCTCGGCGCGGACGAGACGACCCTGGTGCACACCCCGCTCTTCCACACGGGCGGCTGGAACGTCTTGCTCTTGCCGCTGCTTCACGGCGGCGGCACGGTCCTGCTCACTGGCACCTTCGACCCCGAGGGGACCCTCGACGTGGTCCAGGACCATGGCGTGACCGTGCTCTTCGCGGTGCCGACCATGTTCTCGGACCTGCTGACTGCCCTCGCAGGCCGTGCTCGGGACCTCTCCAGCCTGCGGTTCGCGATCTCTGGCGGCGCGGCGTGTCCGTTGCCGGTCATCGAGGCCTTCGCGGCGCGGGGCGTGCCCCTGAAGCAAGGCTACGGCCTGACGGAGGTGGGGCCCAACTGCTTCGTCTTCCCCGATGGCTTCGAGGCTTCGCGCTGCGGCTCCGTGGGGCTGCCGATGCCCCACCTCGAGGTGCGCCTCGTGGATGAAGCCGGAGCCCCCGTCGCGGCAGGGCAGGTGGGAGAGCTCCAGCTACGAGGACCGACCGTCTGCGCGGGCTACTGGCGCAGTCCCAGCGCCACGGCGTCGGCCCTCGCCGGCGACGGTTGGTTCAGCACCGGAGACCTTCTCCGCGAGGACGAGGACGGCTGGTTCTCGGTGGTGGGGCGCAAGAAGGAGATGTTCATCTCCGGCGGTGAGAACGTCTATCCCGCCGAGGTGGAGCGGGTCCTGCACGCCCTCCCCGGAGTCCACGAAGCGGTCGTGGTGCCGCAGTCCCACACCCGGTGGGGTGAGGTGGGGCACGCCTTCCTGAGCCTCGAGCCGGGGGCGTCGGCCCTCCCCACAGACCGCGTGGTCGCCCTTTGCCGTGAGCAACTCGCGGGGTACAAAGTGCCCAAGCAGGTGACGATCCTGCCCGAGCTGCCCAAGGGCCCCACGGGAAAGCTCGCCCGCCGTCAGCTCGCTGAACGCCTGCGGCCGTGAGACCCTCCATGCCCGAGTCCAACGATCCCCTGCGCGCGTTCACCGACCTCTGGATGGAGGCCGGCGCCGCAGTGATGCGGTCCGCCCAGAGCTTCTGGGACACGGTGCCCGGTGGGTTCCGCCCTCCGCAGTCCGTGCTCGACGAGTATCGCGCCGACCTCTCGGGCCTGCCCCCCGAGGCGTTCACCGTGGACTTCATGCCCCTGACTGAGGCGTGGACGGCGCAGATGCAGGGCCGCGCCACCGAGCACCAGCAGGCCATGGTGCGGGACTGGACCGACGCGGCGTCGGTGAAGGCGCGCCTCGGGCCGGAGTACTACGCCGACCCCGAGCAGACGCCGGTGCGGCCCTCGCCTCGTGACCTCGTGCACACCGAGGGGCCCATCGAGCTCCATCGCTACGCGCGGCCCGAAGGGGTGGCGCCCCGAGGCGCGCCCGTGCTCATCGTCTACTCGGTGATCAACCGCTCCTACATCCTCGACCTCACCGAGGGGGACAGCTTCGTCGCTCATCTCCTCGCGCAAGGCCTCGATGTCTTCATGGTGGAGTGGGGGCCGACCGAGGCCGGGGAGTCGCGCTCCCTCGACTGGACGATCACCCAGGGGCTGCACGCCTGTGTGCAGGCCATCGAAGGGATCACCGACGCGCCCAAGGTGGCCCTCTTCGGACACTGCATCGGAGCGACCTTCGGAGCGATGTACGCCGCCCTGCATCCCGACCGAGTGTCTCGGTTTCTCTCCCTCACCGCGCCCTACCAGCCGGCGGAGGATGGAGTGGTGGCCTTCGTGAGCGAGCCGGAGCGCTTCCCGGTGGACCAGGTGACGGGCAGCTTCGGCCAGATGCCCGCCAAGCTCATCCGGCACACGTTCATCGCGCTGAAGCCCTACTACGAGCTCACGAAGTGGCGCACGTTCATTCGCAGCCTGGGCAACGAGCGCGCCATGGCTCGCTTCCGCCTCATCGACCGCTGGGCGAACGACAACGTCGATGTGCCCGCTGGCGTGTTTGCCGCCTTCGTGCGGGAGGTGCTCCAGAGTCGGAACCTCGTCGAGGGCGCCATGGTGCTGGACGGGCGCCCGGTGGATCTGGGCGCCATCGATTGCCCCATCCTCACCGTGCACTGCGCGGACGACTGGATCGTGCGGCCCGAGTCCGCCCTGGCGTTGCACGAGGCCCGCGGGGAGCGCGTCACGGACCGGGTGGTGACGCTTCCCGGGGGACACCTCGCGCTCCTGCTCGACGGTTCCCAGAGGGAGCGCTGGCCCGAGCTGTCGGACTTCCTGCTGGGCGAGGCAGCCACTTCGTGAGGAGCCCGGCCCCCCTCGCGGCCGCGCTGGTGGTGGCCCTCGCGGGCTGCCCCTCCACGTCCACCGCTCCGCAGCCTCCTCCCGAGGACTGGGGTCAGCGCCCCTCGCCCGTGGCCACCTGCATCGGCAACAGCGACGACATCCTCACCGCCGACGAGATCGCCCCGGTGGACCTCCCTCTCGAGCTGCGCGCTGCGTTCCTCGCCAATGGGTCCGCGACGGTCTCCTTGCCCGCGGGCTGGTTGAGCGAGGACGACGACGGGTTCGTGGTCGATCTGCGGCCGGAGACCCTGCCCGTGGCTGCGGACGACCGTCAGATCATCGAGGGACCGGCGCCCCTGAGCGATGCCTGGTTTGGGGCGGATGTCCCGGGCGAGTGGCACGCCCTCATCGACAGCGCCACGGGGACCCGCGGGGTCTTCACCCGCACCGACGACGCCGTGCTGCTCAGCGGGCTCGCCAGCGAGGCGCAGGACGGGACGGCCGTGGTGTACGAACCCAGCGTGCCGCTGTTCGCGCTGCCCATGGTCGACGGGGACAGCTGGGAGGTCGTGGCCGACGCGGTCGGGCTCGTCGATGGAGTCGAGTACCCATCCGATCAAGGCGCATCTGGCGTTGTGAATCTCATTCATCGCTGGTCGTTCACCGTGGATGGGGCGGGCACCGCGCGCCTGCCCGGCGCGGATCTGAGGGTCCTGCGGCTGCGGCTCGTCCTGCGCACCGAGGCGTGGAACTCCATCGCTGGTCTCTTCGCCGCCGACACCGCGCGGGCGACCTTCTTCGTGGCCGAGTGCGCGGGCACTGTGGCGCGGCTTCGCAGCGGACCCGACGAACTCGACGCGGACTTCACGGTGGCCACCGAGGTGCTGCGCTTCGGGCTCTCCCCCGAGCTGCTGCCATGAGGCTCCTGGTGATCTTGATGTTGCTGTCCTCGCTGGGCTGCGCGCCTCTTCCCTGGGGGGCGCCTCCGACCGTGAGCGGCGACGCGCTCTCGGTGGGGGATGGTGCCCTGCACTTCGCTGACGAAGGCCCCGTGGGCGCGCCGGCGGTGCTTCTGATTCACGGCTTCGGTTCGCACCTGGGCATCTGGGAGCCGGTGCTCGACGGGTTCCGAGGGCATCGCGTGGTGCGGGTGGACCTGCTGGGCTTCGGCGACTCGTCTCGCATCGAAGGGGACTACTCGCCGGAGGCCCAGGCCGACGCGATCCTCGCCCTGATGGACGCCCTGGGCATCGCCCGCGCCTCGGTCGTCGGCCACAGCATGGGCTCGATGGTGGCGCTGACCGTCGCCGAGCGCGCCCCACGTCGCGTCACTCGCCTCGCGCTGCTCTCTCCCTTCGTCTACGAGGACCAGGTGCCCTGGTCCTACCGCGATGCCCGGCAGCCGGGTCTGGGGGAGGCCATCGTCGGGAACTGGCACACCGAGCACCTCGGTTGGCGCCTGGAGTTCAGCGTGCACGACGACTCCCTCGTCACCGAGGAGCTCATCGACCGCGCCCGCAGCCACAGTCGGCCTCGCGGCTCTCGCGCCGCCGCCCTGGCGACGATCCGGTCCTGGGACTTGCCGGCCCGGGAGGTGCGGTACGTGGACATCGCCGCTCCGACCCTCATCGTGTCCGGCATGGAAGACCGTGTGGTGCTCCTGCCCTTCGCCGAGCGCCTCGGGATGCAGATGCCCGACGCCACTGTGGTGGCGCTGCCCCTGTGCGGCCATCTCCCGATGATCGAGGCCGCCGTGGAGCTCAATGGCTTGATGGCGCAGTGGCTGGGGGAGCAGCGATGAGGTTGGCAATGCTCGGTGGCGTGACCCTCGCGCTCCTCCTCGGTGCGCCGGAACCGGTCGCCGCCGAAGAGGACGAGACCGCTCCGCCGACCGACACCAGCGAGACCGCGCCGTCGACCGACACCAGCGAGACCGCGCCGCAAGGCAAGAAGCGGACGCGCAAGGCCAGGGGCCTCCCCCCGGTGCCGGTGCCCGAGTGGTTCGATCTCGACGGCTCCCTGCGCACCCGCTGGGGCCTGATGATGAACATGGACCTCGACCGGGGCCTCACCCCCTCGACCGGCCAGCCCATCTACCCCGTGCCTCTGTCGGGAGGGCAGATCCTAGGCTCCGCCGACGCCCGGGTGCGCCTCGACCTCGGGGTCCATGTGGGAGAGGTCGTGCAGGCCCGGGTGAGGATCGACGCCCTGGACGGTCTGGTGCTGGGATCGACCCCCGAAGGGTTCCCCGCCGACCGCTGGGCCCAGACGCCCTGGGCGGGCCTCGGTCAGCTGCCCCCTACGTCGGGCCGCAACTCCTTCGTGGACTCCATTCGCCTCGAGTACGCCTACGGGTCCGTGCTCACCCCCATCGGCGCCCTCATGTTCGGGCGCATGCCGCTGCCGCGGTGGGGGCTCGGCATCGTCACCGGCCGGGAGGAAGACCTCGACGACGACTTCGACCACGCCGTGGACCGGCTCGGCTTCGTCAGCTCTCTGGGGGACCACCTGCTCGGCGTCGCCCTCGACATCAACGCTGTGGGCCCCACCACTGGAAACAGCTTCGGCGGCGCCGTCTCGAGGGAGCAGGTCGACCTCGAGCTGCAGGACAACCTGTACACCGCCACCGTGAGCTTCGTCCGCGACCACGACGAGGCGTCCCACGTGAGGCGGCGCGCCGCGAAGAAGCCCACCATCAGCTACGGCGCGTACAGCACGTTCCGCTGGCAGCTCGTCGACTTCCCCACCTTCTATCTC
>JAGSHC010000428.1 GCA_023954745.1 Deltaproteobacteria bacterium | reverse complement strand
CTTGCGCTTGCTGTCGCCCCAGAAGAGCGCGTCCTTGCGGGTGTAGAGGTGCACGAAGGAGGCGAGGATGCGGTCCTCTCCGATGGCCTTCTGTTCCACCTTGATGAGTCCTTCGTCGGACCCGTCCTGGGCGCGCACCGGCTCCAGGTCGTCGTACTCCGAGGGGCTCGAGGCGTACCGGGCCACGAAGCCACTGCCGTCGTCGAACACCCGCATCCGGTCGAGCCGGTCGCGGAGCTTGGTGTTTCCGATGATGGCGTCGCCGGTCTCGGGCTGGATGCCGTGGGTCAGGCCGGTGGCGCGGGACACCTCCGCCGCGGTCGCGCCGCTCCGCAGGGTGTTCATCTTCGGGCGGACGTCCCCGACCCGGGTCCTGGCCGGGGGGTTGTTCACGCCACGCCGCACGATCTCGAGGGCTCCGTCCTGCTGGAGGATCACGTAGTAGCGCCCGTTGGGCGAGGCGATGAGCGTCTCGGCGTCGACGACGTCTCCAGGGTCCGCGGTGGCCGCGGCCGGCAGGAGCAAGAGCAGAGCGAGGAGCAGGCGAGTCATGGCACGGTCACCTCGGCGTCGTCGAAGACGCTCTCCAGGATTGGGTCGCCCAGCGACCGGAGGGAGTGGTCGAAGAACCGGGTGACGTAGTGGCGAATGATGCGCTGCGAGTCTGCCAGGGGCAGGTACTCCGCACTGCAAGCGGGCTCTTCCGCGGGGAGGTACCCCGGACACCCACTGGTCACCAGGCCGAGCATCTGGGCGAGGAAGGTCTCGTCGACGTCCTCACGGCCCACGAGCAGCTCGTCAGCCATTCCCCCCAGATCGAGCGCGCAGATGTCGGAGAACGGCATGTGTCCCGAGTCCAGGACATTGATCCACACGCCGTCCGTCAGGGCGCCAAGGGCATCGGTCATGGATGCTGGGTCGGCGAAGGCGTCGCACTGCCCGCCGAGCAGCGCTGTGGGCTTGTCGGCGTCGGTGCTGGCGCCCGCGGCCATGGCCATCACAGCAGAGAAGGTGGGGTCGAGGCCGCCCAGTTCCATGGCGCTCCCCCCGCCCGCCGAGTGTCCGAAGATGCCCATGGTCTCTGCGTCGGCGAGCCCGAAGAGGAAGCTCTCCGGGTTCCTCGCTTCCTGCTGCACCCATCGGCGGGCGGCGAGCAGGTCGTCCACCGCCACGTCGTCGCCTCCGAGCCCCGAGAAGTCACACCCTGGGAGCGGAGGGTCGAAGAGACACGGCAAGACATCACCCAACATCCGACCCGGATGGTCGGGAGACACCACGATGTAGCCACGGCTCGCCAGGTGGGCGCACAGTGACGCGCTCTGCGTACGGAACCCGCCGAAGCCGTGGGAAAACAGCAAGACCGGGCGCGCACCGGGTACGACGCGCGGCGGCGCTTCACGGACCGCGTCCGAGTCGAGGGGGGGCAGTGATAGACCCTCCAAGAGGTCGCTCACCGAAGCAGGGATGAACTCGTCGAGGGTGAGGTCGGCTCCCGCCGCGGCGCCGAGCACATCGTGGGTGGGGTACCACACCTCGAAGGTCTCGCCCTCGAAGGTGACCGTGCGGATCCCGACGGGGACCCCAGGCTCGGAGTGATCTGCCGGCGGGTTGATGGCCTCGACCGGGAGAGGCTCGGGCTCCGGCGGCACGAAGGTGCACCCGGCGACCCCCAGGAGGCAGACAAGCGCGAAGCGAACCCTCATCCACCACTCCTCTTGATCTCGAGCTCGTCCAGGCTGCGGGGCCAGTCCTTCTTGAGGAGCCTCGACAGACCCCGGTCCGCCAACAGCTTGCCCCCGCACTGGCACTTCGCGCAGTAGTTCACTTCATTCTCGGCGTAGCGAATGCGCTGGACGGGCTTGTCGCAGACCCGGCATGGCTTGCGGTACCGCCCGTGCACGTAGAAGTCGTCGCGAAACGCCGTGACCTTGTCGGGAAACCCGTCGCCCACCTCCGCGCGCATGCGGTCGCGGTAGTCCTCGAGGACCTCGAGGGTCTTGGTGTGCAGGGTCTTGAGTTGGGCGTCCGTGAGCTTGCTCGTGAGCCGTGTGGGTGGGAGCTTGCTGTGAAAGAGGATCTCGTCGGAATAGGAGTTGCCGATCCCCGAGAAGATGCGGGGGTCTGTGAGCCCGCGCTTGAGGGTCCGGTTCTCGCGCGTGATCGCTGCCTTGAAGGCCTTCAGGCCGCAGGTCAGAGGGTCGATGCCGCCGCGGTCGTGGTCCGCCAGCGCCTCGCGACCGCGCACCAGGAACAGGGAGGCGCGCTTCTTCTTGCTCACCTCGGTGAGGATGAGCGTGCCGTCCTCGAAGTCGAAGGCGGCGAGCCCGACCCGGCCGGGGATCTTCGCGCCCGGGTCCTTCCAGCGGATGCGGCCGGACACCATCAGGTGGAGGACCATGAACAGGTCATCCTCGAGCCCCATCACGATGCGCTTGCCCAGCCGTTCGACGGTGAGGAGCTTGCGGCCGGCCATCTCCGACGCGGGTGGGTCGACGGTGCGCAGCAGAAACGGAGAGCCGATCCGCAGCGAGGTCAGGATCTGCCCCCCAGCCTTGGCTTGCAGGCGTTCTACGTAGACATCGACGTCGGGAAGCTCGGGCATCGACTGCAAGTCTGGCAAGGCGCGCAGCGACCGTCGAGCCGAGCGGCATACTGGTGCCGTGGACGGACGACGCGCGCTGCGGATGCTTGGGACGATCGGCGGGCTCGCTGGGCTCGCGGCCGCCCTGGGTTGGTGGCTTCCGACCCCCGCTCCCGGGCCCGAGAGCAAGCTCGTGTCCGCTGGGCTCGACGCGGCCACGGTGCGGGGCTTCGCAGAACGCCGGAGGGCCCGAGCGACCGCGCCCGA
This sequence comes from Deltaproteobacteria bacterium, assembly GCA_023954745.1. Taxonomy (GTDB): domain Bacteria; phylum Myxococcota_A; class UBA796; order UBA9615; family UBA9615; genus JAGSHC01. The sequence goes on along the minus strand of JAGSHC010000428.1, from coordinate 288 downwards.
TCCTTCCTTCGTCGTCGACGGCGCGTTCTATCAACCGAACCTCGCCCAGGGCTTCGCGGACCCCGAGAGGCGGCGATCAGACCTCGCGCGGTTGGTGAGACTCGGCGGGCGGACCGTATGGCTGCAGTACCTCGCCCATGGCGATCACTCGCTCCTGGAGCCCTTCCCCGAGCGGGTGGACCCGGTGCTCGGGCTGCTGGACGATGCCCAGGAACTGGGGCTGTCGGTGTGGGTGGGCACGCGCGAGGACCCTCGGCTCTGGAGTGAGGACGAGGTTCCGCTGTCGGT
>JAGSHC010000351.1 GCA_023954745.1 Deltaproteobacteria bacterium | reverse complement strand
CGAGCAGGTCGCTGAGCCCGCCGCGGCGGCGGTGCAGGCCTGGCTGGAGCGTGCGCCGGAGCTGGTCGTGCTGGCCACGAGCCGCAGGCCCCTGCACGTGGGGGGAGAGCAGCAGCTCCCCATCGATCCCCTCGGCACGAACCCCGCCGTGCAGCTCTTTGTCGAGCGCGCTCAAGAGGTGAAGTCGGGGTTCGCCCTGACAGACGCGAACCGCGGTGACATCGAAGCGATCGTCTCCGACCTCGACGGACTGCCCCTGGCTATCGAACTGGCCGCCGCCCGGACCCGCGTGCTGCCACCGGCCGCGGTGCGCAAGCGCATGGCGCAGCGCTTCGACCTGCTCAAGGGCAAGCGGAGAGGGGTGCCCGACCGGCAGGCCACGCTGCGCGGAGCCATCGAAGGCTCGTGGGATCTGCTCGACACCACCGAGAAGGTCGCACTGGCCCAGTGCGCTGTCTTCGTGGGGTCTTTCAGCCTCGAGGCCGCGGAGGCCGTGCTCGATCTCGGTGACGCGGACGCCTGGCCCATGGACGTCATCGAGGGACTGGCCGACCACTCCCTCCTGCGCACGGCCGGGGAAGGGGACGAGCCGCGCTTTGCGCTCCTCCGGTCGATTCAGGCGTACGCGGCGGAGAAGCTCGATTCCGGGACGCGGAGCGCAGCCGAAGTCCGCCACGGCGCCTTCTTCGCCGACGCAGCCGTCCAGCTTCAGCGCGACCTGAGCGGCCCCTCGGGCGTCGAGGCAGCGTCGGGGCTTGCCGACGACGTTCACAACCTCCTCGCGGCGGGGACCAGGGCCGTGGCCCGGGGCGACATCGAGGCGGCCGTGTCGACCGTGCGTGCCGTGGCGGCGTGGCGCCATCGCGTAGGCCCGTTCGCCCCCGCTCTCGCCGCAGTGGAGTCGGTGCTGGCGCTGGACGGGCTCAAGGACCCAGATCGCGCCGCGCTCCTGGGAGATCGCGCGCGTCTCGCCGGTCCCAGCGCCCGGGTCGACTCGGTGGTCCGAGGGCTGGACCAAGCGGTGGCGCTGTCTGCCGCGGCGGACGCCTTCGCTCTGTGTGCCGACCTGCGACGGGACCTGGCCGGAGCCCTCCGGCGGGCGGGGCGCGCGGACGAAGCCACCGAGCAGCTGACCCTCGCCCACGCGACGCACACCCAGCTGGGCGACGAACACGGCGCTGCCCTCGACGCATTGAACCAGGCGAACCTCGCCCTGGGCCGCGGGGACCGGCGCGAGGCCGAGCGTGGCTATCGCGAGACCATCGAGGTCCTGCATCGCCTCGGGGACTCAGCCCGGGAGGCGGCGGCTCGCGCCAACCTCGGCATCCTGCTGCTTCAACGAGGGGAGCTGGACGAGGCTCGGGAGGCTCTGCTCACGGCCCTGGCGGGTGGCGAGAAGGTCGCGGACCGGCGGAGACAGGCCGCTGTGCGAAACGCCTTGGGAGTCGTCGAGACCGAGGCGGGGCGCCTGGAGGAGGCGAGCACGGCTCTGCGGGCCGCGTTGGAGTCGGCCCGGCGTCTCGGCGACCGACGGACCGAGGGGCGCGTTCTGGGCAACCTGGGCACCGTGGCCCGGCGCCGTGGACGCCTCGACGAGGCGCGCGCCCACGTGGAAGACGCCCTCGGCGTGCATCGGGACGTGGGCAATGCACGCTCGGCGGCCCTCACCCAGGGCCTGCTGGGCGAGGTGCTCCTGGATGCTGGGGATCCGGCGGGAGCCCGCGCCTCCCTGGAGCAGGCGATCCAGGAGGCCGACGCCCTCGGATTCACCGCCGCCTCCGGGAGAGCCCGGGCGACCCTGGGCCGCTCCCTCGGAAGGCTAGGGGAACTCGACGCGGCGATGGCGATGTACTCCGAAGGACGGGAACAGCTCCGGGATGCCGAAGCCCACGACGACCATGCGAGGCTTCTCTTGTTGCGGGCGGGGACCGCTCTGGACGCTGGAGACTCCACGTCGGCCCGCGCCGACCTGGTGGGGGCTCGACTGCTGATGCTCCAGCAGCCCACCGTCGCGTTCGATCAGGAGGTCGTCGAGAGCATCGCGGCCCTGGATGCGCGGTTGTCCGCGGGCTAGTCTCGCGACCATGCGGTCCGGACCACTCTTCGCTCTCCTTCTCCTCTCCTTGGGCCTCCAGCTCGTCGGCTGCCCAAGCCCGGCCGATGGCGACGATGACGACGATGACGCCGGGGACGAGGTCACCAGCCCCGATGGACAGGTGACGGTGGGCGTCCCCGAGGGGGCCTACTCCGGCGACGAGCCCCTGGAGGCCAACGAAGCCGACGAGCCGCCCATTCCCGTCCCCGACGGCACCGAGTCCGCTGGCCCGGTCTACGAGTTCACCCCCCACGGGGCGACGTTCGCCGAGCCTGTGACGATCAATCTGCCGTTCAACGTGGGCCAGGCAGACGGCGACCTCGAGTCGATGGTCGTGCTCCGTCTCGGCGACGTCGATGTGCTGGACGCCTTGTGGGAGCGCGTCGACGGCGCTTCCTTCTCCGCGGAGGGCGTCGCGAGCTTCCCCACCAACTCGTTCTCCTGGTACACGACGGCCGTCGACAAGGCCCGCGGCGGGGTCGCCGACGGGGCCATCCCCTGCGACGAGGACACCGCCGTCGTCTGGTTCGACCTCTGGTCGCTCGGGTCGCTGGAGGAGGGCGCGACTCTCGACGTCTCGCTCGACGTGCAGAACCCGAAGGCGTCGTTCCAGCCCCTGTTCGGGCTGTTCGATTCGGATGTCGTGACCTGGGAGTCGGAGGCCGTCGCGGAGCTGACAAGCACCTTCGCCTGCACGGCGCCCGCCCCGGACACGGACGGATCCTGCCCCCTGCTCTCGGTGGAGATCCCCCAGAGTCGCGACTACTGGGTGGTGGTCTATGCGGCGGACGGCAGTCCCTGCACCGGCGACTCGGCCGAGTACCGGCTCGACGTGCGCGTGGACGGGACCGGGCAACCCCTGGTTCTCGACCAGAACGACGCCACGATCGAGGTTCCCGAGGACAGCCGGTCTGAATAGGGGCTTTGCTCGCGGTCCATCCGGGACAGTGTCGCCATCACCGACCGGGGCCTGGCCGGCCTAGAACTCGTTCGGGGGCGGAGGCTCTCCGATGACCCCGACCTCTTCGAGCTCCAGCTGGTAGTCGACGGCTGGACCGAGAGGGCGGGCGGACGACTGGCAGCTACTGTCGGCGGTGAACCCGCTGATGGTCACCGGTTCCTGGTCAGGCACACACTGCTGCACGTAGACGGGCTCGCCCGACGTCCCGGGGAACGTGAGATTGCTCAGCTCCGCCCCGGAGCCGATCAGCAGGACGCCATCGCCCTCGAGGGAGGTGAAGCTCGTGTCCGTGATCCGCAGTCCGTGGTCGGTGAAGGCCGAGCCTCCGAGTCCTCGAGCGAGCACGCCTCCGTTGAAGAGCACCGACGTGCCGCCGTCGAGGATCTCGCTGTCTGCGATGTCGTAGATGCCGGCGCCCCACAGGTGAGCTGCAGGACCGGGCAGCCCCTCGAACAGCACACCTGACGCGTCCAGAGTGGGGATCTCCAGGGAGTCGAATTCCTGGGGGGCGCGCAGCCAGATTCCCAGCCCGCCTCCGAGCCCGGGATCGGACCGGGTCTCTGCAATTCGACCTCCTGAGACGCTCACGGAGGCGCCTATCCCAGCGACACCGGAGAAGGTGTTTCCCGCGATCTCGGTGTCCACGACGTTGACGACCGTCCGCTCCAGCGCGCTGATCCCTGGCCCACCGTTGTTGCGCAGCGTGCAGTCGATGAGGTCCACGAGCCCCACGTTGTTCACGGAGACGGCCGCTCCGCGCCCTGGATTGACCCCGGTGCTCCCCGTGTTCTCCACGGTCACCCGCGTAAGCGTGGTCTTGCCGTCTCCGCTGCCGAGCCCTCCGACGATGATGCCGGTGTTCGCGGCGCCGGTGATGAGGCTGTCCCGGAGGTCGACGGAGGCGTTCAGCCCGAAGACCGCGCCGGCCCCGGCCGAGCCATCACCGAGGGGGCGTACCCCGTTGACGGTGAGGTCCTCGCCAGAGACCCGGCTGTCCCCGTTCCAAACCCCCAGGCCCATGTTCTTGCTGTTGGTGATCGAGACCCCGTCGAACTCGAGCTCTGCGCTGAGCACTCCGATCCCTCGCGCTCCGAAGGGGGAGTCGACCTGGTCGGGGGCCTGGATGCGCACATCGTCGAGCACGGCGAGGGCCCCGCTGTACACGTCGATTCCCGACCGCTGGTTGTCCACGAGATCCACGTTGGTGACCTCGAGGCGCGCTTCGTCGGTTGCGACGATCCCGAAGCCAGAGAACTCCTCGGGGTCCAGCGGGGCACGGGAGATGGTGGTGTCGAGGACTCGGAGCGCCGCGCCAGGGCCGTACACGATGGCCCCGCCGCGCCCGTTCTGGTCGAACAGACCGCCCGTGACCTCCACCGTGAGAGCTTCCTCCGACGACACCCACAGGCCCTCGGCGCCGGTGCGCTCCACGGTCGGTCGGACCAGATGCACGCTCTCGGCGTCGAACACGACGACTCCGCGGGTTCCCACATCTCGGACGACGAGCTCCTCGAGTACCGCCGAGGAGCCGTCTCGAAGCTCGACTCCGCGTCCCCAAGTGCCGAGGCAGGCCGCATCCTCGACGACGTTGCTGATCGTCAGCTCCGTGGCCGTGAGGGTACCGTCGCCGTGTGTGAGTCCGGCGCAGGACTGGTTGTCGATCACCACGCGCTCGAGGGCGAGGGCCGCGCCTGAGTCGGTGGAGATGCCACCGGTCCCGAAGCCGGCCCCGGTCCCGCCAGTAATGCTCACGTCACTCGCCGTGATGCTCGTGCCGGCCTCCCGCGCCCGGATGCCGAAGCCGGGGATGCCCTCGAGCGTCCAGTCGGAGCCCACAATCTCAGCGCCGTAGCGGGCAGCGAGTCCGTAGCCCGAGTCCGTGCTGAGAGACCGCCGCACATCGCGAATGACGAGCCCGGTGATGTCGAGTCGCGATCCGGGCCCGAATGCCTCGACACCCTTTCCCGTGGTCTCAGAGAAGGTCACGTCTTCAAGCAGCAAGTCCGCGCCGAACTCGGCAATCAGGCCAGCTCCGTTGCCGAACTCGGCCCCGCCGGAGAAGTCGTCCACGGGCCTTGTGGACTGCACCGTGACCCGACGCAGCGTTCCCCTCGCCGCTGTGGCCCTGATTCCGTACTCGTTGGCACCGTCGATGATCAGATCGTCGAGGGTTGGGCGTCCGCCGGTGATGGAGACCCCCGGCCGGCCGCCCGTGAGGGTGAGGTCGCTGATCTCGGGCTCCCCACCGCGCACCTCGAGGGTTGGTGCGTCGTCGGGGCCGGTGACCGTCGCTGGCCCGAAGCAGCTGCCCGCCACGGTGAGTCCTCCTTGCTCTTCGGAGAAGACGAGTCGCGCCTCGTAGTCCCCGGCTGCGACGGCGATGACTCCCGTCACCCCCGCGAGATCGGCGAGAGCGTCTTCCAGGCGGAAGGGGTTCTCGATGGTTCCGTCGCCATTCGAGCTGGCGTCGGGGGAGACGAACGCGACCACCTCGGGGTCGTCGGTGAGAGTGCCCCAGG
>JAGSHC010000328.1 GCA_023954745.1 Deltaproteobacteria bacterium | reverse complement strand
GCGCAACACGACCCGGACATCCGAAGTTCCACGCCGCAACAGGTGGCGCGTAACTATTTAATAGTGCAGTGGAATTCTGGATGTCCAGTGTTCAGCGCTGCCCCGCGGCTTCCCATCTACCTCAGCTGCGGGGCCCGGCCAGCCGGGGAACGCCGCGTTCCTGGCTTGAGTGCCGAATCAGTCGAGCCAGCCTGGGATGCACTCCTCGGAGTGCTGAAAGTCAGCCCTGTCTCGGGTGACCAGAGTTCCTGGGAAGGAGCCGAAGCTGCAGGCCACGAGAGAGCATCAACGACCCGCGTCCCCCGTCTCGTCGACCGGCACGTAGGTCGCGGGGTCCTCTTCCCGTCCCGTGACGTGGTTGTAGGACTCCACCACCAGCTGGAACGTCACCTCGAGCTCCTCCATCGAGCGAGGGGTGAACAGCATCACGAAGCCCTCCCAGCCGTCTCGGTCGTCGGCCCATGGGTGCCGCTCGCCCCACCCCGTCTCCGCCACTTCGAATGCCCGCGCGACAGGCAGGGGCGCGTGCAGGCTCCCGTCAGGGTGGATGTGAGCGAACTCCCGGCCCTCGACGATCACCTCCGGATGCGCGATCTCGACCTCGTCCGTGAGCCACATGCCGAGCGCTCCCGGGAGCGAGACCACCGTCGGTCGGTTCTCCAGATCAGGGAGCAGGAAGCTCCGGCGGATCAACTCGTCCACCACCTCCTGGTCGGGGTCGATGTCGAGTTGGACGTGGGGCACGGTCCCTGACGTCTGCTGCAGCGGGTCGTCGCGCACCGGCAGCGGTGCCAGATCCCCCGGACTCGTGTCCTGCGGCGCGGAGGGACACCCGCAGCCGAGCACCAGGAGCGCTCCCACGAGCCCGAGCGTGGTCGTCGTCATCGTCGTCATGTCCTCTTCCTTTCCCTGACTCTGCCCGGCGCGCGGGAATCAAGCCACCTCTTCGTTGATCATTAAGCGACATTATGTATCTTAAACTACAGTCTGTCCTTAAAACTTGCTGACGCACGGATGCGTCGAGGAGAATCGATGAAGCGCTCCCACCACCTCCCCTGGGCCCTGTTGCTCTTGCCCGTGCTCGGCTGCCCGAGCGCCGACGAGCCGGTCCCCGAGCCCGATCCCACGCCCGCACCGCTGACCGCCTTCGAGCAGGCAGTCGACGCCCTCGGAGGCGCCGATGCCCTGAGCAGCCTCGCGCACCTGCGGATCGAGGCGTCCGGGGACCGATGGATCGACTACGAAGGCCTCGTCCCGTCGGAGCTGCACGACGCCTGCACCTACGCGACGACGTCCCTGTTCGACCTGTCCACCGGCGATGCGCGCGTGGATGTCACCCGTACGGGCCTGTTCGAGGCCTTCCAGTTCTTCCCAGAGGAGACGTACAGCGTCGTCCTCAACGGGGACGTGGGCGGCCTCACGGCGCAGGCGGGCTTCTACCCGGTGGGTGCCATGCCGTCGCAGCACGTGGGCGCCTTGCGGCGGCAGCACCGGCTCTTCAATCCCCACCTCGTCCTGCGGGACGCCCTGGCGAACGCGTCGTCCGTGACCGACGGCGGCGAGCAGGACCTCGACGGGCGCGCCCACCGGCTGTTCACGCTGACGGACGAGGGCTCCGACCTCCGGATGTTCGTCGACTCCGAGACGGGGTTGATCAGCAAGCTCGAGACCATGGAGAACAGCCCTCTGCTCCGAGACGTGCCGGTCGAGGTCCGCTTCGGGGACTGGCAGGCCTCGGGGGAGCTGACGTTCCCCCGGACGGTCGAGCTGTGGGCCGTCGAGGGGCTCGTGCAGGGTGAGGCCCGGTCCGCCATCGAGGTCGACCCCACCGACGTCGCCGCCGACGCGTTCGCGCTGCCCCCCGAGGCCGGCGCTCCGGTGGTGGACGCGGACGCCTTCGCCTTCGGGCATGAGAGTCACCAGGTCGTCGAGGCCTTCTTCCAGATCTTCTTCGGCTACGACCCCGGCGGCTCCTCTCAGGCATCAGAGCTCGCGCCGGGAGTCGTCCTGTTCGCGGCGGGCGCCAACTCTCTGGGCATTGAGGTCGACGGGGGCGTCGTGCTCCTGGAAGGGCCGAACAGCCCGGCTCACGGCTCCCACATCGTCGAGATGGTCGCGAGCGAGTTCCCCGGCTTGCCCATCACCCATCTGATCCAGAGCCACCATCACCAGGACCACTCCGCGGGGGTCCGGTCCATCGCGGCGGCAGGCGCCAAGGTCGTCGTCGGCCCCGGAGTCGGCTCGTTCTTCGAAGACGTGCTGGCCGCTCCGTCGACGATCCGTCCCGACGCTCTCAGCATGAGCGACGCCACGACAGAGGTGGAGGAGGTCCCCGCGAACGGGACGACCGTCATCGCCGACGCCGACGTCACTGTCACCGCGTACCACTTCGCCGCCAACCCTCACGCGGACGACATGGTGGTCACGCTCGTCGACCTGGGGACCTCGCGGTTCCTCTACCAGGCCGACCTCTACAACGGGGGGTTCGGCTTCACCGCGGTGGTGGGAGGCCAGGCAGCGCTCTTCGCGGGCCTCAGGGACCTCGGGATCCTCGACGCCGACTGCAACTCGCCCGTCCCCTTGAGCATCGTGTCCGCGCACGGTCTCGTTCAGACGGTCGACGAGTCGCTGACGGAGCTCTCGGGCCTCGGCGTCGACGTCGGCTGCCCCTGACCGCGTTGGAGCTGAGGTTGCGGGGTCGACCGACGGTCGGCACGATCCCAGAGCCGTGACCGGATCCAGCACCAAGCCCCGCCGCGAGAACCCCCGCACCAGGCGGGTCCGCGAGATCGTGCTGGCCGAAGGCCTCAAGGTGCTCATCGAGTCGGGGGGAGAGGCAGTGACCGCCGTGCGGCTCTCGGAGCGCACGGGGGTCGCCCGCTCCACCATCTACCGCCACTGGCCGGACCCGGCGTCGTTGCTCCTGGACGTGGTCGTCAAGGCCGTGCGGCCGAGCTACCCCACCGTGATCACTCAGGATCTCCGACACGATCTGCGCAAGGTCCTGATCGGGCTGAGGACCCGCATGGAGCGCCGCGGCTTTCGGGCCGTGTTCGCCACTCTGCTCGCCCAGGCGACCCGGGACGAGGCGTTCGCGGCGCCCCAGAAGCGCCTCGTGGAGGGGGTCTTGCTGCCGGTGCGCGAGGTCCTCGACGACGCGCGTTCCCGGGGGCGCCTGCCCGAGTCCCTCGATGTGGACTCGGCCGCGGTGCAGCTCGCGGGGCCGGTGCTCACGCGCCACGTGATGATGCGCGAGGACATCTCCGATGCCTTCATCGAGGGGCTCGTCGAGCAGTTCGTCGACGCGCACCAGCTCCCCGGGAGCTGACTGACCCGCTCAGCTCGGCGGGTTCTTCCCGAAGTCCGTGTCGCGGCAGTAGTCCAGCAGGTTCGCGAAGTACTGACTCACCTGCGGCACCGCAATGCCGTGGGGCTTCAGGGCGTTGACCGTCTCGGTGTTGTCGAACAGCGGGTTCCCGGACATGTAGGGCACGAAGAAGCGTCCCCCCTGGCGGAGCACGCGGCGCTTCGGACCCCAGATCAGGAGGTCCACCGCCGGCCGAAGCCAGGTCATGAAGAACTCCGGGTCGACGAAGCGGGCCGGACGCCCGCCGAAGTACTCGTTCGCCAGCTGCGCGAGGGATTGGATCGACACGGCTCCGTCGACCCCCGAGGTGAGGTGGTACGTCCGGCCCACCGGCTCGCCCGGGCGGGTGAGGACATCCAGCGCGTCAGCGACGAAGTCCACGGGGACGATGTCCACGGGGGTGTTCGCCGCGCCGACGACCGTGCGCCACCAGCCCTTCGCGTAGATCCGGATCGGCCAGTACAGCATCCCGAAGTTGGTGGTCGCCCCGCTGGCGCTCTCGCCGACAACGATGGACGGCCGGAACACCGTCAGCGGCAGGTCCGAGGCGTTCTTGCGGAGCCAGACCTCCGCCTCGTACTTGGACTGCTCGTAGGGGTTCTTCCAGCCTGCCTGGTGCTCGAGCTCGTCCTCGGCGACGGCGTCCCGGCGCAAGCCGGCGACGAAGGCGGTGCCGACCCAGTCGAAGCGCGTGAGTCCCCCCAGCTCCAGCGCGCGGCGGGCCAGAGCGGCCGCCTGCTGGGTGCCGAAGACGTTGTAGGAGCGAGCGTCCTCGAGGTCCTGGTCGAAGCGGACGTTCGCCGCTCCGTGAATGACGTGAGTGGTCCGGGTGGCGAGCTCGTCCCACGCCTGCTCCGACAGTCCGAAGCGGGGGGAGCGGAGGTCGCCGATCACGGGCTCCACCCGCTCGACGAGCTCCTGCGCCTCCGAAGGGTCCACGGCGTGAAGGAGGGAGTCGAGGAGCCTCGCCTTTGCGTGGTCGCGGTCCTCAGCCCGGACGAGCACGTCCAGCCCGGTCACCTCGTCTCGTGCGAGCAGGCGGGCTGCGACGTAGCGGCCGACGAAGCCCGTCGCGCCGGTGAGAAAGATGCGGGTCATGGTGATCTCCGGGGTGTGAGCTGGTCCGCGCTGACGGAGCGGCCCGTGACGTGGTTGTAGGAGTCGACGATGAGCTGAAGGCAGACCTCCAGCTCAGCCTCGGTCCGCGGCGAGAACAGCATCACGAGACCGGTAAAGCCTTCGCGCGTGCCGATCCAGGGGTGGCGCTCTACCCAGCCGGCGTCAGCCGCTTCGGCCACGCGGTCGGGGGGCAGCGGGAGGTGCAGGCTTCCGTCCGGGTGGATGTGGGCGAACTCGCGGCCCCGCACGATTCCGCTCCGGTCGGCGAGCGGAGCCGACGCGGTCAGCCAGAGCCCCCAAGAGCCCGGGAGCGAGACGATGGTGGGTCGCTTCGCGACGTCCGGGAGCAGGAATGCGCGCTCGAGGAGAGCCTTCACGAGCTCGGGTCGGACCTCCTCGTCGAGCTGGACGTGAGGCACCTTGCCCGACGTCGGCGTCGCCCCTCCGGCGCGCTCCGGCAGGGCGGTGGTTGCAGCGTCTCCGGCAGAGGCGATGGAGGGGGGGACGAGGGTCAGGACAGCCACCAGGGCGGCGTATCCCATCCAGGAAGAAGGCATCTTCGGGAGGCTCATGAACGAAACATGTGGCTGGCGTCCGAATCATTCAAGGACAAAATGTAGCGGAAGTGATCCAGGACCATGGGGACGGGCTCGAACCCGGAGAAATGCGTAGAACCTGCCGATCTCAACAGGAGCCCAAGCGATAGCGAGGTGTGCCCTGCTGCGTTGGTCACCGACCGGAGTGAGGTCCGACAGCCATCCGCCACGGGCACGTCAATGACCGGCGGGAGTCCCGGACCGTGCACGCACGGAACGGGGCCCAGATGAATTGACTGCTCGGCAGAACGCGCAAGCGCGGGGTTGCGCTGAACACGACCCGGACATCCGATGTTCCACGCTGCAACAGGTGGCGCCTAACTACCTAATAGTGCAGTGGAATTTTGGATGTCCAGTGTTCTGTGGCGTGACGTGGCTCCTTCTACAGGAGCTGCGGGGCCCGGCCCGCCGGGAAACGGAGCGGTTGCCAGGCTGGCAGTTCGGGGCACGCCCTTACCAGCGGATAGGCCAAATAGACTCCTGCGCCAAGGGGGCGGCGGTCTTGGAACAGGCTGGTCACATCGGGGCCAAGACCTGAAAGACACACTACGGCGTCTTCGTAGGACCTGCCAACGCCAATGACGGCGTCTGGAGGAACCCTATGCGCTCGACCGTCACCCTCGCCCTCTCCGTTGTTCTCGCCCTGCCTGGATGCATGACCCAATGGGGAGATGGTGAGCCGCCCGAGTCCGCGGTGGACGATCTGTTTGGCGGCGGTGGCGACCTCTTCGGGAGCGGGGACGACTCCAATGACGATGGCGGGCGCCCCCCGGGCTCGACCTGGACGGGCGTCGGAACGTCTGAGAACCACTCCTGCGCGATGAACGAGCTGGGTGGGGTGCGGTGCTGGGGGAGCGACTTCTGGGGCGAGAGCGCACTGCCCGCCGGGACCTACGACGACTTCTCCGTGGGGAACGACGTCACTTGTGGGCTCACCGACGGACAGCTCGTCTGCGTGGGCGACCAGGAGCTGTTTCCGCCGCCGGGCGAGTACATCGATGTGGGCGCTGGCCGCCGGTACGCCGCGTGCGCGCTGGGGTCCGACGGCTCGGCGGTGTGCTGGGGATTCTGCAACTACGGAATCTGCACGGACGCGCCCGATGGTCCCTTCGTGGAAATCACGACCGGCGAAGACCACGCCTGTGCCCTGGCCGCGGAT
>JAGSHC010000108.1 GCA_023954745.1 Deltaproteobacteria bacterium | reverse complement strand
GCCGACAGCGTCGCGTGGCTCGAGCGCTTCCTGCACGACTTCCCCGGCACCGTCGTCGCGGTCACTCACGACCGCTACTTCCTCGACAACGTCGCGGGCTGGATCCTCGAGCTCGACCGAGGGCAAGGCATCCCCTGGAAGGGCAACTACACCTCCTGGCTCGACCAGAAGGACAAGCGGCTCAAGCAGGAGGGTCGCGAGAAGTCCCGGCGCCAGCGCCAGATCAGCCACGAACTCGACTGGGTCCGCAAGTCCCAGAAGGCCAGCCAGAAGAAGGGCAAGGCCCGGATGCGCCGCTACGAGGAGCTGCTCGCTCAGGACACGATGGACGGCTACGAGGCCGGCACCATCAAGATCCCTGGCGGACGGCGTCTCGGTGATGTGGTCATCGACTGCCAGGACGTGAGCAAGAGCTTCGGCGATCGCCAGCTCTTCAAGGAGCTGTCGTTCAAGCTGCCCGCGGGCGCGAAGCTCGGAATCATCGGACCCAACGGCGCCGGCAAGACGACCCTCTTCCGCATCATCACCGGGCTCGAGAAGCCCGACAGCGGCACCGTCAAGGTGGGGGATACCGTGCAGATCTCCTACGTGGACCAGTCTCGCGGGGAACTCGAGGGCGACAAGACCGTCTACGAGTACATCGGCGACGGCTACGAGCGCATCCTGCTGGGGGACCGGGAGTTCAACACCCGGCAGTACCTGGGGTGGTTCAACCTCAAGGGCGAGACCCAGCAGAAGAAGGTGGGCGTGCTCTCCGGTGGGGAGCGCAACCGCGTGCACATGGCGAAGCTCTTGAAGGCCGGCGGCAACGTGCTCCTGCTCGACGAGCCCACCAACGATCTGGACGTGGACACGCTGCGCTCGCTGGAGGAGGCCATCTCCAACTTCGCCGGCAGCGCCATCATCATCAGCCACGATCGCTGGTTCCTCGACCGCGTCTGCACCCACATCCTCGCCTACGAGGACGACCAGGTGATGTTCAACGTCGGCAACTACAGCGACTACGAAGAGGACCGCGTGAAGCGCCTCGGCGAAGACGGCGGCCGAGCGCGCTACCGGTCGCTGACCGGGAGTCGCTAGCGCAGCCGCGCTCGGGGCCTGGGAGACTGACTACCTCCCGACGGGGACCTCCACCGGGTCCACGTCGAAGGTCACCGACGAGTCCACGGCGTTCGCTGGGTCCGTCAGGGTGAGCGTCACCATGCCCGGCTCGATGAAGTAGACGCTCGCCGGGGAGCGAGCCACCACCACGTTCTGCTCGTAGATGCCGAGCACATTGATCCCGGCCACCACGGCCCAGTCGGGGCTGGCGCTCAGCTCGGGCACGAAGTCTCCGGCGATGCGCTCGTTGTCGGCGTCGAGAGGGATGGGCACGAACGCCGCTTGGGCTCCCTCCACCACCGAGACCGCTCCGCCTGCTGCCTCATCGAACTCCTCGCCGTTGGGCACGCGGACCCAGGTCACGAGGTCGAGGGTGGTCGGACTGTCGAAAGTGAGGGTGATTCGGTCGAACACGCTCCCATCGAGCATCGACTCGATGACGTAGTCGCCAGGGTCCGTGACCGTGATGGTCAGGTTTCCGACATCGTCGTCGGAGTTGAAACCCTGAAGGGTCACCCCCGCCGAGGGGGTGGCGACGTGGCTCATCTCCTCGAAGTTGCTGCCGGCATCCTCCCCCGCGTCCGTCAGAGCGAGGTCGATGACCTGCGGGTGACCGGTGAGGATGGAGGTCCCGACGAGGGCGGTCCCATCGACGAGGAAGTCGCTGTGCAGGGAGTAGTCGAGGCGACCGAGCTCGCCGGTGGAGCGACTCAGGTCACCGCAGCCGATGAGCAGGAGGGCGGGCAGAGCGAGGAGCAGGAGACGGCGCATGGGATCCTCCGAGGGGTGCACCGCCGGACTTAAGCACGGAGCGGGCCAGCACAAAGTGCATCGGTCATGCCCCGGCTCAGGAGAGACCGCTCAGGGCCGGTGCACCCGCAGGACGCTCTCCTCAGCGGGCACGCCCACCCGGATCGGGAAGCCGTAGTGGCCATTGGCGCGGTGGACGTAGAGCCGGTCCTTGCCGCGCCCCCAGAAGCCGTGGTCCGGCATGCGGGCGATGGCACCGATGGAGGTCCAGTTCATGCCCAGCGACAGCAGGCCCACGTGCCCGCCGTGGGTGTGCCCGCTGAGCACCAGGTCCGACTCCCCCAGGGGGAGGTGCTTGAAGCCACCGGGGTCGTGCAGCATCACCAGGCGCAGCGCGTCCCCTGCCTCGGGGAGCCGAGCAAACACCTCGCCGTAGTGCTCCGAACGCTTGGCCCACACATGGTCCAGACCCACGATCTGGACCGGGCCCACGGGGGTGTCGGCCGTCGTGAAGTCGTCCACGAGCAGCTTCACTCCCACCGCCGCGAGCCCATCGGCAACTGCCCGCGGAGCCTCGTGGTCGTGGTTGCCGAAGCAAGCGAAGGTTCGGCCCTCGAGGGCTTTCAGGGGAGCCAGGGCCGTTGCGAGCAGGTCAGCGTCTCCCCTTCCCTCCATCGTGAAGAAGTCGCCCGTCAACAGCACCAGATGCGGGTCTGCCTCCACCGCGCGCTCGCAGATCCCGCGCAAGCGCTCCACCGACATGAACGGCCCCAGGTGGGGGTCGGTGATCTGCACGAGGCGAAGAGGCTCGCCTTCGGCTGGCGAGACCTTGCGGGACCGTCGCACCACCGCCGTGCGCTGCAGCTCCGGCATGTGCTCGCCGTCGAGCACGAGGTCCACGACCTCCTGGGTGGCGCGCAGGGACTGGACGACGCCGAGGCCGGCCGCGGCGAAGGGAAGCCACCAGCCGTACGGAGTAAGGCCGATGGCAGCGGCGATGGCCCAGGGCACCGCGAGGAACGTCGCGGCTGTGAAGTAGAGGCCCGGGATGCTCACCAGAGCCCGGTACCAGTTGGGTCGTAGCCGCGCCCACACCAGCGACACCGTGTGCACGAGGGTGGCGACGTGCAGCCAGATGAGGAGCGGGGCCAGGGCCAGCATCTGCTCTTGCAGCCCGACGATCACGAGGGTGTGGATCGTGAGGAGGACGCCCACGAACCCCGCGTAGGCGCGCCCGCGGAAGACGGCCGCGGCGACGATGGTGAGCACGGAGCCGAGGACGGAAGCGAGGATGATGGGGTGCACCTCCCGAGGTTGGACATCGATCGGGGAACCGGCAACCTGTTCGTGCGGGCAGCCGCCCAGGAGGAGAGACCTGATGCGCGGGCCTCCTGACCGAGGGCTGGCCCGTCATCCCGCGCTGCTACGCCGGCACCCCGGGCGAGAGCTTCAGGACCCGGGCACGTCGAGTTCGGCCACTCCATCGACGACCTCGACAGCCCGCGTCTCGCACAGGGGTTCGACGAGGAGCGCCTGAAGCACCTCCCCTCCCTCGATGGGCCCGCTCTGGGCTGGGGTCGGGAGCGCGACATCATTCATGTTCTCGATGGCGTCGTCGTGACAGAGCGAGAGGCGAAGGGCGCCGTCCGCGGGGGCACGTCGCAGGCACGAACCGTTGCTGTAGAACTGCTTCTCCTCGAAGGAGAGCCGCGTGCTCTCCCCGGGGAGCAGGGCGAACGCGACGGTCCGACCGGGGTCGTCGCCGACGCAGACGTCGAACGCGAGCGGGTTCGAGCCGCAGCGCGACTGGCAGATGCTCAACTCCGTCCCCAGAGACCTCCAGTTCTCATCCACCTGCTGCTCGAGCTGGAACAGAATCGGCCGCTCCACCCCTCCATCGAGGAAGAGCGCGACGTCGCTCGCGTTGGTGATCTCGATCTCGAAGGGCTCGAGGTGGCAGCCGGACACGAGGGCGCAGAGCGCGAGAAGCTCAGCGAGACGAGGTGCGAAGGCCATGCCTCAGACTACTCCCCGCGCAGCTCGACCCTGAACACGCCGTCGGCGACGGTCACTCGGCGATCTCCACGTTCGCGACGCCATCCTCGACGAGCAACTCGAAGGTCTCGCACGTGGCCGCGGCGAGCATGACCTCGCCGCTGGCGCTGCCCACGGGCCCGCTCTCGGCGGGCTCTTCGACGGGATCGCCGTTGAAGTCCACGATGTCCGTGTCGTGGCAGAGCGTCACCCGCAGCGGGCCGCTCAAGGGAGCCCGGCGCGCGCAGTTGAGGCCCTCGTTGAGGAACCAGAACTCGCCATCGAAGCTCTTCGTCCCGCTGTCGCCAGGGAGCAGAGCGTGAGCGACCAGCAGCTCGGCGGCCACATCGGCGCAGGTGATCGCTCCGGGCGGAGCGCTACACGCCCTCGTGCACATCCCCGCGAGAGAGGTGGAGAGTGAGGTCCACTCACCGTTCACCTCCTCCTCGATGCCCATCAAGATGCCACTGGAGTCCCCCGCGTGGAGGTAGGTCGCGACGGAGCCGACGTTGGTCACGACGACGTTGAATCCCTCCGTGGCGCCACCGCAGGCAGCCAGACTGAGGACTGCGAAGAGAGAGACAAGGCGGACGAACGAGCGCATGGGACCTCCAAGGAAACAACCCCACCAGGAGAGGTGGTCCCCGCTCCTTGTGCAATCCCGGGGACGAGGCGCCGGGCACGTTGCTGCCCGATGAGTGTTCGACCACCGGCGCGGTGGGTGGAGCGCTGCGTGCGCCCGCACCCTCGATTGGGGACCCTCGGGTCGCCTGGTTCTGCTATCACCCCGCCGCTCCGCGCCGGGGCAGACAGGACGCTGTGATGACCATGCCCACCACGCCCGCATACACCACACGCGACATGCGCTGGCACGAGTCCGAGCGCGCCGACTACACCGCCTACGACCGCTTCTGGCTGCGATTCATCCGCGACGAGCGGGACCTGATCTTCACGCGGCGGGTCACCTGGATGGCGATGTACACCATCGCCTCCGCCATCCTCCTGTTCGCCATGCCGACGCCGTGGGTCTGGGTCGCTGGCTTCGTCTACGTGCCCATCCTCTTCATCAAGTACATGGGCCGCTACATCCTCACCCTGCACGCGACGTCGCACCGGCCGCTGTTCAAGCGAGGGCACACGCTGCTGCCCTGGTTCATCCCCGCCGTCCTGGGGCCCTTCTTCGGCCAGACGCCCACGAGCTACTACGTGCATCACGTGGGCATGCACCACGGCGAAGAGAACCTGCTCGGCGACCTGAGCACGACGCTCTGCTACCGCCGGGACTCGTTCGCCCACTGGGTGCACTACTGGGCGCGGTTCTTCTGGACGGGTGAGGTGCACCTCATCAACTACCTGCGCCACACCGGGAAGAAGCGCCTGCTCCGACGCTTCATCGTCGGCGAAGTGGCCTGGCTCGTGGGCATCCTCGCCCTCGGCTTCTTCAACTGGCAGGCCACGTTCATCGTGTTCGTGCTGCCCTTGTTGCTCATCCGCGTCCTGATGATGTCGGGCAACTGGGCCCAGCACGCGTTCGTCGACGCCGACGACCCGGGCAACCCGTACCTGTCGAGCAACAACCTCATCAATCATCGCTACAACATCAATTGCTACAACGACGGCTACCACATCGTGCACCACGTGGCGCCGATGCTGCACTGGTCCGAGATGCCAGGGCACATGGAGAAGGAGTTCGACGTCTACGCCAAGCAGGACGCGCTCATCTTCGATGGGCTCGGCAACAACCAGTCGCTCTGGTGGTGCTTGATGACGAAGAACTACGGCAAGCTCGCCAAGCACCTCGTGCGGTACCCCGGCGACGAGCGCACGGAGGACGAGATCATCACGATGCTGAAGGCTCGGACTCAGCGCACCCGTGGACGCATCAAGGGCATCTTCGAGTTCGAGACCAGCGAGGTCCTCATTCAGGAGCCGATGTCGGCTCACTGGGCGAAGCGCTTTCCTGATCGCTTCCCTCAGCAGGGGTAGCGGGAGCCGGCTCCTCGGCAGGCTCAGCCTGAGCCCCCTCCGACGGCTGCGACGGTGCCTCTGCGTCGGCCGCGATGGCCTGCCGCAGAGGCTTCAAGAAGAAGACACCGTCATCGCCGGCCTGGTGGCAGCCGATGCACGAGCTGACGGTGTCCTGCCCTTCGGGCACCCAGCGCGTCGCCCACGGCTCCAGGACGAGGCTGCGTAGCGTGCGAGGACGCGGGCCAAACTGCAGCGTCTCCGCTTCCTCGTTCTCCCACCACTGGGCTCCGATCAGCGCGAAGTTGCTCCAGGGGGTCCCCGCGAGAGCCTTCCGGTAGTGCTCCGTGCAGCTCGACGAGTCCGTCCATGCATCGAGACGCGTGAGATGGGTCGGGGTCCGGTCGTCGCTCAAGCGGTCCTTCGGCCCCAGGCGCCCGTGCAAGTCCGTGTTCGGGCAGCACCGGGCCGCTTCGGTCGCGCTGCCCGGGACGACGTCGGCGCAGACGTCACCGCCGAGCTCCGCGCAGCCGGTGGTCTGGAACATGTATTCGCGTGAAGGGCCGTTGTCGTCGAGGGGCGCGACGGCGCTGTGCTCGAACACGGACCACACCCAGGTGTCGTCCCCGGCGGCGGCCTTGTGGCCGATCTGAAGCGCGACGAGGCCCACGAGCACTTCGTCGCACACGGCGGACCGGTGCTCGTTGCCCTCTTGATAGACGTACGCGGTCCGCACGCGCATGGAGGCGTCGCCCTCTTCGACAGCGTCCAAGATGACCCAGGCTGCCTGGACGGCCATGGCCCCGACCCCGTAGGCCGTGTCGCCGTGGTTGTTGGGGAACTGCAGGCCGCGGGGGGAGCTGCCGGGCTCGTACCAGCCCCCGGAGACCACGACATCCCACATGGTGCGGTTCATGCGGGTCTCCACCAGGACCGGGCGACCGTTCTGGTCGACAGCGGGGCCACCGTTCACGTGAGCCGTCACCTCGGGGAGCAAGGCGGCGACTGCGTCGCTCACCGTGGCCGTCTGCTCGAGGAGGAGGGAGCCGGCCTTGGCGTTGCATGCCTCCGGGAGGTCGGCGGGGGTGCTCCAATCCGCCTTGCTCACCATGCCCTCGTTGGCCCGAAGGAGCTGGAGGAGCTCGGGCGGGCTGCGCCACGTCTCCCACGCCACGGCGTGCCCTCCGGGAGCATGGTCCGCGACGAGGGGACCGTCCGACGCCGGCACGCCCTGCGGGGTGACAGGCCAGTTCAAGGCGACGAAGGTCTTCCAGGCGAGATGCTCCACGGAGGCGGAGTTCGGTTCGACGACACCCTCGGGGAGGCACACGTCTCCAGGAATCTGTGCGCTCAGCTCCTTCACCGGCCCGCACCGGTTGTTGGAATCCAGCAGGGCGCCGCAGGCATCGAGCTGGGGGGCCTTGCCGTCCACGGTCGCGGCCACCGTCGGCGCCGCACCCGCCATCGCCCCCACCGCCGCAGAGGTACTGCGAGACACCACAGGCTTGCTCGGCGCGGCGATCTCCGGTTCATCGGACCCTGCGGGGCAGCCGACGAGGGAGAGTCCCAGGGCGGAGATGAGGAGCGCACGTGCGAGCATGGTCGTCCTTTCGGGGGACACGCCGGTCCCGTCCAGAGCGGCGAGTCTACCCGCCAAGGGCCCATCGCGGCCGGGGGTCGTTTAGAGTCGCGATGTGGCGAAGACCGTACGCTTTGGTAGCTACGAGTTGCTCTCCCTGCTGGGGAAGGGCGGCATGGCGCGCGTATTCCGCGCCGCGCGGAGCGGGCCCCATGGGTTCAGCAAGGAAGTAGCGCTCAAGGTCCTCGACCCAAACGCCACGGCCACTCCCGACCAGATTGCAGCCCTCACCGACGAAGCGCGCCTCGGCGGGCTGCTCCGACACCAGAACATCGTCACCACGGACGAGCTCGGCCAGGTGGGGCCCTTCTATTACATCGCCATGGAGTTGGTGGACGGCTGGCCGCTGGATTGGCTGCTGCGGGCCCACTCCGAGCGACGCGTCCCCGTGCCGCGCTCCGTGGTGCTCGACGTCTTGATGGAGCTCTGTGCCGGCCTCGCCTACGCCCACGAGCTCGCCGGACCCGACGGTCGACATCTCGGGGTCGTACACCGGGACATGAAGCCCGGGAACATCATGATCAGCCAGCGTGGCGAGGTGAAGATCATGGACTTCGGCATCGCGAAGGCGATCACGAACGTCTACGTCACTCAGGAGCAGACGGCCCGGGGCACTCCCCTGTTCATGTCCCCCGAGCAGGTGATGGGCGAGAGGGTGGACGCGCGGTCGGATCTGTTCGCGTTGGGCGGCATTCTCCACGAGCTCGTCACCCTGGAGCCCACCTTTGCGGGGGAGGAGGTCGTCCCGGTCCTCCGGGCGGTCATGGACGTGGACATCGGGCCCGCCACGGAGCGGATCCGAGCCGAGTGGCCAGAGATCCTGCCCCTCTTCCTTCGGCTGATGCAGGAGCGCCCCGACGACCGCTACCCCGGCGCGAGCGCTCTCCAGGACGACCTTCGCGCGCTCAAGGCCCGTCTGCCCGCGGGAATCGATCTGCCCCGCTGGGTCAAGCAAGTGGCCCCGGCCCTCCCCGTGGCGCAAACCGGTGAGCTGGGGGACGTGCTCCCTCGCGGCGCCGAGCTCTCGCTGGACTCCATCACCTCGTTCGATGACTTCGAGACCATCTCGCTGCCCCAAGCGGCCGTCTCGGCGTTCGAGATGCCCCTCGGGCCCACCGCGGGCCCTGCCCGAGGCGCGCCCACTCCGTCCACGCCGGTCCAACGGCAGATGGTGCACTCGGCGCCGAACCTGGCCGCCGTCCCCAGCCCGCACGTCCCCGCGCAGCTCGACTACGGCGTCATGCGGGAGCCCGAGGAGCAGCCCCGCGAGTGGCTCGACCGGGCAAACCGCGGAGGGCGCAGCGCGACGCGCTCGATGCCGCCGCGTCGCCCAGCCCCATCCCCCGGGCATCCACGCGTCCCACCCCGTCGACCCGCTCCGCGCACCCCTCACGTCCCCACGACGTGGCAAAAGCGAGCGGCGCGCAAGGCGCTGATCACCCGTCTCCTGGGCCTCGCCGGGACCGGTCTCTTCCTGCTCTTCGCGGGAACCCTTCTGCCAGGCCCCTGGGGAGACAGAGCGCGGGAGTGGTGGTCCGCCCTCACCGGGTGGATCGCGCCGATGCTGGGGCAATAGGGTGCGCGGCGTCGGCAGCGCTGTGCTGCTCGCCGGGCTGATGGTGCCGCTCGCGGCCGCCGCGGACGCAGAGAGCCACCGGGCGCGCATGGACTGGGAGCTCGCGGTACACACCACGCTCCTCGAAGCGATGGACCCCATCCTGGCGTGCGGGCGCCCCACCCTGACCCGCACACCGCCTCCATGGCTGCACGTCACCCTGGACATCGCCCCCGACGGGACCCGCCGCAGCATGAGTCTCAGCGGGCCCCGGTCTCCGCGCTGGCTGAAGCGCTGCCTGGAGGAGACCGTGCCGGGCTCCATGCCCCCCCACCAAGACGCGACAGCTCGCCGGGTCGTGCGCACCCTCTTCTACGACGACGGCCTGGCCGAAGACGGATTTCCGGGGCCACAGCGGCTGCGCGTCCCGTTCCTCCTGGGGGGAGTGCCCGAGCAGGGCGTGGCGGGAGTGAGCCGGGCAGATCTCGAAGAGCTCGAGGTCCTGGAGGAGGGCGAGGAGGAGGAAGACAACGACCACCTGCGGCTCGAGGCCACCTCCTTCGTGCTGACAGCCAACGCCGCCGTGCGCGATCTCCAGCGGCGCTTCTGGCTTCAGGGGCTGCGCGACGCCATCGAGGCCCGAAGAGAGTCTCTCGGCGCGTGCGGCGTCGTGGGCCGGATGACCCTGGGCGTCGACGGCGAGGGCGTCGTCGTGCTGATGAGTCCCGAGAACCCCTGCGCAGCCGAAGTGGTGGCGTCGGTCTCCCTCACTGCCTCCCCCGACGGCACCCCGGGGCGACTCGCGCTGCATCTCGAGGAGGGCGCACTCACCCGGGCCGAGTGGCCGGGGGACGAAGACGTCCTGCTCAGCAAGGCGGACGAGGAGATGGTGTTGCTGGCCCGCGATCGCGCAGGACCGGCCACCTCGGACTGCTACGCGACCGGCATCAACCAGCCATTCAAGGCGGCGTGGGCCGGCGACATGGTGGTGGGCGTCGTCGTGGGGAGCGCCGGAGAGGTCAGCATGGTGCTGACGGCGGGCGAGCTGGCCGGAGGCTCCTTCGCGCGTTGCGTGGAGAGGGCCCACCAACGGCTGGGCTTTCCGGCGCCAAAGGACGGCATTCCCGTCCTGGTGCTCGCCGCCTACACGTTCTCCACCGAAGAGGACATCGCCCTGAGCGCGCCGGAACCAGACCTCCCGGAGCAGACGCCCGAGGCCGAATAGGGGTGGGCGACCTCGGGGCCGACGACTAGGCGGTCGCCGAATCCGGGGCGACGCATCGCACACGCCACTGCACGCCTTCAGGCTTGTCCATCACGATGATGCCGCTTCCTTCGAGCTCGTCGCGCAGTGCATCGGAGCGAGCCCAGTCCTTGGCAGCGCGCGCGGCGCTGCGCTCGGCGAGCATCCCCTCGACGGCAGCCTCGTCGAGACCGAGCGCCTTGAGACGCTTGACCTTGACCTCGGCGTGAAACTCGGAGACCGGCCGACCCAGCAGACCGAGCCCATCCGCCAGCAACGCGAAGGCTCCCAGGGCCGGCGCCACGATGGGACCACCCCGCTTGCGGGCCTTCTTGTGGTCGGCAAAGCGGTTGACGGCGCGGGCCAGCTCGAAGGCCGCCCCGATGGCTCCGCCCGTGTTGAAGTCCTCGTCGAGGGCGCCGTGAAAGCGGGCCTCGAAGTCCCGGCCCAGGCGAAGGACGTCGCTCGCGGTCTTGCCCATCTCCTTCGCGATCCGGTCGGCGTCTCCCTCGCCCCCCATGGCCTCGGCCGCCTCCCGAGCGTCGTACAGGCGCGAGAGCATGCCGAGGGCTTCGGGCAAGGCGTCGCCAGACCAGGGCAGAGGCGAGCGGTACTTGTTCTGCAAGTAGTACAGCCGCAGAGCCTCGGCCGGGAACTCGGCGAGGGCGACATCGATGTTGATGACGTTGCCCAGGCTCTTCCCCATCTTCTGGCCGCCGGCCATCGTCAGGAGGCCGTTGTGCATCCAGTAGTTGGCGAACTGCGCGCCGTTGGCCGCCTCCGACTGCGCGATCTCATTCTCGTGATGCGGGAACACGAGGTCGAGGCCACCGCCGTGAATGTCCAAGGTGGCCCCGAGGTGCTTGCAGCCCATGGCCGAGCACTCGATGTGCCAGCCGGGGCGACCGGGACCCCACGGCGACTCCCAGGAGACCTCGCCGGGGCGCGCGCACTTCCACAGGGCGAAGTCGGCCGGGTCCCGCTTGCCGCCAGCCTCATCGGGGCTGCGGAGCTCGTCGATGTTCTGGCCGGACAGCTTCCCGTACTCGTCGAAGGTGCGGACCGCATACCAGACGGTGCCCTCGGAGACGTAGGCGTGGCCCTTGTCGACGAGCTTGCCGATGACGTCGTGGATGTCGTCGATGCAGCGGGAGACGCGGGGCTCGTGGTCGGGGCGCACGAGGCCGAGGGCATCCATGTCCTCGTGGAAGACGTCGATGAAGCGCGAGGCGAGCCCCACCGGATCCTCGCCGAGCTCGTTGGCGCGCCGAATGATCTTGTCGTCCACGTCCGTGAAGTTGCGCACGAAGAGCACGTCCCAGCTGCGGTGCCGCAGGTAGCGGACGAAGGCGTCGAACACCACCATGGCGCGGGCGTGGCCGACGTGGGAGCGGTCGTACACGGTCATCCCGCAGACGTAGATCCCCACCTTGCCGGGGACCTGGGGGACGAAGTCTTCGACGGAGCGAGACAGCGTGTTGTAGATGCGGAATGAAGCAGCCATGCGCACGACCCTGCATCGATTCGCGACGGGGTGCAATGGCGTGGAGAACTGACCCTTGCAGGGGCGACTCGACATCGCGCGGAATCGGTGCTCCCCTGCGCCCGCCCGCACCGGGCAGAAAAGGATCTTCGCACCATGAGCGACGTCGCAGCGGCCGGGAAGGTCGTCATCATCAACTACACGCTGACCAACGACGCCGGAGAGGTGCTCGACACGTCCGACGGTGGCGAGGCCCTGCCCTACCTGCACGGGTCGGGCAACATCGTCGAGGGCCTCGAAGAGGTGCTCAACGGCCAGCCCATCGGCTTCTCCACCGAGGTCTCCGTCGCCCCCGAGAAGGGGTACGGCCTGCGCCAGGAAGGTGATCCCCAGCCTGTGCCGCGAAGCGCCTTCCCGCCGGACGCGCCGCTCCAGGAGGGCATGCAGTTCCTCGTGGAGACCGACGATGGCGTCGCTCCCGTCTGGATCGTGGGCGTGGAGCCCGAGCACGTGCTGCTCGACGGCAACCATCCCCTCGCCGGCGAGACCCTGCACTTCAAGGCCGAGATCATCGGCGTGCGGGACGCCACCGAGGACGAGAAGGCCCACGGCCACCCCCACGGCCTCGACGGAACCGGCGGCCACCACCACTGAGACCAGTGGCGGGACGCACCCTTCCGACCAGCGACCTCCGGGCGACCGTCGCCCAGGCCCACGCGGCCCTGACTGGGTGGCTGCTTGTCCTTCTGTGCCTGGCCGGGCTCTGGGCCTCCCCCGCCCATGCCGAGGAGCCCGTCCCCGGCATGGGGCTCGGCCTCTTCGCCTCGGACCCGAACTGGGACTACGGCCCCCTGGTGGACGAGATAGCCACCGTCGGGGTCGACGGGGTGCTCCTTGTGGTCCCCTGGTACCAACACGACGTGCGGAGCACCCTCATCCGGCCCAAGCCGGGCCTCTCCCCGTCCATCTCCACGGTGCGACGGACGCTGGAGCAGGTGCGCGACGCCGGCCTGAGGGCGACCCTTATGCCCATCGTGCTCCTGGAGACGCAGGAGAACCCGCGACAATGGCGGGGCGTCATCGCCCCCGAGCGGGACGGCGAGCCCGCCACGAAGCGCTGGTTCGCGAGCTATCGCGACTTCGTGCTTGCCCACGCGGTCGTCGCGGGTCAGTCCGGGGCGGAGCGCTTCATCGTCGGGAGCGAGCTGCTCTCCATGGAGGGGGAGCGGGCGCTGTGGCTCGACCTCATCGCGGGGGTGCGCGCCGTGTTTGCCGGCCCCCTGGCCTACTCCGCCAACTGGGATCAGTTCGACCAGGTGACCTTCTGGGACTCCCTCGATGCCATTGGGGTCAACGGGTACTTCCGCCTCGCCAAGGACGGCGCGAAGCCCACCGAGGACGAACTCGTGCAGGCCTGGACGCAGCCGCTGCGCGACCTCGAGGCGTTGCAGAAGGCCGTGGGCCTGCCGCTCTTGCTCACCGAGGTGGGCTACCCGTCACGAACCACCGCCGCCGCCAAGCCCTGGTGCGCGTGCGCAGCCGAAGAGATGGACTTCGCCCTGCAGGCCACGCTCTACGAAGCCCTGCTGAGGGTGTTCGTGGGGCGCCACCTGGCCCGGTCGGGGGAGGCTCCCCTGCCCTTCGACGCCTGGTTCCTGTGGAACTGGTTCGGGCTCGGAGGCCCCGAGGACGGCACGTTCACTCCGCGAGGAAAGCCCGCTGAGGACGTGCTCCGACGGGGTCTTCGCCGCCGCTGATTCCCCTCAGGGGCAGTAGCGGATCCCGGTGGCGGTGCCGGTCTGGGCCTCGACACGGCCGGGGGGGAGCACCTCGACGAAGCAGCTGCTCAGTCCGGCGGGCGAGAAGGTCAGGCGCGTGTAGCCAAAGGTGGGCACCCCGGACCCCTGGCTCGCCCCCGCAGTGCCCGAGATGATCTGCCGCACCTCACGGTCCCCCACGGGCTTCGGCACCGTGTCCTCCCAAGAGTGGTAGTGGCCTGCGACCCACAGGTCCGCTTCGTTCCGCGCCAACTCCGAGAGGAGATAGAAGGACGCATCCTCGTCTCCCCAGCTGTTGCCGGTGCGGCCCGGGTAGGCCGGGTAGTGACCACCGCCCACGAGGAAGTCGAAGGAGGACCGGGCGAGCAGCTCGGGAAGTCGCGCCTGGACCGACGCCGCGAGGCCCCCCGCCCCGGTGTCGAAGAGAGCGAGCTTCGCGGTGCACACCGCCTGGGCGTAGGTGCCCGCTCCGAAGACGCGGTTGTAGATAGCCATCACGTCGCCGTGCACATCATGGTTTCCGGGCGTCACCGACACGGGGACCACGGCATTCCTCAGCAGGGAGCTGACGTGACGGAGCTCCTCCTCCACGGGCACCTCGGCGAGGTCGCCCAGGAGGGCGAAGCCCAGCAGGGGCTGGCCCGTGGCGGCGCCATCAGCCAGTTCGTCGTGCAGCGAGTCGAGCACGCGCTCGAACTGCACCGGGTTCGTCTGCACGTCCCCTGCGACCACCACCCGGAAGGTCAGCGGGCAGTCGCGCCGGCCCCGCAACCACAGGACGTCGTCCGTGAGCGACACCTCGACGTTGCGGGTGGTGCCCATGCCCGGAGCCAGCTCCACCTCAGCGCCCGAAGGCCCCAGCGAGAGCACCGCGTCCGACGCGACGTTCTCAAGCTCGAGGGTGATCGAGGTGGCCCCCAGCGTCCCGGCCTCGATGACGAGGTCGAAGTCCATGAGGGTGGACGGACGGACCCGCACCCCCGTGGAGGTGGGCTCCAACAACCCCAGAGGGGCGACCACCGTGGCGTCGTCGGAGCCGGGCTCGGCGAAGTGCAGGGAGACTCCGCTCGAGGTCGTGACCTGGGCGTAGTGGTTCTCGGCCGCGACCCGACACTCTGCAGATCCAAAGTCGCCGTGGGCGCAGGCCACGGTGTTGCAGCCGGAAGGCAAGGTCAGCGCGCTCACGAGCCCCCCAAGAGCGAGGAGACTCCAGCCAGTGCAGCGCGATGGGCGATCTGTCGTTCTCGTCATGTTCCCTTCCTCCCGAGCTCGGGCGCGACGAACCCCAGCTCCACGAAGGGCCCCCCTCCGGTGGCGAGTCGGTACCCCGCGGTGACCTGCACGGCGACGGGCGCGTTCACCTTGCGGATGCGCAGGTCGAACGACAGCTCCACCGGGCCGAAGTAGCCGACGATCGCGCCCACATCGAGGCGCTGTCCGTCGAGGTGGCTGTGGATGTAGCCCACGTTGAGGCGCCCATTCACCGAGGTCTTGCGCCGCCCCAGGGGGCTGAAGGGGATGTCGAGTTGCCACCAGGCCTCGCCGTAGAACGTGCCCATGGTCGCCTTGCCTCGGCGCAGCTCGATGTCACCCGGGTCGCTGAACGACAGCCAGTCGATGCGGGGACCCGCGTAAAAGGTGAAGCGCTGGCGTGGTGCGACGTGCCACCGGAGGCCAAGGTTCACGGGGTAGAGGGCGTTGTGCTCGACGATCTGCACGTTCGCCGCGCCGGGCTGAAGGGTGCGGCGACGCAACTCCCACATGGGCTTCCAGCGGACCTCCACCGCACCGGTGTACATCGGACGCTTCACTGCGAGCGGGTATGGGAGTCTCACCGCCAGCTCTGCCCCGGCCGTCACCTTCATCTTCCAGGTCCGCAGGACCACCGGGAACGCCGACTCCTGGTCGCTGGACACCGCCCCGACGACGGGGGCGACGTGGGCGCTGTTTCCCAGCCCCATCGACACACCGAGGTGGGGCTGGAGGGAGACCCGAGCGTTCAGCGCGATGGTGGGATCGACCCGAATGCCCAGCCCATAGGGCGCGGCCTCATCCAGGG
Source organism: Deltaproteobacteria bacterium (assembly GCA_023954745.1). Taxonomy (GTDB): domain Bacteria; phylum Myxococcota_A; class UBA796; order UBA9615; family UBA9615; genus JAGSHC01. The sequence goes on along the minus strand of JAGSHC010000108.1, from coordinate 5,064 downwards.
TCGAGGTGCCTCCAGGGCTGACGGTGAGCCGCACCGTCGGGCGACCCGGGCGATCGTGGACTCGACCTCCCGAGCCGGGCGTCATCCAGTCCGCGATCATGCCCACCAGGGAGCCCCCGAGGCCGATGAGTCCCACGCCGAGGACCGCCGATTGGGGATCCCCCGAATGCAGCGAGTCACCGACCCACAGGAAGGTCCCTGCCCCCGCAGCGAACGCCGCGCCGCCGCTGATGCCGAGCATCAGTCGTGACATGCCCGGGTGAGTGCACTCGTCCTCGCCGGGAACGCAGCAGGCACGGAGCGAGGGGCACGCCCTGCGACCGTCGAGGGGCCAGACCGTTCCGGGGACATCGCCGGGAGCTGAGTCCGCGCTGGGCTCGTCCGCGCTGGGCTCGTCGCCCGCTGCCTCCTGCGCGAACGCGACCGTGGGCGCGAGCAGGAGCGCCGCCAGGAGGAGAGCGGCCCTCACAGAGACTCGAGGACCTTCTTGAGTCGCTGCTGGTCGGACTTCGCCTGGCTCTTGAGCTTTCCGGCCGCCAGCTTGTCGCCGAGACGACCGAGCACGCCACCCAGGTCGATCTCCACGTGGCTGTCCATGCGCGTGCGCCCGCCCCCGGCGTCCGTGAAGGTCGTGGTGATGGAGTTGGTGGCCGGTCCACCGCGGGCCTTCTCCACGAGGCGCTCCCCGTCGACGAAGTCGATGATGGTGGTGCGCATCTCCTGCGTCATCCCCAGAGCCTTGCGGACGACGGTGTACCGCGCGCCCTTGCCAGCCTCGCCTTCGAAGTCCACCCGGACCACGCCGGACTGCCACTTCGGGATGTTGTGGGGGTCGCTCCACCAGGCGAACACATCGGCCCTTGGCGCAGCGATTTCTAGGGACAGGTCGAAGATGATCATTGCCCGCGAAACGTACCACCCGAGCCCCTTGGCTCACGCTGTTGAGGCGAATCTACGCGGCGTCCGATAAGGTGCCGGCCCCCTGTCTCGCGCCCGCGGAGGTCCCGCCCTTGCCCCGATCCCGGTCGAAAGCCGCGCTCAAGCGTGTGCTGCGCTTCCTCTCCCCCGTCGATGGAGACGAGGACCGGCAGCGTGCCTGGGGGCAGAACGTCGACGACCTCGACCGGGAGGCTCTCGAACGAGCCATTGCGCGCATGGACCCGCTGTTCTGCGGCTCTGGGCCCTACCCCGTCGAGGTGGCGGGCATGGAGCACGTCCCCCCATCCCCGGTCCTCCTGGTGTCGAACCACTCCGGGGGCCTGCTGATCCCGGATGCCTGGGGCCTCGGTTGGCTCTGGTACCAGCACATGACGGTCGAGCGTCCGCTGCACGGCCTCGCCCACGAGATGATGTTCAAGGTCCGGGGAACGGGAGCGCCCATGGCCCGTCTCGGAGCGCTCCGCGCGGGACCCGTGGTCGCCCTCGAAGCGTTGCGGGACCGTCGTCACGACATCGCGGTGATGCCTGGGGGTGACCTGGATGTGTACCGCCCCTACCGCGACCGCTTTCGCGTCGACTTCGGCGGGCGCAAGGGATACGCCAAGCTCGCTCTCCGCGCTGGCGTACCCATCGTCCCCGTCGCCCACTCGGGAGCCCACGAGACGCTCATCGTGCTGGCCCGAGGGCGTCGCATCGCCCAGGCCACGGGGATCCGCAGGGCTGCCCGCGCGGAGATCTTCCCGATCTCCCTCACGGTCCCCTGGGGCCTGACCGTGGGCCCCTTGCCCAACCTTCCGGTTCCCGCGCGGTTCCGATACCGCTTCGGTCCGCCGGTCCAAATCTCCTCGGAGCCCACCGCCGAGCCGACGCATGCGTCGGTGGACGAGCTCGACCGCCGGGTCCGCGGCGCTCTACAGGCCCAACTCGACCAGCTGCGCGTCGAGACCCCGAGCATCCAGGAGCGGCTGCGCTACGGTTTGCGGCGCTGACCCCCCACGCGACGCAGAAAGCACGGTCTTGAGAGTTCTCCTCGTCCCCTTGCTGCTTTCGTGCCTGCTCCTCGGAGCGGGGTGCGACCTGTGTTGGCCGCGGGGCGGCTCCCTGGGGCGCTGCCTCGAGGTCGTCGATGACGACGATGACAGCGGCGACGACGACGACACCGCACCCGACGACGACGACACCGGCGACGACGACGACAGCACGGCCGACGACGATGACGCCACCGACCCTCCGCCCTGCGAGCAGGGAGACCTGATCCCAGGGCCCCCCTTCACGGTCGACATCGGGGCGGGCCCCACCCTCGTCAACTACGACTTCGTGTGCATCGAGGGCGCCAGCTTCCGCATGGGGTTCGAGCTTGAAGAACCCGGGTATCTAGTCGACGAGGCAGCCCACGACGTCACCCTGACCCGCACCTACGCGATTGGAGTCTGGGAGGTACCCCAGGCGTTCTACGCCCAGGTCTGGGGGAGCGATCCGTCCCAATGCGACGATCCGAAGGGCTGCACAGACCTCACCCCGGTGAACAGCGTCTCCTGGAGCCGCGCCCTGGAGTTCGCCAATCAGCTCTCCGCCGACGAGGGCCTCGACCCGGTCTACAACGAGCTCGCCGGGATCTGGATGCAGAACCTGGACGCCAACGGGTACCGACTCCCCACCGAGGCAGAGTGGGAGTACGCCGCCCAGGGCGGGGAGGACTACGAGTTCTCCGGCAGCGACGACGTGGGCGACGTGGCCTGGTGCGACGCCTTCACCGACGTCTTCGCGAAGCCCGTCGGTCTGAAGGAGCCGAACGGGTACGGCCTGTACGACATGAGCGGCAACGTCACCGAGCATTGCTGGGACGGCTACGAGCCCTACGACCTCACCCCCCAGGTCGACCCCACCGGCCCGCTGGATCCGTTCTACCGAGTCCGCCGGGGAGGGACGTACGACTACCAGTGCGAGCTGACGCGGGTGAACGACCGCTCCTGGGACACGGTCCCCGGCAGCTACAACAAGGGCTTCCGGCTCGCGCGCACCATGTGGGTGCCCACCGAATAGGCAAGAGCCTCCCGGCGCTCAGACCCGCGGGAGCACCCGGTCAGAAGGCGCCGTAGCCGTCCAGATCGTCGTCGCCGCCGTAGTCGTCGTCCCCGTCGTCGTCGTCGAAGTCCCCGCCCCCAGCCCGCTTCTTGGCCGGGCCGCCGTAGGTGAAGTCGTCCTCATCCACGTCGCACTCCTGACGGAGCTCTGCGAGCAGCTCCTCGATGTCGACGTCACTGAGACGCGCGACGACGCTGAGCGACGCCTCGCGGTCCATCTCCTCGAGATCAATGCCGCTGTCCTCGAAGACAGAGCGGGCAGCAGGGAACGCGTCGAGAAGATCGCCGAGGCGGGTCTTGCGGGTGAGCTGCATCGTGTCGAACTCCAGGCAGTCGCGAGGACCGGGTTTGCCGACTTATTGCCACGGCATGGGATCCGACGCCAAGAGAGATGTTCAAGAAAGTAGGCTCCCCCCATGTTTCCGCACGAAGAGCCCGTAGACCCGCCTCTCGTCGGCATGGATCCCGATGGGGTCGAGGACGTCGTGCGGCGCTTCAAGCGCCAGCAGCGCCGAGGGAAGTTCCCGGGGGGGCAGCTGTCGGTGCGGCGCCACGGTCGGCTCATCATCAACGAGGCCGTCGGGAACGCCCGAGGCCACGGCGGCGCCGACGGCCAGAGCGAACCCCTCGCTGCCACGACCAAGACGCTGTTCCCCTGCTTCTCTGCCGGCAAGGCGGTGCTCGCCATCGCCATCGCGCTGCTCGAACAGCGCGGACTGCTGAACGTGCGCGATCCGATCGTCACCCACTTTCCCGAGTTTGCCGCGGCGTCCGACAAGGAGAAGCGCGAGATCACGATCCTCGACGTGCTCACCCACCGAGGCGGGATCCTCATGCGGGAGTTCTGCTCCCGCCTCGACGAGTGGCCGGACTGGGACAAGGTGCGCTCGGCGATGATCAACGCTCGGCCCACGCACCGGAGGGGCACCCTGGCGTACCACCCGCTGGAGTACGGCTGGCTGCTCGCCGAGGTCGCGCAGCGGGTCACCGGCGAGTTCTTCCCGACCTGGCTCGAGCGCGAGATCGCGCGGCCATGTGGCTTGCCCCGGCTTCGCTTCGGCTGTGAGCCCGAGCAAGTGGACCAGGTCGCCCATCCCTACTGGCTCGGCGCGCCCGATGGTCTCATCGCTGGGCTTCAGGCAGCGCGGATGTTCGAGGACGTCGCCACGGATCCCGCCCTCGCGACCGCCTTCATCCCCGGGGCGGGGCTGATGACCGACGCTGGCACCCTCGCTGGCTTCTACGCGATGCTGGTCAACGGGGGCATCACCCAGAGCGGGGACCGGCTGTTGGGGCTCGATGTGGTGCGCAAGTACACCACCCGCCACGTCATGGGCTGGGATCGCACCAACTCGGCCCCCATCGCCCTGGGGCGCGGGTTCTTCCTGGGGACGCTGGGGCCCTCGCTCTATGGGTGGTGGAAGACCGAGAGCGCCTTCGGCCACGCCGGCGCCTTCTGCACCCTCGGCTTTGCCGACCACAAGACAGGGCTCTCCGTGGGCATCGTCACCAACGGCAACCGGAACCCCGCCGATCTCGTGATGCGGATGGCGCCCCTGGGTCACGCGCTCCGCGCCGCCTGCAAGTAGCCGCGGCCCGGGGCGGAGCCGCCTCGCCTACAGCGTCTTCAAGAACGTGATGAGATCGACCTTGTCGGCCGCAGTGAACACCGGCGCGCCGGCCTCGTCCGTCAGCCAGGCGTCGTGTCCGGCGTTCGACATCCCCGGGCCGCCGACGGCGTAGGTGGTGTCTTCGTCCACGAGCCACTCCGCCGGGATCGCGTCCCCCGTGGGATAGCCCACACAGTCCACGTCGTAGTCAGCCAGGGACTCCGACGGCCCCTGGACGAAGCTCGTCGGGCGATCCGCAGCCACTTCGAGCAACGCGCACAGCGAGGGCACCGCGTTGTTGTGCAGGTAGGGGTACCGCGCCCACACGCCATCGAGCGGCGGCGGCACGTAGCCGGTCTGGGGCTCGATCACGGTGGCGATGTTCTCGCTGATGGCGAGCTCGTTGAGGCGGTCTGCGAAGTGCTGCATGC
>JAGSHC010000228.1 GCA_023954745.1 Deltaproteobacteria bacterium | reverse complement strand
TCGCCCGTCGCGTCGTCGTCGTCGCTCGTGGTGGTGTCGTCGTCGTCGACCTCCGTCGGACACCCAGCGAGGGGCAGACAGAGGGCGAGGAGGAGGGCAAGGAGGCGGGAGCGAGTCGTCATGAGAATCTCCGGGGCGGGTAGCCCACACTCCCTTTGTACCTCAGTCCCCGACGTTCCCGAGGTCACCCCACAGCGCGCGAGCCCCTCGTCGAAGCGGGACGATGGCCACGGTGATGCAGGCCACGACCACCAACAACGCCACGCCCGCCGACGCAGCCAGCAGAAGCGTTCCCGGCTCCTGGCCGCGGTACTGCCTCGCCAGCAGGATCCCCACGGGGATGCTCTCCACGAAGATCACCGCCGCCACGAAGGTCAGGGCGAACACCATGAAGAGAATCGCGCCTGGGCCCGACGCCATGCGCGCGGCGTTGTCCGCCTTGAAGTCGGGGTACAGCGCACCCAGCCCCACCGCCATGCCGGTCACCCCCACGCTCAGCAGCCCGATGGTGATGGCGGCCACGTAGGAGTACAGCGGGTCCACGTGCAGCATCGCGTTGGTGCTGATGACCAGGGTCTCCCCCAGGATCAGCGTCGGCACGAGACCCATCACGAACTTGCTGGTGACGTAGCGCGTGGCCCCCACCGGCGAGCTGTGCAGCAGCCAGAAGGCGCGACCCTCCCGGGAGATCGACGTGTAGTTGAACCGCACCGCCAGCGCGGCGAGCACGGAGCCCGCCACCCCCACATTGAGGAAGGCGATGGCGTTCTGGAGCACGGTGGTCTTGATGGGGATCTGCTCCAGCGGGAGCGACTGCACCGAGTAGAGATAGATGGCCACGAGGCCCAGCAGCATCATCCCCTGAGTCCACTGCCCGGTCTCGCGCAGGAACATGCGCATGTCCTTGCGGAGCAGCGCGCGCCACACAGGCGGCAGCGGGGTCGTCACCCGGTCGATGAGGCGACCGACCCACGGAGAGCGAGACGCGGACTTCTTCGGGGCTTCCTGGGCGGCCGTCCAGGCTTCGAACCACATGGGCGCCACCGCCCAGCGAGACAGCACGACCATCGCCGGCCCCGCGACGAACAGCAGGCCGAGGTTCAGCCACGCGTTGGGCGACGGCTGGCCGAGCATCCAGACCACCACCTCGCTCAGCCAGGTGCTCGGGAGCCAGGTGGCGTCGGGGGTGCGGACGACGGCGATGAACTCGGCGAGGGTCTCGAACGACTCGGGATCCACCAGCCGCTCGGGCCGCAGCGCACGCACCAGGAGCAGCATGAGGATGATGAACATCCCGCTCACCAGACCCATGAGCTCGCGCACTCTCGACGCCGAGAAGCCCCTCACCAACAGGCTCGCGATCAGCACACCGAGGGCCGCGGGGGGGAGCAGGTACGCCAACAACCCCGTCAGGGAGAGCAGGTAGTAGCCAACTCCCCCGCCATAGACGACGCCGTAGGCCAGCAAGACCGGCAACCCGAAGATGAGGATCATCCAGCTCGAGCCGAGCATCGTGTCGAGGAAGCGGAAGTAGAAGACGCGGCGCGGCGAGATGGGCAGCGACTGCACCAGCTGCATGTCTTCGGACAGGTAGTAGCTGGAGAGCGCGGTGATGACGTTGCTGAAGAGGAGGAGGCCCGAGAACGACAGCAGCAGCATCGACAGGGCCTTGCGGAGCAACAGCGGGCCGAACATCTCGACGCCGTTGAACATGCGCATGAAGTAGAGGCAGATGGCGAAGATGCCGACCCAGAAGGCCAGAGTCATGCCCCCGAAGAAGAGGTAGGTCAGCCGTCGAGGACGGTCGGCGCGCTCCCAGCCGTTGCGGATGCCTTGCCAGCGGGGCGCGAAGAGGCGCCGCAGTGTGGGGCCCGGAGGACCGCCGCTCACTCCGTCAGGCCAGCGTCGGAGACCCCTTCCTGCTGCTCGTTCCGCCGCAGGGTGTCTCGCACGTAGGCCTTGAGGATCTTGTTGCGCTGGGCCTGGCCCAGGAGCGTCTTCACGTCGTGATAGATGGTGGGATCGACGAGCAGGCCACCGATGGTGCCCTCACCGCGCTTCGTGGCGGCGACGATGTCCTTGATGTCGGCGGAGACGTCCTTGAGGTCCGCCAGCATGGACTGACCTTCGTCGGTGTAGACGAGGTCGTGGATGAGGCCCTCGCCCTCCTGGATCTCCTTCACGAGGTCGTCGATGCGCTGCCCGGTCCCGTTCAGGTTCTCCACCAGGGACACGAGCTTGGGCGTGATCTCGTCCTCGTAGACCAGGTTGTGCACGAGGCCGTCGCCGTCCTTGATCTCGGCCGCCACCGCGGCGAAGTCATCAGCGACCTTGTCAATCGACACGAGGGTGCCGGTGAGACGGTTGGTGATCTGCTTGTCGTAGACGAGGGCGTGGATGATGCCGTTGCCATCCTCGACCTCCGCGAGGATGTCCCGCACGGACTGGAGGATGGCGAGCACGCTCTTGCCCGCGCCCTGGCCGTCGTCGCTCCCGAGGGCGGTGTCGATCTTCTCGACGATGCTCTTCACGGTCACGAGGATGTCGCGCCCGTCATCGAGGAAGTCCGTCAGCTCGGCCGGCTCGATGGTCTCGAGCCAGGAGCCCTCCTCCATGGCGTTGCGGTCTTCGGAGCCCACGGTGATGGTCACGAGCTTGTCGCCGAGAAGCCCCTGGCTGGAGATGCTGGCGATGGAGTCGCCGCGGATGCGCTCCCGGCAGGCCTGACGGATCGACAAGGTGACATGCACCGTCTGGTCCGACAGCTGGTTTGGGAAGTTGACGTCGCTGACGAGTCCACAGTCCATGCCCGCCAGGAACACCGCAGCCCCGACGCGCAGTCCATTCACATCGCTGAACTTGCCCTGGAGGGTGTAGCGCTCTTCGAACAGGGCGTCTTCCGAGCCGAGCACGATCACCATCGCGACGAAACCCGCGAGGGCCAACGCCACGAACATGCCGACCTTGATCTCGAGTCCTCTGTCGCGCTCCACGGCTTCTCCAGTCCATCGATCCTAAGGCAATCGGAGCGTCACGGGGCTGACGGGCGTCCACCGGGTCGTCGACTGCCCGTGGCAGCGAGCCTTCCCGCCGCTGTAGAGTCCCCCCATGCGTATCGGATCTTCCCTGCTTTCCCTCGTTCTCCTCACCTCCCTCGGCGCCCTCGTCGGCTGTCCCACGGGTGACACCCCGGAGCCCATCGACTCCACGGTGACCTGGATCGAGGACGACGACGGTGACAACGACGAGTTCGACGACCCTGAGGAGGTCGACGCCGTCTGGACCGACACCCTCGTGATCGAGGGAACCGCCCGAGAGTGCGACTGGGACAACGACGAGGACTGGCCCTGGCAGGGTGACCTCGACAACTACTTGATCTTCAGCCCCGAGCGCGGGTTCATGGAGGCGATCCTCGAGTGGGAGGACGACCTCGACCTCGACCTCATGCAGATCGTGATCGAGGACAACACCATCACCACCGGTGAGACCTCCCAGAACAACGACCAGGGCGAAGGCAGCGAGCGCATCCTCTTCGAAGAGGAGTTCCGTGAGGACGAGGAGCTGCACCTGCAAGTGGCCTGCGCTGTCGGTGACGACGGCGACTACACCCTGACGATCGTCTGGGAGGAGTAGAGCGCCCTCTCCGGGCCCCTCGGCCATGAACGCTCCCAGTTCCATGACTCCGGAGGCCAAGGCCTTCCGGTGTACCGGCTGTGGTGCGTGCTGCTCGGAGTTCTGGATCAACGTCTCCGACGCAGACGTCCGACGCATCTGCGCGGACACGGGCCTCGGGGTCATGGAGGTCGTGGAGTTCGCCAGCCCTGCGACGGTGGAGGGCGACGTCGAGGAGGAGGGTTGGGTTCCCTTTGGGCCCGACCCCGCTGACAGCGGGCTCATGACCCTGAAGACGGATCCCGAAACCAGCACCTGTCGGTTCCTCCAGGACAGCCTGTGCACCATCTATGAGAGCCGGCCCATGGCCTGCCGGCTCTATCCGTGGGACCGGGACTACCCCACCTACGACTCGTCGCGCATCGGGCTCGAGATCCTCACCGAGGAGTGCCCCTACGAGAACGACGGGGACGAAGGCGTCGACGCCCTCGACGAGCTGTTCGATCAAGACGACCGGGAGGGAGACGCCTACGAGGCGCGCATCGAGACCTGGCGGCGGCTGGGCGCTCCGGATGACCCCGTGCTGTTCCTGAGGTTCTTGCGGTTTCCGCTGAATGGCTCCGTCAAGGCGACGGAGGACGACGCCATCACGTCCGACGCCGGGAGGGGCATCCCGACCGCAGCGTCCTAGTCCGTTCGCCCCACCGCCCGCTCGAACCAGTCTGGAGTCCGGCGGGCACCTTGCAACACCGCGCGCTCCAGTCCCGTGAGGGAGCCGAGCCGGGCCGCGACCCGCTGGTTCTCGAGCAGGTTGTCGCACCCCAGCTCACAGCCGCAGGCAGCGGACTCGTCGTTTCCGATCTTCCCGAAGAAGGAGCCCTCCTTACGGACCGCGCGGGTGGCCTTGCGGAAGCTGGCCTGCTTCGCGCCCTTCCAGATGTCGCCGAACCGCGAGGTGTGCAGGTTGCCGCTGGGCACGCGGTGGGCCTTGAGGCAGGGGATCACTCGGCCGTCGGCCATGACCCGGGCGTACGTCCACCCCGCAAAGCAAGGCACGCGATGCACGAGATCGGAGTCTGCGGGACGGCCCGAAGCGATGGCGCGCAGACGGGCGATGACCTCCGTGAGACCGAAGACACGGGGCGTGCGCCACACCGCGCGATCGGTGAGGGGCTCGAGCAGGTCCAGCACGCGCTTTGCGGCATCCGGCGCCACGCCGTAGGGGTCGGTGTGCCCCGGCACGAGATCCGCCACCGCAAACTCGACGGCGTCGCAGCCGAGGTCCTCGGCCAGGGCCAACATCGCGGCCACGTCCCCGACGTTCTCGCTCGTGAGCACGTGATAGAGCTTCGTGACCGGGCGATCGACCTTGCGGGCGTTCAGGGCAGCCAGGCGCTTCGTGACTGCGTCGAAGGCGTCGGGCTTCGTCCCCGGATGGGTCGCTGCGTAGGCCTCCTTCGTCCCCGCCCACAAGCTGACGGTGACGTGGTGCACGCCGATGTCGAGCAGGCGCGCGATCCCGTCGTCATCCACGAGGGAGAAGTTCGTGTGGAGCGACGCCGTGAACCCGCGGCGCACGGTCTCGGCGAGGGCGTCCCAGGCACGCTTGTAGACCAGGGGCTCGCCGCCGCCGGCGAAGTAGATCTCCTGGGTGCCCATGGCGGACAGATCCGTCAGAAGCTGGGTAAAGACCTCCCAGGGCAGGCTCGCTTCGGCCTTGACCCGGGCGCGGTTCCTCTCGCTCAGCGCGGGGGCGTGAAGCCAACACACGACGCAGTTCTGATTGCACGCGTCGGTGAGGTCCACCTGCACCGTGCTCGGGCCCACGAAGGCCCGGGCGCCGTGGGTGTACCCCGCGAGCTGAAGAGCAGCCGAGGGCAGCGTCGCTACGCGCCCCAAGCTCAGCGTCCCAACAGCGTGCGAGCGAGAATGCGCAGGTCGAGGAGGGGCGACCAGCGAAGCAGGTAGAGGAGATCGGAGACGATCATCTGCTCCAGGCGCCAGCGGCGCATCCGGTCCAGCTGCCACATGCCGGTGATTCCCGGGGGAACGAGACATCGCGCCTGCTCCCAGGGGGCGAGGCTCTCCCACACCCGCTGGGTGACGGGGCGCGGCCCCACGAGGCTCATCTCGCCGCGGAGCACGTTGAGGAGCTGGGGCAGCTCGTCCAGGTGAAGACGCCGGAGAAGAGCGCCGAGACGGTCGCCTCTCTCGTCCCCTGGAGCGCCCGGACCGGTGCGAAGACGCCACATCGAGAAGGGCGTGCCGCCTTGTCCGATGCGCTCGGCGGCCACGAAGGCGCTCGTTCCGAAGGCCGCGCGAGCGACGAGGGCCAGCACCAGGAGCAGGGGCGCCGTCAGGACCGTGAGAGCGAAGGCCAGGCTGCGATCCGCGAGGGCCCGAACTGCCCGCAGGAGACGCGCTTCTGCGCCGGCCCCGAGACTGAGGACGGGCAGGCCCGCGAGGGTGTCCGCCGCCTCCTCCTGGAGGAGCTCCGAGGCCCCGGAGAGCACGAAGGCGCAGTCCACCCCGGCATCGCGCAGAGCCACCACGCCGCCAGCCATGCGCGCCAGCTCCTCGGGAGCGCCACAGAGCAGGACCACATCGGCGCGTAGGTCCTCGGCCACTTCGTGGACCCGCGACCAGTCGGGGAGGCGGGGGCCGGGACCGCCCAGCGCCAGGGGATCGAGGGGCACGAAGCCCAGCGTGGAGAGGCCCGCCTCGGGGTTCTCGCGGAGAGAGCCGGACAGGGCCTCGGCCGCCTCGGGCGACCCAGCCACGACGCAGGTGCGCCACAGAAAGCCGCGGCGCCGCAGGAGCCCGGCACACGCCCCCGCAACCCGGTGGCCCGCCAGAAGGACCACGAGACCGAGGGCCGAGAAGCCAAGGAGCGAGGGGAGAGCTGGAGTCTCGAATCCGAGAACGCGCCCCACCCCCACGGCCGCCAGGGCTCCCGCGGCCACCGCGAGGCCACTGCGAGCAAACGATGGAGACGGCGACTGGCCGACGGCCGGACCCCGTCGCGAGGGCATCAACAGGAGGGCCACCAGGGTGGCAGCGAGGAGCCACGGCCCCGGGACCGAGAGCGCAAGCCCCGTGACCAGCAAGAGGGCAGCCCGAGCCACGGCCCGCCCGGACCGAAGCAGCCCCGCCCTCCACCAGCGCGTGCTCCACCAGCCCCGACTCCAGCGCCCGGCGTACACGGCACCGGAGATCAGGTGGTGCCACAGAAGAGGGTTCCAGGGCACCTGCCGACGGCTCCCACGCTGGAAGTCGTGCTCCACGACCGCCTCGGGGACGAAGCGCACGGTGCGCCCGACGCTGGCGAGCCTCCGACACAGGTCGACGTCCTCGAAGTAGAGGAAGAAGCGCTCGTCGAACGGCCCTTGCTCAGTGACCGCGTCGCGGTCGAGCAACATCGCGGCCCCGGTGACCCAGTCCACTGCCTGGGGCGTCGACAGGTCGACGTCCCCCATGAGATGAGCGGCCCGTGCGGCGCTGCCGTTCCGGGTGCCGCGGAAGGGCGTGCGTTGCGCCAGAACCGAGCGCAGATCGTAGAAGCGGCGCGGAGACTCCTGCCGCGAGCCGTCAGCGAGCCGGAGGGTCGGAGCGGCGAGGCCGGCGTCGGGGCACGCATCCAGCTCGTCCATCAGCCGACCCAGGGATCCGTCCGTGAGGCGTGCGTCGGGATTGAGGAGCAGAACCCGCTTCGCCTGCGCGACCCGAAAGCCCTGGTTGGCCGCCACCCCGAAGCCGCGATTGCTCTCGTTGCGCAGCACGGAAACATCGACGGCGTCGAGCCCTTCGGCGCAGCCATCCGTCGAGGCGTTGTCCACGACCAGAAGTTCGGCCGTGATACCTTCCCGCTGCGCTTCACGGCGCACCGAATCGAGGCACAGGCGGAGTTCGGGGCCGCTGTTGAAGGCCACCACGATGGCGCTCAGGTCTGGTTCGGTCATCATTCGATAGGTCCGTCGGCATTGTCCCTGGGGAAGCCGGCCACCCGCAACATTCGTCCTGCGAGGATTTGTGCGCGTCCTGCTCGTCACCGACGACCTACCCCGCGTCCCGAGAGGCGGACTCGACCGACACGTCGCCGAACTGGCCCTCGCGCTGCGCCAACACGACGTGCACGCGGTCACCGTCAAGCTCGCCGAAGGCGAAGCCGAGCGCATGGCGCGGCTCAACGCGCTCTACGCCGAGAACCGAGGAGCGGGAGAGCAGGCCGCCGCCACTGCGGTGACCGGCGCGAAGGGGCACCCCGCCACTGTGGTCTGGGGTGACTCCACCGATGGGAGCGGTGGGCTCCGGGGCACCATCTCCAACAAGCCGCTCCTGGATGCGTTTGGCGAGGCCCTCGACGTCCTCGAGCCCGACGTGGTCCACATCCACAACCTGCAGCACCTGTCGCATCGCATCCCCGAGATCGCCCGTAAGCGGGGTCTCCAGGTGGTGTGGACCATGCACGACTTCTTCGCGCTGTGTCAGCGAGGGCACCTGCACCGCGGCGATCTCTCACCCTGCGATGGACCCAGCGGTGGGGTGGCCTGTGGTCCCTGCTTCGGGGGTGGGCTGCGCGGACTCCTGGCCGCTCCGGTCTTCGGACTGCGGCACGCGGGATTCGTCGGCGCCATGCGTCAGGCCCACGCCATCGTGGCCCCTTCGCAGTTCCTCGCCGACATCGTGGTCCAACACGGAGCTCCCGAGCATCGCGTGCACGTGCTCCCTCCGGCGGTGCCCCGATCGCCGCGCATGGCAGAGCTGGCCACGGATCCCGAGCAGGTTCGCTTCGTGTACGCCGGCGATCTGCGGAAGGCGAAGGGCCCGGACCTCGCCCTCGCCGCCCTGCAGGTGCTCTCCGAGCCCGGGGTGAGCCTCGACATCCACGGTGGCTCCCCCGCCCCCCCCGCCCCGCCCGAGTCGGAGTTCGAGACCCAGCTCCAGGCGATGTCGAGCGCGGGCAACGTGCGATTCCACGGCCGCTACGACGACGCGGACCTGCTGGGGCTGCTCGACGGCGCCGCCGCCCTGATCGTGCCTTCGCGGGTGCGGGAGACCTTCGGTCGCACCGCCAACCGTGCCCTCCAGGCAGGCGTACCCGTCATCGCGGCGGACCACGGAGCGCTGCCCGAGCACGTGCAGGACGGCGTCAACGGCGCGCTCTTCCGACCCGGAGACGCAGACTCGCTGGCCGATGCGATGCGCCGAGTCATCGAGTTGGGCATCGGGATGCAGGCCAGCGCCGAGGACTGGCCGGAGGCACCCGATCTGGCGAAACACGTCGAGGGCCTGCTACCGCTGTACGAGTGGTCGCCCTGAACCCATCCGCAGACGAGCCCCCGCGCCGTCTTCCGACCCACCGCGTCGCGGTCGCGATCCCCTGCTTCAACGAAGCAGCACGGATCCCCGCTCTGCTCGACGCCGTCGCCTCCCTCGATCCCCCGCCGGGGCTGGTGTTCGCCCTCGACGACGGGTCCCACGACGCCACCGCAGACCTCCTCTCCACCGTCGACGGGATCGAGCTGCTCCGGCACGAACGCAACCTGGGCCTCGGGGCCGGACGAAACACCCTGTGGCGGACCGCCCGGCAGCGCGGGTATCCCGTCGTCGCCTTCCTCGACGCCGACGTCAGCCCGCCGCCGGACTTCGTGCGGCAGGTCGTGGACCTGTTCGGCAGTGACCTTCGCCTGGCCGGCGTCGGTGGACGCAACATCGACGAGCTCGACGCCACCTCGTCCCTCTCCGACTCCTGGCGGAGGCGGTTCTGGCCTCAAGACATGGGGCCGAGCGCCCTCACCGACGCTCCCATGCTCGTCGGGGCCTGTGCCGCCTACCGCACCGAAGCCCTCATGGACGTCGGTGGCTTCGACGCGGGCTTCACCACGAACGCTGAGGACGTGGACATCGGGCGCCGACTGCGCGCCGCGGACTGGCGCCTTCGGTACGAGCCCGGCCTGGTGGTGCGGCACCGACGTCGGGACGACCCACGAACGCTGGTGCACGCGTGCTTTCGACACTGTCGCGAGGGCATGCGCGCCACGCTGAAGACCCCCTCGGAGCCCCCGGGACCGACCGAGCTCGTGTTGGGCATGGCCCGGAAGGCGGCGCGGGCGCCCGTGGCGTCACTGGTGCGTCGTCGCAGTCCAGCGGAGGCGGCGTTGGGGATCGTCGCGTGCGGCGCAGGTCTCGCGGGCTACGCCGCAGGGTGGGTCCGCCGATGATCTCGATCCTCATCTTCACCCGCGACGACGAGGAGTGGCTGTCCCGTTGCCTGCGGACCCTGCGGGACGATCCACCCGCCGAGCCCATCGAGGTGATCGTCTTCGACAATCTTTCGCAGGACCACACCGCCGCGCTGGTGCGGGCCTGGCGAGGGGCCCAAGGCGAGCGGGCGGGGCTCTTGCTCCCAAAGCAAGACACGTCCTTCTCCCGCGGCAACAACCTCCTGCTCGACGCCGCCGCCGGAGAGCTGGCGCTCTTCCTCAATCCCGACACGGAGTGCGGCGGCGCTCTGCTCGACGCGGGAGCCTTCACGCTTCGTGCCGACCCCACCATCGCCCTGGCTGGCCCCCGGCTCGTCTTTCCCGACGGAACGCATCAGTCCAATGGATGGGCGCTGCCGAGCCCAGTTCAGCTCCTCAAGGAGAAGCTCGCCGGAGCGCCGAGGGAGCTGCCCACGTCGGGCACCGGGCTCACCGACGTGGGCTGGCTCATGGGGTGCTGGTTGATGGGGCGGACCGAGCAACTGCGGCGGCTCGGCGGGTTCGACGAGCGCTACTGGTTCCTGGCCACGGACCTCGAGCTGTGCGGGCGTGCCCACCAGTTGGGCCGGCTGGTCCGCCTCGACGAGCACGTGCTGCTCCACCGGGGCCACCAGTCGTGGCCCGAGAGTCGGCGGCGGGCGAGCCACAAAGCGACACTCCAGTGGTTGCTGCGTTCGCTCCGTCCCGGCCGGGGAGTCGGGTGAAGGCGGTCCTCCTCGCCCGGGCCACCGCAGCCGTCGCTCCCGGCGGGGACACGCTACAGTTGGAGGAGACGGCGGCTGCCCTCCGAGCTGGCGGGCGAAGCGCGTGCATCGCCTGGACGCCGGAGGAGGCACGAGC
>JAGSHC010000004.1 GCA_023954745.1 Deltaproteobacteria bacterium | reverse complement strand
GCCCTCCCCCCCCAATCCGGGCCGCTCGCGCACCAATGAGGGCCCGCGCGGCCCGCCAAGCGTCACAGCTCCCCCCGGATTGTCTATCCGGGCCTGGTTGTGACGCCGCGCGTCATCGATCGGCGCCCGATGGGCATCAATGAGGGCCCTCCCCCACCAATCAGGGCCGCTCGCGCACCAATGAGGGCCCGCGCGGCCCGCCAAGCGTCACAACTCCCCCCGGATTGTCTATCCGGGCCTGGTTGTGACGCCGCGCGCCATTGATCGGCGCCCGATGGGCACCAATGAGGGCCCATGGGCACCAATGAGGGCCCTCCCCCCACCAATCAGGGCAGCTCGCGCACCAATGAGGGTCCAGCGTCACGAAGGCGGCCTGGGCTCCCCCGGTGATGGGAAAGCAATAAAGCAGACCCCCTGCGCCACCGGCGAGCACTCCAACGAGGCCGAGCAGCGCGGGCCGCCGAGCTCTCTCGAGCAGCAGCCCCATCAAGCAGCCGATGGCGATCACCCCGGGCCCCCCGGTGCCGCTCCAATACCCGAGGCTCCCCCAGCGAAAGCCCCGAGGGGAGGAGCTGCCCCACAGCGCCGCGAGCCCCAACGCACCCACCAGCACGAAGGTCTGGGCGAGCCCGACCAGCGCCTCCCGCCCCTCGTCTCCCGAACGCAACGAAGCCGACCCCCGAAGAGGCCGGCCTCGCGACTCGTGTTCTGCCACTACTGCAGCTGTTGCTGGCGGCGCCGCTTCGCGTCGCGCTCCATCTGGGCGATCTCGGCGGCGGCTTCCACCTGCTCCTCGACCTCCTTGCTCAGAGGGACGACCACGAAGCGCTGTTGCACGTCGCGACTGACGACGCGCACCTTCTCACCGGCGGGGAGGGAGACCACGCCTGCGTCGAACGTCAGGACGGCGCTCATCCGTGCTCCGTGCAGCCGGATGCTGCCGCCAACCGCCGTGAGGGGCTCCCGGTCCACCGTGCCGACGTCGCCGACGAAAGGCTCGATGCCTTCGTCCGCATCCGAGGTGATGCGGCCGCCGGCCCAGCGGGTCACCGGCTTCCACAAGGTGACTGCCGAGAGGATGGTGCAGACCAGGAATGACAACACGGCCGCTCCGGGGGTGGGGGCCACGCCCCACTGGACGGCGAAGGCTGTGAGCAGCGCTCCGAAGCCCATGAAGCCGGCGACGAAGCCGGAGGTGGACAGCTCAATCACCATGAGGGCGAGGAAGCCCAGAGCCCAGGGGATTGGAGTGGCTAGGAGATCGAGGGACTCGAGCATCGAACGGTCTCCTTTCGTTGGCGGGGCGATGGCCTCGCCAAGAAGGGTTGGCCGCCTCAGCGGCGGCGGGGTCAATCAAGAGAGTCGGGAAGGCGCCCGCCCCGCGATGGGGACGGGCGCCAGGGTCACAGAGCCCTACCGGCCGTTGAACACGGCGGGGACGCTCCCGGTGGTGGAGAGCTCGTGCACGTGGGTGCCGAAGCTCGTGTTCATCGCCGCGGCCACCGCGAGGGCCTCGGCCACCGTGTCGCCAGCGGTGCCGGCTCCGCCGCCGTCCTTGAGCACGATGGTGCTCTTCTTGGCGATGGCGGCCTGGGCGTCGATGGCCTGACCCGCAAGGCGGAAGGCAATCGCCGACTGACCAGCGGACGTCGAGGCGGCGCGCCCGACCAACTCGAGGGCCTCGGCCTCGGCCTTCGCCTCCATGAGGCGGGCGTTGGCGCTTGCCTGGGCGGCGAGCTCGACGGCGCGCGCTGCACCGGCGGCCTCGTTCTCCCTCTTGATGCGCTCACCCTCGGACAGCTGCTCGGCCTCCTCCTTGAGGCCGCGGGCGCGGGTCACACGGGCGTTGCGGTCGGCGATGGCGCCGGTCTCGGCCTCGCGGCGCTCTCGCTCCGCGCGGGCCTGCTTCTTCATGTCCTCCTGCATGTCGAGAGGCGGCACGATGTCGTTGATCTCGTAGCGCTTGACGAGAATTCCCCAGGGCACGGCTGCGGCGTTGACCTCATCGACGACGACGTCGTTGATGTCGTCCCTCTTCGAGAGGGTGTCGTCCAGGTCCATGCGGCCAATCTGGGCGCGCATCGTGGTCTGGGCGAGCTCGACGACCGCGCGAAGCGGGTCACTCGACCCGTAGCTCGCGAGCTTCGGGTCCACCATCTGGCAGTAGAGGACGCCGTCGATCTCGACGCGGATGTTGTCCTTGGTCGTCGCCTGCTGGGCGGGCACGTCACGGACCAGCTCACGCAGGTCCCACTTGTAGGCCACCTTGTCGACGAAGGGGATGATGATGTTGAGGCCGCCGTTCAGCGTGGTGCGGTAGCGCCCGAAGCGCTCGACCACCCAGGAACTGTTCTGGGGAACGGTCCGGATGCCCTTCACGAGGGCAAGAAACAGAACTGCGGTCAATACGGTGCCGAGCAGAAGACCAAAGGACATGGTCACTCCTTGAAGGAAAAAGATGGGTGTCAGCAGAGTCGAGGGGGTTTACGCCGTCGGTGACCTGGCATTGCAGGGTTTCGGTCCGAAACCGGACGATCGGGGCCGCGTCTACGGATCTCGCAGGGTCGCGCCGCGCAGCCGTTCGAGGACTATCGTGCGCCCATGAATCCGAAGACCATCCTCGTCACCGGCGCCACCAGCGGAATCGGCGCATCCACCGCAACCCTCCTCGCCAAGCAGGGGCACACGGTGCTCTGCCACGGCCGCACCCAGGAGAAGGTCGATCGCGCCGTCGCCGCGACGAAGGACGCTGGCGGCCACGACCGGGTCCACGGGTTCGTCGCCGATCTGTCCGACCTCGACTCGATTCGGGCCATGGCCACGGCGGTCCAGGAGGCGCATCCGGACCTCGCGGTCCTGGTGAACAACGCCGGCGGCTGGAACCCCGATCGCACCACGACGAAGCAAGGGCACGAGACCACATTCGGGGTGAACCACCTCGCCCCCTTCGTCTTGACTCTCGCGCTGCTGCCCGTCCTGGAGAAGAACAAGGCCCGGGTCGTCAGCGTGGCGTCGATGTTGCACACGCGGGGCGTCATCGAGATGGATGACCTGCAGCGCAGCAGCCGGAGCTACGACGGCATGGGGGCCTACAACGACAGCAAGCTCGCCAACGTGCTCTTCGCTGCGGAGCTGGCGCGTCGGCACCCGGCCATCACGTCGAACTCGTTGCACCCCGGCGTGGTGAAGACCCACCTCGCGACCGACAAGCCAGGATTTCAGGCCTGGTTCTTCCGCAACATCCTCCAGCGCTTCTTCGCACTTCAGGCCGACGACGGCGCCGCGACCAGCGTGTTCCTGGCGACGGACCCCTCCGTGGACGGAGTGACGGGCAAGTACTTCGCGAAGTGCGCGGAAGTGACGCCCTCGGCGGCGGGGCAGGACGAGGCGATGGCGAAGCGGCTCTGGGAGGCGAGCGAGGCGTTGGTGGCCTGATCGGCAGCGGGACCGGTCAGACCCAGGACGCGTCTACTTCTTGCCGAAGAACCGGCTGAGGAGACCGCCCTTCTTCTTCTCGGGCCTCTTGCCCGTGGGGCGCGACGACCGCCCGGCCTCTCCGCGGCTCACCTCCGCGTCCTTGTTGGACGACCAGCCGGCGATGCGCGGCGCGGTGCGCGGAGCGTCGTCATCGACCGCGGGCGATCCGTCGGGGTTCATCAGCTTGATGACCGGGTTGAACAACGGATTCGTGCTCAACGGATTCCATGCCCCACGCTCGTCGCGATACTCACAACGAGGCTTCAGCTCCCCGGTGTAGATCTTCTGACGAATCATGAAGATGTCGTACGTCCCCAGGCGCAGGCCCGTAGGCTCCCGAATCTCGAACTCGATCTGCGAACGGATCATCGGGTGAACAATACCAGCGACATCATCATCGGGACCGCCGGGCACATCGACCACGGCAAGACGACCCTCGTCAGGGCCTTGACCGGGGTCGATTGCGACCGTCTCGATGAAGAGAAACAGCGAGGAATCACCATTGTTCTCGGGTTCGCCCCGCTGGACCTCCCGTCCGGTCGTCGGGTCGGGGTGATCGATGTTCCGGGCCACGAGCGCTTCGTACGCACGATGGTCTCTGGCGCCGGGGGCGTCGACGTAGGCCTGCTCGTCGTGGCGGCCGACGAAGGCGTCATGCCCCAGACCCGGGAGCACCTCGACATCCTCACCTTGCTCGAGGTCCCGGAACTCCTGGTGGCCTTGAACCGCATCGACGCCGTCGACGAGGAGCTCGCGGAGCTCGCGGAGCTGGATGTGCGCGACTTGCTGGAAGGGAGTCCCTGGGAGGATGCGCTGGTCCTGCCGGTCTCGGGGCTTACGGGCGAAGGAGTGCCGGAGTTGCGCGCCGCGCTGGACGAGGCCGCCGACCGCGTCCCGGCCCGCTCTCTCTCGGACGTCTTCCGCATGCCGGTGGATCGCGCCTTCTCGATCCGTGGCTTCGGCACAGTGGTCACCGGCACGACGCGGGATGGAGAGCTCAGCTCGGGCTCGACCGTCGAGGTGCTGCCAGGGCGCGAGCGGGTCAAGGTGCGGGGCATCCAGGTCCACGGCTCGGCGGCGGACGCCGTCGGGAGCGGGCAGAGGGTCGCGCTGAACCTGCAGGGGGTCTCGTCGGACTCCGTGCCCGTCGGGGCCTGGCTCGCGACGCCCAACGCGCTGGCCTGCTCTGACCAGGTCGACGTGCAGGTCACCCTGCTCGCCTCGGCGCCTCGGCCCCTGCCCAACAACAGCCGCGCTCGCCTGCTGTGTGGCACCGCCGAGGTCCTCGCCACCGTGCGCCTCATGGCGGACGATGGAGGCCCCGCCCCGGAGGCTCTGGAGCCGGGGGAGACGTCGTTCGCGCAGCTCGCCCTCGTGGAGCCCCTGAGTGCGGTCGCCGGCGACCGGTTCGTCCTCCGCAGCGAGTCCCCGCTGATCACCCTCGGTGGCGGGACGATCATCGACCCGGAGCCGCCCCTCCTGAAGCGGCGAAGCCGTCCCGCTGCGGCGAAACTGCATCGCGCCCTGGTGGACGCGGAGGCGGACGACGCCTCCCGGATTCGGGCTCTTCTGCAGCGTCACACCGGCGACGCCCTCGATCTGCCCGCTCTTCAGCGGAGACTCCCCATGGGGACTCGCTCCATCCGGGACGTGGCCGACGCGATCCCCGAGGCTGCGGCCCTGAGGACCGAGCCGCGCAGCTGGACCTGGGGCGGCGAAACGGCCCGCTGGGTGGAGTCCTCCACGTCCTTCGTCGGGCGACATCACGAAGAGCACCCCCTGCTCGACGGCCCCCTGCTCTCGGAGCTGCGTCAGGCCCTGGTGCCCGTCCCCGAGTCCAGGCTCTTCGAGGCTCTGCTGCCTCTGTTGTCCGCCGACGCGGGTCTCGATCGCCGAGGACCTCGCATCGCGTTGGCCGGCCACGAGGCGGCGCCTGACGAGGCGGGAGCCCGAGCCCTGGACGCGCTCGTGCGTCGTCTTGCGGAGGGCGGAGTCCACCCCCCGCCCTTGTCCGAGGCGATGGCGGGTCTCGAGCTGCCACCCGATGCGCTCGCGTGGTTGGTCGATACGGGTGAGCTCCTTCGGGTCACCGAAGACTTCCTCGTGGCGAGGGCGCCCTTCGCGGAGCTGGTCGCGAAGATCGCGGCCCACATCGAGGCGCACGGCCCCATGGGGCCGGTGGACTTCAAGGAGCTGTCGGGTCTGACGCGCCGCTTCGCGATGCCGTTCCTCGAGTTCCTCGATCGCCAGCAAGTGACGGTGCGCAAGGGCAACGGCCGCACCCTCCATGACCGCGCGTCCGAGTGGCTGAGCCCTGGAGTTGGCTGAGCACATCCGGCGCGGCGCTGGAGCCACGTTCCCTCCAGGGAGGGCACCACGCGGGCCCTGAAATGCCCTCCCGGGCCCGGTCGGGCCCCCTGATCAGCGCCGCTGCTCGTGATAGCCTCACGCCCCTATGACGGGGCAGTTTGCGCTCCCCCGGACAGTTGGAGAGAGCATGCGCCTTCGTTTCTTGCCGCTCGCACTGCTGATGCTTGTGGCGCTGCCCGGGATGGCCTTCGGCCAGGCAACCGGGATCCTCGACGTCCAGGCAAACGTCGAGGACGCCTTTGTCCTCCTCGACGGAGAGCCCGTCGGCCAGATCCCGTTCCTCGAAATCATCGAGGCGGGCGAGTACGAGTTGACCGTCACGCGCGACGGCTTCGAGGACTACGTCGAGACCATCTCCCTCAAGGCGGACACCAGCTTGGAGGTACGTGCCCAGCTCGTGCGGATCGAGCCGGGGCTCGAGGTGACGGTGGACGTGGACGGCGCGGTGGTGGCTCTCGACGGCGAGCAGATCGGGACGGGCCGCAAGGTGCTCATGGACCCTGCCCCTCGAGGCAAGCACGAGCTGACCGTCGAGTCCGAGGCCTATGGCACCTGGCGCGCCGAGGTCACCCTCAATCCCGGCGTCGTCACGCCCGTGCAGGTGAATCTGCGCGGCTCGCTGGGGTCCATCTCCGTCGTGACTGAGCCGGCGAAGGCGAAGGTGACCCTGGACGGGGAGGACAAGGGCCGCACGCCCGTCGTCATCGAGCCGGTGCAGCCCGGGTCCCACGGTCTGCGCATCGAGCGACGCGGCAAGTCCATCGTGCTGGAGCAGGTGGTGGTGGATGCCGGCCAGACCGTCGAGCGCGAGATCAAGCTGGTAGACGAGGCCGGCAGCCTCGAGGTGAAGCCGTCCGTCTCCGACGCGAAGGTGCTCGTGAACGGCGTCGACGTGGGGATGGGCAAGGTCCTCCTGGAGAACATCAAGCCCGGGAGCTACAGCGTCCGGGTGACGGCGCCCGACCACACGGACTTCATCAAGTCGGTCATCGTCGAGCGCGACCAGAAAGCGACGCTCGTCGCCAAGCTCGAGTCCTTCGAGTTCGGCGGTGGGCGAAACCGCCGCCTCGCAGGCGGGCCCCCCAAGACGGGCAACGGCGATCCCATCACCAAGAAGCCTGGCTTCTGGGCCGCCATCGGCGGCGGCGTCGGAGCGGCCATCGCCGTCGGCATCATCGCCGGCGCTGCGTCGGCTGACGGCGGAGACCCCGGCGGCGACCCTGGCAGCCCACCGACTCCTGGATGGACGCCGCCCACCAGCGACATCTCCCTGGCACTCCCGTGAGGTCCATGATGAACCGCACGCCCCTCTCTCTTCTCTGGCGCCTCGCGCCCCTCCTCGCCATCGGCGCCCTGACGGCCTGCCCGACCACCGGGGATGACGACGACGACTCGGCCGGCGGCGAAGAGGCGCCCCTTGGCTACCTTCTCTTTGCCATCGAGAGCGAGGATCCAGCTGCGATCCTCGATGTGGCCGGCACGATCGAGATCGTGGTGAGCCCCTCGACGTCCCTCGTGGACAGCGACGGCACCGCGTACCCCGCCGGCCCTCTCGGGGTGGGCGACATGCGGATGGAAGACGTGGTCGAGGGCGGGGCCCTGGAGCTCGTGATTCCGTTCGAGTCCTCTGCCTATCAGGCGAGCGGTCTGTTCCCGGTCATCGGTCTCGACCCGGGGACGAACGTCCCGCTGACCTTCACCGTTGCTGCGGTCGGCTACGACCCCGACGGCACCGAGGTGATCGCGACGTCGGCGGAGACGCCGTACACCCTCAACGTTGGGGACACCCTGACGGCGTTGGTGCGCGAGTTCGCGCTGTTCGATGGGCCAGACCTGTCGTGCGAGGACAACCTCGACAACGACTCCGACGGCTGGATCGACCTCGCGGATCCCGACTGCGCCGACGACCTCGACGGTGAGCTCACCGGTGGCTTCGGCACGACCGAGTGCAACGACGGAGAGGACAACGACAAGGACGGCGACGTCGACAGCGAGGACTCTGGCTGTGACGACGCGGCGGACGACGCTGAGTTTGTCGCGCCGCCGATCTTCGCCTGCGACGACGGCGTCGACAACGACGGTGACGGGTGGACGGACTTCCTGACGGACCCTGGCTGTGACAACGATCCCCTCGGCACCGACGAGGGCGGCTTTGGTTCCACTCAGTGCAACGATGGCCTCGACAACGACCAGGACGCGCTGACCGACGAGGCCGACAGCGACTGCGACGACGGATTCGACAACCTCGAGGGCGAGCCGCCTCCGCCGGCCTGCGACGACGGGATCGACAACGACGGCGACTGCTGGATCGACCTCGAAGACCCGGGCTGCGATGGGGACCCCCTCGACACCGACGAGTCGAACTCTCCCCTCGGCACCGAGTGCGACGATGGTCTCGACAACGACACCGACGGCGACGTCGACTGCGACGACTCCGGTTGCTCCTCCGCCTCGGACGACAACGAGATCGAGGAGTGCTCCGACACCCTCGACAACGACGGTGACGGTTGGGTTGACCTGCTCGATCCCGGCTGCACCGATGGCCTCGACAACGACGAAGTCGATCCGGGCTCGGGCGTCTGCAACGACGGCGTCGACAACGACGGCGACGGCGACGTGGACCTCGCGGACTCGGGCTGCACCTCGGGGAGCGACCTGAGCGAAGAGCCCGACTGCGACGATGGGCTCGACAACGACGGCGACGGATGGACCGACCTCGACGACGCCGGTTGCGGAAGCGCCGGAGACATCGACGAGTTCGATCCCAGCGCCACCGCGTGCTCCGACGGCAACGACAACGACTTCGACGGGGACGTGGACAGCGCGGACTCCGACTGCGTCGACGGCTTCGACGACAACGAGGGTCCTGCCTGCAACGACGGCATCGACAACGACGGGGACGGTTGGATCGACCTCGCGGACGCAGGCTGCACCGACGCGACAGACCCCGACGAGGGCGGCTCAGACGGTGTGGGTGACTGCAGCGACGGCATCGACAACGACGGGGACAGCTTCACCGACGGCGCCGACCCGAACTGCGCCGACCCCACGGACATCGAGGAGTCGCAGTGCACTGACACCGTGGACAACGACGGGGACGGCTGGACCGACCTCTCCGACGCTGGCTGCACCGGGTTGAGCGACGATGACGAGACGGACGCGGGCACTGCGGCCTGCACCGACGGCGTGGACAACGACCTCGACGGCGCCATCGATGCCGCGGACACGGGCTGCACCACGGGCTCCGGAACCACCGAACTGAGCGACTGCCAGAACCTCCAGGACGACGACGGCGACGGGTGGATCGACGGAGACGACCCGGGGTGCAACAACATCGCCACCGGCGTCGACGAGGGCGGGCTCGGCACGACTGCATGCAACGACGGGATCGACAACGACACCGACGGTGATGTCGACGTCGCCGACTCGGACTGCACCGACGGGTACGACACGACGGAGCAGCCAGCGGTCTGCGACAACGGCGCCGACGACGACTCGGACGGTTGGACGGACCTCGACGACCCGGGCTGCGCCAACAACCCCCTGGGGAACAGCGAAGCGGGCGGCGGCAACTTCGAGTGCAACGACCTCACCGACAACGACGGTGACTTCACCATCGACGCCTTCGACACCGACTGTGTGAACGGGTTCGACGACAACGAGTCGACCCCCGAGTGCAACGACAGCACCGACAACGACGGGGACGGCTGGATCGACATCGCCGATCCGGGCTGCCTCGGAAGCGTGCAGACGGAGCTCGAGGGCGGCACCAACCCGCTCTTGCCCTGCAACGACGGCATCGACAACGACGCTGATGGACTCATCGACGGGGCCGATCCCCAGTGCACCAGTGGCGCAGCGACGAGCGAGGCCGCGGACCCCTGCGCCGACACGGTCGACAACGACGCCGACGGTTGGATCGATGGCGCGGACCCCGACTGCACCACCGGCACCATCGAGTCCGGCCTGGGCACGAACGAGTGCAACGACGGAATCGAGAACGACAGCGATGGCTTGATCGATGCCGCGGACCCCGAGTGCGACGACGGGTTCGACGGAAGCGAGAGCTCGGCCGCGCCCGACGACTGCAGCGACTCCCTCGACAACGACAGCGACGGCTGGGCGGACGCGGCGGACCCCGATTGCTCGACGGACCCCTTCGACGAGGTCGGGGTCGGGACGACGGAGTGCAACGACGGTCTCAACAACGACGCCGACTTCCAGATCGACTCGCTGGATCCCGACTGCACCTCGGGGCTCGACGACAACGAAGCCACGGAGACCTGCAACGACGGCATCGACAACGATGTCGACGGCTGGACGGACTCAGCGGACCCCGAGTGCATCGGCGGCAACGTCGAGGTGGGCTTCGCCGCCATCGAGTGCAACGACGGGGTCGACAACGACTCCGACGGTGACACCGACGCCGCGGATCCCGAATGCGACTCCGCGACGGACGGCAGCGAGTCCAGCGGCGCCCCCGATGACTGCGCGGACACCCTCGACAACGACAGCGACGGCTGGATCGATCTCGATGACCCGGATTGCGTGGGCTCGCCCTTCAACGAGGTGGGCGCCGGCTTCACCGAGTGCAACGACCTGTCCGACAACGACGGGGACCTGACCATCGACTTCCTCGACCCCAACTGCCCCACCGCCCTGGACGACGCCGAGGCGCCGGCCTGCGATGACGGCATCGACAACGACGGGGACAGCTGGGTCGACACGGCAGACCCGGGCTGCGTCGACGCTTCGTCTGACGACGAAGGCGGGCTGGGCTCGTCGGCGTGCAGCGACGGCATCGACAACGACGGTGACGGCGGGGTGGATGGGGCCGATGTGGGCTGCATCGATGCCTTCGACACCACCGAGATCGGCGAGTGCGGGAACACCCTCGACGATGACGGCGACGGCTGGGTTGACCTCGCGGACCCCGGCTGCGCGAGCTTCGACGACGACGACGAGACGAACCTCGCGACGGTCGAGTGCGACGACGGCATCGACAACGACTCCGACGGCGACGTCGATGGGGCCGACGCCGAGTGCGACGACGCCAACGACGACGGCGAAGCGGCGGAGTGCGCGGACGGCATCGACAACGACACCGATGGCTGGGTCGACTTGCAGGACGCCGGTTGCAGCGCGGCGACGGACGATGACGAGACGGACGCTGGCACGACCCAGTGCAGCGACGGCATCGACAACGACACCGACGGTGACATCGACAGCGCGGACTCGGGCTGCGACGACGGCAACGACAACGCCGAGGCGCCGACGTGCGGGGACAGCAACGACAACGACGCGGACGGCTGGACCGACCTCGCGGATCCGGACTGCCCCACGACCGCAGACGAAGAGGACGGGGGCTTCGACCTCGCCATCGAGTGCAACGACGGCATCGACAACGACACCGACGGTGACCTCGACGCCGACGACCCCGAGTGCGACAACGGGTTCGACGGCAGCGAGTCCAGCGCCACTGCGGACGACTGCTCGGACGGCACCGACAACGACACCGACGGCTGGACCGACGGCGCCGACCCGGACTGCCAGGCCTCACCGTTCGACGAGACGAACGCGACGTCCTCGACGGAGTGCAACGACGGCATCGACAACGACGCCGACGGCAACATCGACAGCGCGGATGCCGAGTGCACCGATGGGTCGGTGAACCTCGAGGCCGGGGACTGCGGCGACGGCCTGGACAACGACGGAGACGGCTGGACCGACCTCGCCGACCCGACCTGCACGTTCCTGGGGGATGTCTCCGAGGGTGGCTTCGACGGAGGCCAGTGCAACGACAACATCGACAATGACGCCGACGGCACGGTGGACGCAGCCGACAGCGGCTGCGCAGACGCGCTCGACACTGTCGAGGGTGTCGGGACCGGGGACCTGTACGTCAGCGAGTTCCACGCGAACCCGGACGCGGTGTCCGACTCGTCGGGCGAGTGGTTCGAGGTCTACAACCCGACGTCGGCGGCCATCAACATGAACGGCTGGGAGCTGACGGACAGCGGCGGCTCTCACACGGTGGCCTTCTCGGTGGTCGTGCCGGCGGGCGGATACAAGGTGTTCGTGCGAGACGGCGGCACGTCGAACGGCCTCGCCGCGGGGACTGCGGACTACGTCTACGGAACGTCGCTCTCCCTGAGCAATGGCGGAGACAGCATCGGTCTCGAGGACCCTGATGGGGTCGTGATCTCGAACCTCGTCTACACGAGCGGTGATGTGTCGGCGGGCGCATCCACAGTGGTGGATGGCGACCTCTTCCCGCCGAACGCCGTCTCGTCACCCGACGCCACCACGGCGCTGGACAGCGCGAACTGGTGCAGCAGCAGCGTGGCCATTCCAGGCGGCGCCGGCGATGCGGGCTCGCCGGGCACGGTGAACGACATCTGCCCCTGAGGCCCTCGGGCCCTCGGGCTCAGATCAGGCCTCGGCGCTGGCGCGCTCCTCTTCGTCCTCGATGGCTGCGACCCGGTCCGGGTCGAAGACGCCGATCCAGGAGATCAGCCAGGCAGCGTCGAGGTGGAAGCCAGGGCCGTCGGCGCCCTCGACGAGCTCGTCGGCCAGCATCTTGCCCATCTCGGGCAGTCCGTCGCCCACGTCGAAGCAGATGCCATCGACGTCCTCGAGGATGATCACGCCGTCCTCCAGGTCCAGGCCGAGCTCGCCTTCCTTGCTGAGGTCGGCCAGGGAGCTGCCCACGCCGATCCCGGCCGCCGTGCGGCCGCCGAAGGACGTGTGAGCGCCAATCTGGGTGAGCTGACCCTGGTCGAACCAGAAGCTCAGGTCGTTCCAGTGCATGACCTGAGTGTCGTCCCGCTGCTCGCGGTGCACCGACCCTCCTCCGATCTGCGCCAGGACGTCTGACTCCGTGGCTCCGAGCCGAAAGGGCCCGATGCTCTCCCCGGGAATGATCCTGTCGTCTTCACGGCTCATGTCTGGACCCTCCTCTTGCATCGTACCGAGGGCCGCGCCGAGTCCAAGGGGCGAGTGATGCGCAACGGGTGACAGGGTTGGCATCGGCCGGGCTTTGCGCCGGGCACGATCACCGCGATTCTGGGTGATACATTCCCCGGCCCGCGCCCCCAGGAAGGCGTGGTTCACCCAACGGCGGGCTGCATTCCCGCATGGAGAGAGCGATGAGCACCCAATCGACAGCGGCCTTCTGGACTCGTACCCACACTTGCGGGGAGCTCCGGGCCGATGATGATGGCGCCGAGGTCGTTCTCAACGGTTGGGTGCACCTGCACCGCGACAAGGGCGCCCTGGTGTTCATGGACGTGCGCGACCGCTACGGCGTGACGCAGATCCTCTTCGACCCCGACCTGTGTTCTGCCGAGGCCTTCGAGACCGCGAAGTCGCTGCGGGTGGAGTTCGTGGTGGCCGTGCGCGGCAAGGTGGTCGCTCGTCCCGAGGGCATGCGCAACAACAAGCGCGCCACGGGTGCGGTGGAGATTCAGGCGCTCGACGTGCAGCTTCTGACGCGCTCCGAGCCGCTTCCCATCGTGCTCGAGGGCAAGGCCCAGGCGGGCGAGGACATGCGCCTCAAGCATCGCTACCTGGACCTGCGCCGCAAGTCGCTCCAGCACAACATGATGACGCGCCATCGCGTCACGCTGGAGACCCTCAACTACTTCGACGCCCACGACTTCGTGACGGTGGAGACGCCGATCCTGACGAAGTCCACGCCGGAAGGTGCGCGGGACTACCTCGTGCCGTCGCGCGTGCATCCGGGGGACTTCTTCGCGCTTCCCCAGAGTCCGCAGATCTTCAAGCAGATCATGATGATCAGCGGGTACGACCGGTACCTCCAGATCGCCAAGTGCTTCCGCGACGAGGACCTCCGCGCCGACCGCCAGCCCGAGTTCACCCAGGTGGACATCGAGATGTCGTTCATCACGCCCGACATCCTCTTCCCCATCCTCGAGGGCTGGCTCGCCAAGCTCTGGAAGCAGTTCAAGGACGTGGACATCCAGCTGCCCGTGCAGCGGCTCACCTACGCCAACGTCATGGAGCGCTTTGGCGTGGACCGCCCGGACCTGCGCTTCGGGTTCGAGCTCGCCACCGTCACCGACCTGGTCGCAGGCACCGAGGCAGCACCCATCCGCGGGGCCTTGGACGCCGAAGGCACGGTGAAGGCCATCTTCGTGCCCGGCGACCCCGGAGCGCTGTCGCGAAAGAAGCTCGACGCCTACACGAAGACTGCCCGGGACTTCGGTCTCGGGGGTCTGCTGTGGGGCAAGGTCACGGCCGACGGCTGCAGCGGAGCCGCAGGCAAGTTCCTCTCCGACGACGAGCGTGCGGGCATCGTCGCCCGCCTCGCCGAGCGCAATGGCTTCAGCGACAGCACGGGCATCTTGCTGGTAGCGGCCGGCCCGACGAAGGGCGTGAACGACGCGCTCTCCCGCATTCGCGTGCAGGTCGCTCGTGACACCGAGTCGATCCCCGAGGACACCTTCGTGTTCTGCTGGGTGACGGACTTCCCCATGTTCGAGTGGGACGAGGAGGCTGAGCGCTGGGATGCCATGCACCACCCGTTCACGGCTCCGAAGGCCGAGCACCTGCACCTGCTGGACTCGGACCCCGGCGCGGTGCTGACCGATGCCTACGACATGGTCTGCAACGGCTACGAGATTGGCGGCGGCTCCATCCGGATCCATCAGCCGGGTACCCAGAGCAAGGTGTTCGAGCTGCTGGGCCTCAGCGAGGAGCAGAAGCAGCAGAAGTTCGGCTTCCTGTTGGACGCCCTGTCGTACGGCACGCCGCCCCATGGCGGGATCGCCTTTGGCCTCGACCGGCTGATCATGCTCCTGGTGGGGACCGAGGCCATCCGGGACGTCATCGCGTTCCCGAAGACCAACAAGGCCTTCTGCCTGATGACGTCTGCCCCGGGCCCCGTCGACGAGGGCCAGATGGACGACCTGCACCTGCGCAGCACGGCCCCTCCGAAGGACGCCCAGGCCTAGGCCCAGGAGAAGGAGGGCGTCATGACGCGCAAGGTACTGCTCTGCCCGAAGTGCAAGACGCCCGTAGCGGTGGAGGCATCTCTGCGCCCGACGGCCTTCCCGTTCTGCAGCGACCGCTGCCGCGCGGTGGACCTCGGCAAGTGGTTTGGGGAGGAGTTCATGATTCCGGCGCCCATCGACCCGGACGACCACGAGTCCATCGAAGCCGTGATCGCCGCCCGGCGCGGAGAGGGCTGAGGGGCGGTGACGGAGCAGCCTCGTCTACGCAGGCTCGCCTTTGCTGTCGTCACCGTCGCCGGCGCGCTGCTCCTGGGGCTGGTTCTCGCGGAGCTCACCTGTCGGTTCGTGCCCCTCGTGCACGACAAGTCGCTGATCCGGTACCGCGCCGTGTCCGGGGACGAGGGGCAGGTTCCCGTGGCGGATCAGTCCACGCCGACGTTGCTCGGACTGGTGGAGAGCACCAACTCCCTGGGGCTGCGGGACCCCGAGCGCCCGTTGGACCGCGCCGCGTCGTCGCGTCGCATTGCGCTGGTGGGCGACTCGGTGGTGTGGGGGTTCGGCCTCGCGGACGATGAGCTGATCGGGAGGAGAATCGAGCGGCGCCTGAGAGAGAAGGACCCTCAGCGCACCTGGGAGGTGTGGTCGCTTGCCCAACCTGCGGCGACCCAGGTGAATCACGCGGCTCGGTACGAGCGCCTCGGGCCCCAGCTGGACGCTGACGCGGTCCTGATCACGGTGTTGTTCAACGACCTGTTGCCCGGCGCGACCCGGTTTCGCGTGACCGACGGCGGAATGCTCGCCAGCCTGCATCGTGACGCGCCCTATCCCGACGCGTTGCGGCCGGTGCTCGATCGCTCAGCCTTGTTCCACCTCACCATGATGGCCGTCTACGCCCGGGAGAAGAGGAATCAGGCTGACACCCATGCCTTTGACATGCAGCACCTGCCGGACCTCCTCGGAGGGCTCGACCGCACCGTCGCCGCGGCCCGGGCACATGGCGCCAAGGTCGCAGTGGTCCTGGTGCCGGGACGTTACGAAACACCGGACGGCTACGCGCAACTGCGAGCGTCCCTGACCGAATGGGCTGCGCCGAAGTGGCTGAGTGTCGTCGACCTCGCGGACGACCTTGGCTCTCCCCTGCGGGAGGAGTTGGTCCTACCAGGAGACTCCACTCACCCCAACGCGAGGGGAGCCGACCTGGTCGCTCAGCGGCTGGCCACGGAGGCGCACGCGCTTCTGCGTTGAGTCCCTCGGAGCGAGCCCACTACGGGGGGCAGGTCAGCGGCGCCGCTCGATGGACGTGACCTTCGTGTCGCCATTCCGCACGTACCGGATGGGGACGAACGGTCGCTTCGACGCGCTGAGCGCCGCGACGGCACCGGCCGAGCCCTCCACGTCCACATCTTCGACCTTGACGATGATGTCGCCTTCCTCGAGACCGGCGTCGTCCGCGGCTGAGCCCCGACGCACCCGGCTCACTGCGGCTCCCTTGGCCTGTCGGCCGCTGCGAGGCTCGTCGGAGAAGCCGATGCCGTAGCTGTCCAGGAGCCTGCGGTCCTCACTCCCGAGGTCACGGGACCCGCCGCTGGGGAGGGGAGACGAGGTCTGCTCGGGGGCCGGACGTTCTTCCTGGGACACGAGCACCACTTGGATGGTGGTCCTCCCCGCGTCGCCTTCGATGCGGTAGACCTTTGCGTCCACGGGCTCACCGATGGGGGCGTTCGCGATGGCGTTCACGAGGTCGTTGCGCGACCGGATGGCCTGCCCCCCGAACTCGAGCACGATGTCCTGCTCCATGAAGCGTCCCGCCTCCGCGGGGCTTCCGGGCTCGATGCCCTTGATGATCACGGGGCGGGCGAGGTCCAGGCCGTATCCCTCGGCGAGGTCCGGGTCCATCTCTGCCATGCGCACGCCGAGATAGGCCCGCCGCACCTTGCCGCCGGCGGCGAGCTGGGCGCCGATGCCCAACGCCATGTTGATGGGGATGGAGAAGCCGATGCCATCGCTCCCCTGAGAGATGGCGGTGTTGATTCCGATCACGCGGCCCTGGATGTCGAGCAGCGGGCCGCCGGAGTTCCCGGGGTTGATGGGCGTGTCCACCTGGATGAAGTCCTGGTAGCGCAGGCTGTCGAAGTCGGGGTTGCGGGGCCCGATGGGACTCTGGCCCACTTCGTTGCGGTTCAGGGCCGAGACATGACCCACGGTGAACGAGCCCTGCAGGGCAAGGGGAGACCCCATGGCGAGGGCGTACTGGCCGACCCGTACGGCGTCGCTGTCTGCCAGGGGGATGGGGCGCAGGTCGTCCGGAGGGTCGAGGAGTCGCAGGACCGCGACGTCGCTGCCCACGTCCTTGCCGACGAGGTCGGCCTTGCCGCGGGTTCCGTTGCTGAAGACCACCTCGATGCTCGTCGCAGCCTGGATGACGTGTGCGTTGGTGTAGATGGTGCCGTCGTCGTCGACGATGAACCCGCTGCCGGTGCCCATGAAGTGACGCGAGTCGGGGCGCATGCGCCGGAGATAGTCCTCGAGGTCCTGGGGGTCTTCGGGGATGTCCTCAGCGTCGAACTGGCTTCCTTCGACGATGAGGGTGACCACGCCGTTCTGAGCCCGCTCGGCGGCGGCCACGAAGGCCTGCTCCAGGGCGAGGGCGATGTCGAGGGGCGCCGGAGCGTCCTGCGCCGGGGCGGCGAGGGGCGCCATGAGCGCCATCGCGAACAATGCGGTCCCAAGGACGCGCGCTCGACCCATTCTCTCCTCCTGTGCAATCCACCGATGTCCGGCGTCTCGCTGCGTACTGCGAGACGTCATCATTCCATTGGACCGTAGAGGTCCGCTGAGGTTCCGCCAGAAGCCGACAGTCCAATCCTGGGGTCGGTGAGAGACGCCTGCCAGTGCATGGGCATCTCAGGGGGGTATCGTGGCGATTGGATTCGAGGGACGCCCCTCGGTGAGCAGGGCAGCAGACGCAGACGGGGAGTTTGATGAGGCCGCACATCCTGGTGGTGGAGGACGACCGGTACTTCGCCGGCATCCTGAGGGACTACCTCGAGTACGTCGGGTACGAGGTGTCCGTGGCCCACGACGGGGAGGAGGGGCTGAGCGCCTTCTCGGGCCAGAGTCCCGATGTGGTCGTGACCGACGTTCTGCTCCCTCGGCGCAACGGGCTGGAGCTCTCGGCGTTGGTGAAGGCCAAGGCGCCGACCGTGCCGGTGCTGCTGATGTCAGCTGTCTACAAGGACGCCGACGCCATCGACTCCAACCTGAAGCAGTGTGGCGCCGACGACTACATCATCAAGCCCTTCTCGATGCCGGAGCTGCGGGACAAGCTCTCTGCGCTGCGGCAAGGGGAAGGGGCGGGGCCTGCGTCGGACTCCAACCTCGCGGTGATGCGCTACCAGCCGCGGCTGGACCTGCCGCGCGATGGTGAGGTCACCGCCGGCTTCCTACCCGAGCTCATGCTCTCCATCCGGGCAGGCTCCCACACCGGTGTACTGGCGCTGCGAGACGAGAGCCGCTGGAAGGACATCGTCTTTCTCAAGGGTCGGCCCGTCTGGGCCGACGGCGGGGACCACGCGGACCGCCTGGGCACGATGCTGCTCGAGCAGGGGACCTTGGATCGCCCCCAGTTCGAGGCGGCGGTGGCTGCCATGTCGGAGCGGAACATCGACTTCGGCTCGGCCCTCACCGAGCTCGGGTTTCTGACGGCGACGGACCTGTACACGCAGCTTCGTGCCCTGGTGCTGCGCCGGGTCGTGCTCGCCTTCGGGTGGGGGGTCGGCGAGTGGAGTCTGGGCAGCGTGTTCCCCCGGCAGAGCTCCAGCTTCGAGGTCGCTCCCCTCGCTGCGATCTTTCGGGGGCTGCTCACCAGCGGCGACCGCGCAGCGATTGGCGCGGAGATGGCGCAGCACAATGCCCACTACGCCATTCCCTCCCGTCGCTTCCCCATCGATTGGGGCGAGCTGAGGGGAGATCCCGACGTCAGCGGGCTGGGCCCGTTCCTGTCAGGGACACGCACGCTGGCCCAGCTTCGCGCCTTCGAGGTGGTTGAGCCGCAGGTGCTCGATGTCGTGCTCTGGGTCCTATTCCGCGCGGGAGCGCTGGGCTTCGGTGAGACGCCGGCGCCGGAGGCTGTGCCGGAGGAGTCCATCGTGCTCCAGCCGGGTCTCGGCGCCGACCCCACCATCATTCAGGTCGCCGAGCGGGTGATTCGGGACTACCTCAAGCACTGGCAAAAGGACTACTTCGCCATCTACGGGCTCACCCAGGACGCGGACGACGCCGCGGTGGACGTCGCTCTGCAGCACGACGTGCTCGGGTGGCAAGCCAGCTCGCTTCCCGAGGGGCTCCCCACTGATCTGCGGAGCAAGGCAAAGGCTCTGGAGGCCTGGGTCGACCAGGCCCACGACACCCTGGACGACATGAGCCAGCGGACCGGCTACCGCGCCCGGCTGGACGAGGGGCTTACGGGCTTCTACCGCAAGGTCGACGCGCCGGGAGTGGCCGAAGCGGCGATGTTCTTCCAGCTCGGCAAGGGCTTCATTCGGTCGCGCAACTTCCTCGAGGCGGAGCGCGCGTTCCTTCACACATGCGAGCGAGTCCCGAAGTCTGGGGAGTACCTGGCCTACCTGGGGTACGCCATGTACCGGCGCTGCGGGGCGACCCGCGACGCCGCCGACACCGCCGAGGCGAAGCTGAGGGAGGCCTTGGACCTGGACCCTCACTCGGCCATGGCCTGGTTCTTCCAGGGGGTCATTGCTCGGGACCAGAAGAACTACAGCGCGGCAGAACGGGCGTTCTCCAACAGCGTGAAGTACGACCCAGGGTTCGAGCCCGCGTCCCGGGCCCTGGCCCAGGTCCAAGACCTCCTCGCCGGCACCGGCGGGCCCCTGCGCAAGAGCTGACGACCGCCCGGTGCAGGTCCCTGAACCCCTGGTTCGCTTCGCCCCACCGGTGGCGCGTGCCCTCGGCCGCCATCCCGACCTGATCCCCGCCGTCGTGGCTCGGGAGCGTCCCGGGCGCGATGAATTGATGGCGCGGGTCGGCCAGTCCGTGAGACGCGCCGACGGCGACGACGCCGTGATGAAGACGGAGCTCCGTCGCCTCAAGTACGCCGTGGTGGGGGCGCTGATCCTCGATGACCTGGAGCAAGGGCCGCCGGCGGTGGACGCCGTGGGGGCCGTGCTCGCGGATCTCGCCGACGCTCTGGTGGAAGGCGCTCTAGGGCACGGGCGCCGGACGTGGGCAGTGCCGGAGTGGCCTGATGGTGGGGGCTTCGTCGTGTTCGCCATGGGAAAGCATGGCGGCCGCGAACTCAACTACTCGTCGGACATCGACCTCATCTACGTCGCGCGGACCCTGTCGGGGGAGGCCCGCGGCAGCGCCGACCGCATCGGGCGCGGAGTGGGGCGTCTCCTGTCGGATGTCACGGCGGATGGCTTCTGCTTTCGGGTGGACCTGAACCTGCGGCCCGAGGGGCGCGCAGGCCCGCTCGTCGTCAGTCTCGCCGCGGCCGAACATCACTACCTGACCTTCGGCCGCACCTGGGAGCGCGCTGCATGGCTCAAGGCGCGAGCCGCCGCAGGCGACGAGGCCCTGGGGGCTGAGCTCCTCTCGATGATCGAGCCCTTTCGGTTCCGGCGCCACCTGGACTTCGGGACTCTGGAGGACCTCGCGGGCATGCGCGACCGCATCGCAGCCTCGGCCCGGCTCGAGACCCTCCAGCGTGACCTGAAGCGGGGCCCTGGCGGGATCCGGGAGATTGAGTTCCTCGTGCAGGCGACTCAGCTCGCGTGGGTGGGGCGCGACCCAGAGCTTCGTGTGCTGTCGACGGTCGGGGCCACCCACGCCCTCGCTTCGCGGGGCGTCCTTCCCGAGGGGGTGGACCCCTCGCAGCTTCTGGACGACTACCGGTTCCTGCGGGCGGTCGAGCATCGCATTCAGTGGGAGGCCGAAGCGCAGACCCAGCAGCTTCCTCTGGAGGAGGACGAGTCGGCATGGCAGAGGCTCGCCGAGTCGCTGGTCCGACCGTCGGGGCCCGCCCTGCGCGACGAGATCGCCGACGTGCGCGCCCGGGTCGAGGCGGCCTGGGGTGCGGTGTTCACGCCAGAAGAGACTGAGGGACCTCTCACCATCGTGGACCCCTTCGCGACGGTCGACGAGCGAACGGCCCAGCTCAGGGGATTGGGCTTCGAGGACCCCGAGCTCGCAGCGCAACGGCTGCGGCGACTCGCGGAGCCGAGCGCGCAGCACCGCATGCGTCCTTCGACCTGGCGTCGGTTCGAGCGCGTGGCCCCGCGATTGGCGACGCTGGCCGCGACCTCGGGCAACCCCGACGAGGCCCTGAGCCGCATCGGACGGTTCGTGGAGAGGGTCGGGGCTCGCGGCACGATGTACGAGCTGCTGCACGAGAATCCCGGGGCCATGGAGACCTTGGTGCGTCTCTTCGCGGACTCCCCGTTCCTCTCCGAGCGCTTCCTCCAGCACCCCGAGCTCCTCGATGCCCTGGTTCTTCGGGGGCGCGGAGGGGAGCGTGGCGCGGGGGCTCGCGGCGACATCCTGCGTGATCTGGAGCGGGAGCTGGCGCTGCGTCCCGAGGACGGTGAAGGGCTCCTGGTGTTGAGGACGCGGCAGACGGTCGAGCTGCTGCGCATTGGGCTGCGCGACCTCAGCGGCGCGGACGCGATCCCCTGCGCTCACCTGGTGGCCTTGGCCGAGGCCCTCGTCGCTGGCGCGGAGCAACTGGCGACCACCGCCATGCGCGCTCGCCACGGCGTCCTGCGCGACGCGTCGGGGGAGGAGGTCCCTCGCGCCATCGTGGGCCTCGGGTCGTTCGGGTCGGGATGGATGACCTACGGCTCGGATCTCGATCTCGTGTTCGTGTCGCGCTCCCATGGGGAGAGCGACGGACGGCGGGCGCTGGACGGTCGGACCTATGGAGCCAGGCACGTGCAGCGCGTCATCACCGCGCTCACCGCGCCCACCCGCGAGGGGCGTTGCTACGAGGTCGACATCCGGCTCCGTCCCGGAGGACAGGGCGGGCCGCTGTGCACGTCCCTGCATGGCCTTCGGGAGTGGTACGCCCAGCGGGCTGCGCCGTGGGAGCGGCTGATGCTCGCGAGGTCCCGGGTGGTGTGGGCGTCGAACCCCGACTTCCGTGAGGAGGTCGAGGGAGCCTTGCTCGTCGCGCGGAGACCCACCAAGGATCAACGGCTGGCGGAGGAGGCGCGGACCATGCGGCGTCGGCAGCTCGCCGAGCTGTCCGCCGAGCGGCCGCGGGTCCTCGACCTGAAGTTGGGCCCGGGCGGACTCACGGACATCGAGTTCGCGGTGGCGTGCCGTCAGCTCCGCGGGACCGACGAGGTCGCGTCCCAGGCCGATCCACTGGCCGCAATCGCCCTTCTCGACGATGTACAGCCCGGCGATGGAGTGACCCTGACCAATCACTACGGGTTTCTCCGGCGCGTGGAGAGCTCGCTCCGGCTGAGGGCGGGGACCGGGGCCGCGCACCTCGACCTGGACCACCCAGACACCCGACGCCTCGCCAGTGCGCTGGGCTTCGAGTCCGCCGAAGCGCTGGGCGACGAGGTGGCTCGACGCCGAGTCGAGGTGGCCAGAGTCACCGAGTCCTGGCTCGCGTCTGCGCCGTAGGTTCCCTACGTCAGCCCGCAGGGTTGCCCCCAGATGGTAAAACTAGACCCCGCCAGGGCCTGAGGAGTGTGACAGCCGATGAGCGAGACCGTCCTACAGGAAGGAAGCCTCGGCGACCTTCCGCTCATCGACATCCTCCTGCTCGCTCGAAGCAGCAACGCTCCGATCTTCGTCGAGCTGTCCCGGGGAAGCACGACGCGCCGCTTCTACTTCCGCGACGGCAGCCTGGTGGCCTTCACCACGACCAACGCCAAGGAGAGCTTCACCGAGTTCCTGGTCCGTCGGAAGAAGCTCCAGAGGTCGGTCGCGGAGTCGGTCCTCCAGGTGGCCGCTACCGACGGAATGACCGCCGCCCAGGCGATTCTGCGCGACCGCATCTTGCCCACCCCAGACGTGGCGCGAGAGCTGGGAGCTTGGGCCTCCCTGCTGCTCACTCAGGCGTTCAGCTGGTCCGAGGGCGGGTACCGCGTCCTGGTGGAGAGCTCCGATGCGGTTCCCCCGGAGACCCTGATGGAGGTCTCGCTGCCCCCCGTGCTGGCTCAAGGGGTGTGGAAGCGGATGCCCCTGGAGGAGGTCCGTCGGTACATCGAGGTGTACCTCGACTTCCACGCCGATTCGGTGGCCGAGCTGCCGTTTCCCATCGAGGACTTCCGCCTCAACCCTGCACGCGCGCGACTCTGGGAGCTCCTCCGGTCCAAGCGCACGGTGCGGGACGCCATCGGCGCGGCCGGGCTTCCTGAGGAAGAAGCGCTGCGCCTCGTCTTCCTCCTCCAGCGCTCGGGAATGGTGGAGATGGTGCCTGCGGCCCCGGAGGCGCCTGCGCCCGAGCCCGAGGACGCCATGGGCTTCGACCTCGACTCCATCGAGATCGACGTGGGTGGAGGCTCCGTCGCACCGCCCCCCCCCCGGGGCCCGGCTCCCTCGGCTCCCTCGGCTCCCTCGGTAGCCCCTGCGCGGGGCGCTGGCGGCGCGAACCTGGACATCGCTCGATGGCTCTCGGAGTCAGGCGAGTACACCGCCGCAGAGGACGAGGTCACGG
The DNA here is from genome assembly GCA_023954745.1 of Deltaproteobacteria bacterium. Lineage (GTDB taxonomy): Bacteria > Myxococcota_A > UBA796 > UBA9615 > UBA9615 > JAGSHC01. The sequence continues at coordinate 61,997 of JAGSHC010000004.1, read as the reverse complement.
TCCCGCCGATTCCGGTCGTGACTCCTCCCCCTCCCAGCCCCCGTCTCGAGCCGCTTCCCGTGGACCCCACGCCTCCGCCGGCTCCTTCCTTCGCCGCTCCTGGGGCCCCGTCGTACCCGACGCCTGCTGCTGCCTCGCCCGCCGGAGGGCGAAGCGATCTCGGCGTGGACCTGTCGTCCATTGGCTTCCGCGGCGGTGGAGGGGCGGCGGGTGCCGTCTCTCGCACCGTGCACGTCGGAGGTGGCCGCCGGGAGGAGCTCGGGGGAGCTGGGGGCCGTCATCGCGTCTCCAGCCCTGCGGGCCGTGCTCCGGCGCCCCCTTCGGCGCCCCGTCACGCGTCGTCCCCGGCGACGAAGACACCGGGGCGCACCAGTGGCCTCGCGGGCCTCTTCGAGGACGTGGGGGTGTCGGGTGCGTCGCAGCGCCGCCCGGTCGCGCCCCCTCGAGGAGTCAAGCCCAGAGCTGGCGGACGCCCGGTCAAGCCGCCCCGCGGCATGGCTCCAGTGGCTCCGCAGCCGGTGGTCGGCGATGGCCCGCCGCCAGGGCCCGGCCCGCTGATCGAGCCCGAGGAGTGGCACGACCTGCCCACGAAGGAGAAAGACCGCGTGCGCGGCCTCCGGGAGATGCTCAAGGAGCTGGAGAGCCAGAACTACTTCGAGGTCTTCGAGCTGAGCGAAGAAGCCACCGCCGGCATGATCAAGAAGGCCTACTTCAAGATGGCCCGCCGCTTCCACCCCGACACCCTCGTCGACGAAGGCGAGGTGTACTCCCGCCTCGCCGAGGCCGTGTTCACCAGAGTGTCCGAGGCGTACGAGACCCTCGACGACGACGAAGCGCGCGAGAAGTATGTCTCCAAGTACATCCGCGGCGAGAAGGACGAGAACGAGCTCGCCATGGAGAGGGTGCAGCAGATCCTCGGGGCCGAAGGCGCCTACAAGAATGGGATCAGGCTCATCAACCAGGGCAAGGCGGTCGCCGCGGTCGAGAAGTTCGAGGAAGCGGTCGCGATGTACGACGAGGAGGCCGAGTACCGCGGCTGGCTCGGGTACGCGCTCTTCCGGGCCAATCAGGCGGCGGACTACGAGAAGGCTCTCGGTGGCGAGGACATGCTCAAGCAGGCCATCTCCGAGAAGCCGATGGTCGCCGACCTGCCGCATCTGATGGCCAAGATCGCGATCATGCGCAAGGACTGGAACAACGCCCGGATGTGGCTACGCAAGTCGCTGAAGATCAAGGCCGACAACCCCGAGGCCCTGCGGGAGTACAAGCGTGTCGACGAGATGATCAAGGGTGGCGGCGCCAAGGCTCCTGATGAAGGCAAGGGGCTCAAGGGGCTCTTCGGCCGCTTCGGAAAGAAGTAGACCCATGCGCACCAACCTGTTCCTCGTGCTGCTGGCCGTCCTCGGCTCCCTGCCGTCTCTGGCCCAGGGGCAGGTCCTCCCGCGCTCCGTCGAGCTCGACTTCCACGCGGGGTACTACAGCTTCATGTCTCGCGGCGGGTTCTCCGAGGACGAGACCGTCAAGCTCGAGAACCTCAACGATGGGCTGAACCTCGGCGGGCGCTTCGGCATCAACTTCACCAGCTTCATCGCCTACGAGGCCACCTTCGAGGTGCTCCAGACGAGCACCGACGACACCTTCCGCAAGGCCATCTACATCAACAACCACCACGACGTCGTGCTCTCGGCGCCGTTCCCCTTCGTGTCTCCCTACTTCGCAGTGGGTGCGGGCTTCCAGCACTACAACGTGCGGCCGGTCTACGCGAAGGGGCTGGGCCCCGCAACCGACGAGCCGGTGCGCGACCCCTACTCCGAGCGTCCCCAGGACGACCCCTACTCCTACCGCAGCGCAGACGGCGACTTCCTCTTCTCCATCGGTGGCGGCGCGAAGTTCATCCTCGTCGAGACGGCGGATCCTCGACTGGGCTTCCAGTTCGGGTTGCGCCTCGACGCCCGGTACAAGGTCTCCTTTGGTCCGGCCGACTTCCAGGACGGCGTGCCGACCCTGGAGGCGCTGAACGACGATGGACGTCCCAACTACACGGGAAACTTCAATCATCTGGAGCTGGGCGGCGGGATCTGGGTCGCCTTTGGTGGCGGCACCGGCCCCGACAAGGACCGCGACGGCATTCCGAACCGGAAGGACGCCTGCCCCGAGGTCGCCGAAGACATTGACAACTTCGAGGACGAAGACGGCTGTCCCGACCTGGACGACGACAAGGATGGGATCGAGGACGAGTACGACGAGTGTCGCCTCGACCCCGAGGACAAGGACGGCTTCGAAGACAAGGATGGCTGTCCCGACACCGACAACGACAAGGACGGCATCGCCGACGACGTCGACCAGTGCCGCGACAAGCCCGAGGACGAAGACGGCTACGAGGACAACGACGGTTGCCCGGAGCTCGACAACGACGGCGACGGATTCCTCGATCCCGACGACGGGTGCACCAACGCGCCGGAGACCTTCAATAGCTACCTCGACCGCGACGGCTGCCCCGACGAGATTCCGGACGACCTCGCCGAGTTCGCGGGCGCCATCCCGTCCATCCAGTTCAAGGTCGCCAGCTCGCAGCTGCTGAGGAAGAGCAAGCCGGTCCTCGACAAGGCTGCGCGGGTGCTCAACCGCTACCCGGACCTCGGCGTCGAGATCCAGGGACACGCGAGCAGCGAAGGCGACGACGACTACAACCTGCGCCTGAGTCAGTCACGCACGGAGACGGTGCGGGAGTACCTCATCTCGCGAGGCGTCGACTCGGATCGACTGCGAGCCAAGGGCTACGGCGAGAGCCAGCCCGTCGCGAGCAACGACACCGAGGCGGGCCGTGAGCAGAACCGCCGCGTGGAGTTCAAGCTCTATCGGCTGGACTGAGGGGCGACGAGCTTCCAGGCCCCGGCGGCGATCTCTGCCTCGAGCTGCCCCGGGCCCCAAGCCGCGTGGCCGAAGGCCAGCCTGGGAATCGCGCTCTCAGACTCCGGCCCCCGTCCCAACAACCCACGGAGGAGAGCGCCCCGGCTCAGCTCGCGTGCCGTCCGGTGGCTCGTAGTCCACCGAAGGGCGCCGTCGTCGAGGTACAGCAGCACGCCTTGGCTTCGTCCCAGGGGGCCTCCCGCGAGCAGCGCCCCGGGGAACGGGTAGACCCCGGCCGTGGGGTGGCTCGTCGGCAGGTCTTCGCGCAGTCCAATCATGTCGCCGCCCGCCAGGTGGCAGATCACGTAGGTGCTGCCTGCAAACTCGGGGTCACCCAGGTCGTCTGCACCCCGGACCCGGATGCCTTCGCACGGGGCATCGAAGATGGGGAGGGCGGAGGAGTCCGGTGAGGGCGTGACGATTCCTCGGGCATCCCGCGCGGCGCGCACCGCATCGGCCACGGCGCCTCCTGCCGTGATCGCGTTGTCCGCACGACTCGCCAGCCAGGCCAGACTCCCCAGGGCGAGGAGGACCGCTGCCCCGAGGGCGGCGTCCCGGCGCTGCCGGCTCAGACCAGTTCGGAGGTGTGCCGCTCGATGAGCGCGCCCACGCGGGGCATGGAGGCGACCACGTGTTCTTTCCCCTTCGGGCGGAGCTTCATGTAGGCCTTCTTCAAGGGCTTGTGGCGGGTGTTCTCGGCGCGGCCGTCGGTGATGCCGAGCAGCGCATCAGCCACTGCATCGGAGTTGTTGACGAAGTACTCCTTGCAGGACTGGTCGTCTTCCAGGGCGGCCCAGGTCTCCCAGATCGGCTCGAGCGAGCGCACGAAGTCGTTCAGGAGGTCGTCCACCGCGCGCGGCACGAATCCGGGCTGGAGGTTCTTCACCACCTTGAAGGTGCCCTTCACCAGCGTGCCGGAGAGCCCACGCTTGTCGGACACCTCGGCGTCCAACACCTTCTCGGCGTCGCGCACGACCTGTGCGCGCTTTTCGGGGTCTGTCGTCAGCGTGTCGAAGAGAATGCCCATGAACGTTTCGTGCTCCTTTTCTGGCCGGCCGGAACGATACCCGACCTAGAGCGACCCGTGCGTCGCGCGGGAGAACGCCCCCCCACAACGCCCTTGCATCAACCGAACGGAGGCTACAGTGTGCCCCGTGCGCTTCCGTCTTCTCCTCGCCTCGGCGACCCTGCTGTGGTCGCTGACGACTCCATCCCTCGCGAGGGCAGATGGCTACTTCCTGGAGGAGGGTGATGCGGAGATCGAGCTGGAGGACCCGGACCTCGAGCTCCTCGATGCCCACCTCGGGATGCACCTGGGCGCGAACATCGGCGCTGGCATCTTTGGAACCACGTCCATTGTCTTGGGCATCGAGCAGTTCACTCGCCAGGACCTCTTCTCGGGCCTGACCTTCACGCTCTGGGGGGCGGCGACCCTCATCTCGTCGGCCACGAGCACCGAGTCGGCGATGCGGAGGTGGCAGCAGGTTCGGCCTGCCCTCGGCGAAGCCTCGGAGATGGAGCGGCGGCTCTACCGCACGCAAGAGGCCGACCGCCTGACGCGCCTGGCCATCAATCGGGCCATTGGCCTCGCGGCGGACGGCGCGAGCCTGGGGATCGGCATCGTCCTCCTCGTGGCGCCAGCTCAGGGCGCGAGCGTGACGCAAGGCCTGGCGACGTCGCTCGTGCTCAATGGTGCGTTCCTCTTGGGGATCGACGCGTTCCGCACCGGGCTGGACGACCAGGTGGCCCGCAAGTGGAGAGCCCGCAACGAGGTGGCCGAGAAGGGCTACTTCAGCGACCGCGCCCCCCGCTTCCGCGGCATTGCGGCTGCGACTCCCTGGGCCGCTCCGACGACGTCCCTCGTCGCGGGTCAGGCACCCGGAGATGCGACGCCGGTGTTCGTTCCCGGCGGGATCCTGGGCTTCACGGCGATCTACTAGAAGAGCTGCCTCGCGAGACCGGCTCGATGGGCGCTCGACTCGTGCTACTCGACGCCAGCTGCGCGGGCTCCGAGGGTCATGAACGCTGCGCTCTCCAACGTCAGCGCCGCCGCGTCGAGCTCCACGAGGCACGCCACGTCGTTGATTCGCCAGTACAGAGAGCAGTCGGCGCCTTCGCACAGGTAGGGGAAGTCCACCAGCGAGCCGACGGTCACGGTCGTGCACGGCAGGCCACCCCCCGGATCGCGCGGAGCTCCCTCCGGGGAGGACTCGAGGGAGCAGCCGGGGCGATACCCCTCTCGACCCAGCTCCACGACGATCTCCTCGAGGTCTGCGCCTTCGATGAGCGCCTTGCAGGCGCGCTCGAGCTGCGAGTCCGTGCGGGCGGTGCTCAGCCACAACACGGCCCACACCGCGAAGGCGGCCGCGAGGCCGACGACGATGCCGAAGGCAGGACTGGGTTGCTTGCTCAAGGGCGCGTCAACCGTTGGCCTTGAGGCCCGACGGCGCAGGGGTGCTGGCCTTGGCGCCAGTGGTCACTACGGGTCCGAGCCAGGCCACGAGGAAGCCGACCAGGTCGTACACCTCGACTCCCGGGAGGCGTCCGCGCAGGGAGCCCATGCAGCCAGCGTCCGTGGTGACGAGCCAGGAGCCGGGGGGTGCAACGCCTTGCGCGGCGGCCCAGTCCGCTGTCTGCGCTGCGGCGTCCGGCCGACGGAGGTCGTGGAAGTCGCCAGCGCCGCAGCAGACCGTGCGTCCGGGGGAGGGCGCGAAGGACGGCGGGGCAGAGCCCAGCGCTGCCTCGAGCACGCCGTAGATGGCGTCCCCCCGCCCGGCTCGGCGCCCGACTCCGCAGCTGTCGAAGACGACAACCTGTGGCGCAGGCAGCCCGTTCTCCGCGCGATGCACGTAGGCCGCGTGTCCCAGGTCCGCCAGCTGCTCGGCGAAGAACAGCAGGAACTCGGACAGGTGGAGGACCTCGGCAGTGATTGCGTTCCCGGTGGACGGATACCCCTCGCGCACTGCATTGAGGCACTCCCCCGACGGGGTGATCCAGGTGCGTTGCCGGTTGAAGTACTGCTGGTTGGCCGCGATGGCGACCTGGAAGCCCGCATCGTCTCCGATTGCTCGCAGCGGCGCACCGCAGCAGGGGGTCTCCTTCCGCGCGGGCAAGCTGACGTGGTCGGCCCCCAACGCCCTGAAGATGGGCATCAGCCCAGCGACCAGGTCCGGCTGCTCATGCAGCGAGCGGCACCCCGGCCAGAAGAGCACCCGGCCCTTGCGCTCGAAGTCGTCGTCGTCGCCGTGCTCCCGCAGCGAGGACGTGAGGTCGGCGCCGAATGGATTGCCGCTGTCGAGGTAGCGGCGATGCATCAGGGCGGCGCCGTCGGGCACCGCCCCGTTGGTCCACGCCTCGGCGCGGGCCTCGTACAGGTACGACGGCACGTCTTGCTCGAGCTCGCAGGGTGCCTTGCAGGCCATGCAGCCGGTGCACCGCGACAGCACGTCGGCCGCGGCCTTCCAGGGCAGGTCTCCCGCCTTCGCGGCGCGCCAGGCCTGCGCCATGGAGGTGGGCGTCGCACCCTCGTCGGCCGTCCCCTGCGCGACGGGACACGCGTAGCGACACAGGCGGGGGCAGAGGGCGCACAGGGACGGGTCGGTCATGCGGTCACCTCACGGAGCAGCGACTCGGAGAGCCGCTCGAAGTCCGAGGGGGCCTCGGGGGTGGAGTCGAAGGCCCCGGGAGGAGCGTCCTCCACGTTGGGGAAGTCGAGCTCCTCGATACGCGCTCCGAAGCTCGCGATGGTCTGGCGGAGCTGGTGCAGCACGAGGTGGCTCGTGGGTTGCTGGGGGCGGCTGCTGAAGAACCGCCAGCGCACCGTGCAGCCAGTCTCCAGGGGCGCCTCGACGACTCCAACAGCGTCCGTCGGTCCGCCGGTGAGCGTCTCCACCGCGCGGAGGAGGGTCTGGGCACGGCCCCAGGGCACGATGGCGGAGCAGCGGCCGATGAGAGCTTCGTCCGCGGCGGGGCCGTTGTTGGGCAGAGTGCTGGCGCCTTCCCGTTGGGGTTGGCCCCAATGGTCTTCCCACCAGGCGAGGCCGTCTTCGTCGGGCAGCGGCTGGCCACCCGCTCCCGTCAGAGACGCGATCACCGCATCGATCCCCTGAGGGAAGCCGTCGGGCCAGCCGAAGGCGAGGTACACCACGCCGCCTTCGCGCGGACGAGGGGCTCGGCTGAAGCACTGGCGAAACCCGCGGGGTTCCTTGCCCCGGTAGATGGTCCCGCCCAACGGGCGCACGGCTCCTCGCAGGGCGTCGCGAGTGGCGGCGATGGCGTCGTCCATGTGCTCGAAGAGGAAGCCGACGTGCCGCATGGGCGGCGGGGTCAGGGTGCGGAACGTCAGCGTGTCGGCGATGAGTTCGTCGCCGACCTGACCGAAGGGGAGCCAAGAAGGGCCTGCCGCGGAGCGTGGGAGGCGCCCGCTTCGCCACCGTCGACCATCCGGCAGCCGCCCGCTCACCCCCTGAAGGGGATGCTCCCAGGCACCGTGCACCGCGACGTATGCGGCGTGGGCTCCCGAGCGAACCCAGTCCTCCACGGTGTTCTCGAGGAACGCGCGCCCCAGGGGAGGCAGGAAGTGCCCGCGCAAGTGGAGCTCCGACGCGAGGTCCACGCCGAGCCAGTCAGTGCCTGCCTCGATGACGCCGTCTTCGTGGGCGTGCACGACGAGGTGCTTCGCTGGAGGCGCCTCTTCGATGGGTCCCGGCGCGGGCTTCTCGGGCGGGAAGAGCTTCCCTGGATTCAACACGCCTCGAGGGTCCAGGGCCCGCTTGCTCGCGTCGAAGAGGGCCCGCCCGTCGCCGTGCTCCCGGTCCATCAGCTGCCGCTTGAGGAAGCCCACCCCGTGGTGGTGGGTGATGGTCGCGCCCGTGCCCTCGGCGGCGGTGAGGACGGCCCGCCACACCTGGTCGTATTGCGCGAGGCGCTCCTCGGGGGTGCTCGCGTGGCCCGCCAGGGTGAAGTAGATGCTGCACCCCTCGTGGTAGGCGTGGCTGAAGTGGGCCATCACGAGGGCGTGAGGCGCCGCTGCCCGACGCACCGCCTGATAGAGCTCCATGACCTTCGTCCAGCCAGCCGCCGTCTCCATGGTGTCGGCCCAGGCGCCGCTCTGGAGCAGCTTCGGCAGCTTGAAGGACACGTGGTAGCGGGTGCGGAACCAGCGCTCGCCGGGACCGGGGCCGAGGTCCTTGCCCCCCAGGCGCCCCGCGGCGAGGATCGCAGCCTCGAGCTGGCCCCGCGCGACCTCGTCGTCTCCTTCGAAGCCGAGGATGGCCAGAGAGCGCCCTGGGAGCAGGTCGATGGCGCGGTTCAGGGGCGCCGCATACGCGAGCAGCCGGTCCATGGGGAGGTTCTCGGGCTTCAAGGAGAGCGCGGCCTCGTCACCCATGAGCCGTGCCGCCAGCGTCCGCACGAGCATTCCGCGCACTCCCTGGGGCCCGTCGGTGGCCCGGCGTCCTCCGCCGCGTCCGGTGCCACCTCGGCGCTCTCCGCTGGTTCGGCGGTCGCGGGCGAAGCGTCCGAGACCCGGCAGGCGTTCGAGCCGCGACAGGGCCTCGTCCGCGATGGAGCCCGGGGAGAGCACCATGCCGAAGAGCCGTGCGGTGCCTGCGTCCTCGGGGGGCGCCTCCGTGGGCTCCGCTGCGTTCTCGCGCGGGGACTCGGACTGCACATCGAGGGGCGTTCCGCCGCCCGGCCGAGGGGCAGGGCCCTGGCCGGGGTCGTTGCCCTTCTGCATCGCCATCCAGGTGTCGAGCGGGTCGTAGAGCCGCATCACGGACGGGCGCAGGCCCATCTGGAGGATCTCCCGGAACGCCGCGATGCCCGCTTCGACGCTGGGAAACTGCACCCCCCGGAGCACCATCGCCTTGGGGAGCGGGTGCACCCGCAGGCGCATGCTGGTGATGAGGCCGAGGGTGCCCTCGCTTCCGACGAAGAGGGGCGAGTAGTCGGCGCGAGGTCCCGAGGGGTCGAGGGAGCCCGTGCCCACCGTGCCGAGCCCCGGGGTCACGACCCGCAGGCCGGTGACCATGTCCTCGATCTTCCCGTACCGGGACGACAGCTGGCCGGCGCCTCGGGCTGCCACGCAACCCCCAATGGAGCAGCAGTAGATGGACGAGGGGAAGTGCCCCAGGGTCCAGCCGGCGTCGTTGAGGCGCTCCTCCATGGTCTGGAGGATGAGCCCGGGGCCCACGTCGACCTGCATCGTGTGCTCGTCCACGGGGGAGAGGTCATCGAGGCGCTTGAGGTCCACCACGACGCCGCCGAACAGGGGCGCGGCTCCACCGCACACTCCCGAGCCGGCGCCATAGGCGACGATGGGGCAGTCGTGCTCGGCGAGGGCGGCCACCACCGCCTCCACCTCGGCCTCGTCCGCGGGGCGCACCACCGCAAGGGGCGAGACCTCCGGCAGTCCATCCCGGGCGGTCACGGTCAGGCGCGGCCAGAGGTCGCGGCGGTAGGCGAAGGTGTCGGCTTCGGAGGTGACCACGAAGCCCTGGCCCACGGCGGCGCGCAGCGCTTCGAGCAAGGAGTCTTCGGCGGCGGCGTCGGTGGGCGAAAAGGGTGCGTTCACGGCGCGGAGGATATCCCAGGGTCGCCCCCGAGGGGGTCTCTGCGGCTGTTCCCAACTTGTGACGGAGATGTTGAGAACCCGTCGGTACCGTCGTGACTAGATGTTGCGCCCATGTTGCGGCGCGCGAAGGGAACGCCATGAAACGTCGATCGATCCTTCTCCTCTCCGGCTGCCTCGCCCTCCTGGCCATTGTGCTGATGCAGGCATGGAAGGCACGCATCGCCCGTGACCTGGGCTTCTATGGCGAGGGGACGAGCATCGTGGTCGCCGTGAGAGACCTCCCCGTGGGGTCCGTGCTCGCCGAGGGCGACGTGCAGCTCGTTCCCTACCCGGAGCGGTACATGCCGCCTCGTGCGGTGCCTGCTTCGTCGGCCTCCGTGGTCGTGGGCCAGACGCTGGGAATCACCGTGAAGGCGGGTCAGGCCATCCTGCACACAGACTGGGCCGCGGACGAGGAGCTGAACAAGCTCAGCCAACGCATTCCTGCGTCGCTGCGCGGACTGGCGCTGCGCGTGGACAACGTGTCGACCTTTGGGGGCTTGCTCAAGCCGGGGGACCGGGTCGACATCGTGGTGACGTGGTCCACACCGGACCACGTCGTGGAGACGCGCACGCTGCTTCAGAACGTCGCCGTGGCCGCCGTGGGAGGCACGATGGCCGATGGCGCCCAACGGGCGGGCAGTCCCCCACGGGGCTCGCGGGCGGGCACCGTGACCGTGGTGGTGAACGCCAAGGAGGCCGAGATGCTCATCTTCGCGGAGAAGCAGGGGGAGGTGACCCTGACGCTTCATCGGGACAAGGACGTCTCGGTGGCTCAGGGCCTGACCCGCACGACCTGGTTCGACGAGAGCGCCGTAAAGGACCTCCAGGAGGACCGGCAGAAGCGCCCCAAGGATTGCGTGACCATCCTCAAGGCAAACCGGGGGACTGAGACCATCTGCGGCTGACCGTCGCCCCCGGCTCCGTGTCACGATGCGACGGTGAGCAGCGAGGACGAGCAAGACCCCGCAGACACCGATGCCCTCGATCCCATCGAGGATGTGGGCGAGGAGCTTCCATTGGAGGCCTCGGAGAAGCGGGCGGACGACCGTCGACGGACGGAGCGTCGTCGGTTCCGCTCGGAGCCCGGCCGTCGGGACCCGAGCGCGAAGCCCCGCCGCAAGGGGGACCGACGCCGACCGCGGCTGTCCCGGTTCTTCGTGCTCCTGCTCCTGCTGACTCTCGGGGGCTTCGCCTACCGCGCCGTCGTCGTGGCCCCGGCGCGCGGAGCGCGGGTGGAGGCTGACTCCGTCGGGAAGGTGGCGGACAAGGTCTTGCGCGGGCTGTCGCTGCCTTTGCTGGCTGCCCCCGCCTTCGGTCCTCCCCGCGAAGGGGACCCCGTGGAGGGCCCGGGCATCAGTACCGAGGCCCGCGGGTCCTTCGAGGCCCTGGCCGAGCGTCTGGAGTCCGCCTCCTCGAGTGCCCCCCGCGAGGTGGCGCCCTACCTCTGGGAGGGGCCCATTCGACTCGCCCTGGGGGACGAACGCGGTGCCCGCATCGCCTGGCAGCAGGTCCTGGCCCTGGGGAGCGAGGAGGAGCAGGAGGCGGCGCGGGTGGGCATCGCGGTGGTGCAGATTCGTGTCGGCCTGCGCAGCGTGGGAGAGCAGGACCGGAGGTTCGCCCTCGAGGCGGCGCTGCACATGCTCGGCCCCGTCGAGCGGGGAAGCGTGCACTGGCCGCACCGCCTGGTGGCCGAGGCTCTCGCTCAGCTCGCCATGGAGGACGACGACGCCGCGGACGCAGTGCTCGCGGAGATGCTGAATGCCCGCGGTCCGGTGGTGGACGGTGCGTTGCCGGGTCTCGAGGCCCGGCGGTCTGGGGAGGAGCCCGTCTCGGCATCGCTGGCCGCGCGCCTGGATCAGCCCCCCGACCCGGAGTAGTCTGGTTCGACCATGGCTAGACCAGACCGCGAGACAAGGTCCGTGCTGCAGGCGCTCGAGAAGCTCGAGACCCTCATCCAGATGACCAAGAACGAGTACGAGATGTACTTCATGGGTGTCTTGCGGCGGCCGCCGCAGGAGAAGTTCCGCGAGATCAAGCGGACGATCCACGAGTTCCAGGAGCTGCACATCACCAACACCCGGGTGCAGTTCAAGCTCCGGGTGCTGCGGACGCGCTTCAACACCTTGTCTCTTCGCTGGCTCAAGACCACGAAGCAGATCGAGGACGGCACCTACCCCAAGCAGCGCTGGCTCGCCGACAAGCGCGAAGCTGCAAAGCAGAAGAACAAGGCACCGACCAAGTCCGCCGAGGAGGTGAGGGCCGAAATCCGGGCCTTGATGCGCGGGGAGGATCCCGAGGCCGCCGCCGCCACAGTGCGCCGTGCCCGCGGCGAGGAGGAGGTGGACAAGACCGTCCGCGCCCCCGGCCGCAAGGTCGCCGCCCCCCGCACCGCTGGGAAGCCCGGGGCCCGGAGTGCACACGCTCTCGGCTCCGATGGCCTCTTCGACGCCTACATCCGGGCGCGGAAGGGCACCGGTCAGAAGGGCAACGTGAACCGGGCGGCGCTCGAAGCCACCCTCGGGAAGCACGCAGCCAACATCAAGGCGAAGTACGGCGTGCGCGATGTGCGATTCAAGGTCGTGACGGAGAACGGCAAGCCCAAGGTCAAGGCAGTCCCCGTCAAGTAGAGGGCTCGCTCAGTCTGCCTCTTCTTCGGTGGTGGGCATTGGCGCCCCAGAGATGGTGCGGCGGGTCTCCTCCAGCGTGGGGCCTTGGGGCTGCCCGATGGTGTCAACCCACCGGTCCAGGATCGGCTCCGGACCGGACGACTCTTTCTTCGTCGGCGCTGACGGGGAAGACTTGAACCGGTTTCGACGGGAGGAACGATGGATCGCTCGCTGGTCGCTCTCTTGGTCCTTGCCTTCTTTTCCGTGGGTTGCCCGCCGACCCTGGGAAACGACGATGACGTGTCCAACGACGACGACGTGTCCAACGACGACGACTCCATGGACGACGACGACTCCATGGACGACGACGACTCCATGGACGACGACGACTCCATGGACGACGACGACTCCATGGACGACGACGACGTGGCAGACGACGACGACTCCATGGACGACGACGACGTGGCCGACGACGACGACGGCGTCGAGCCCACGTTCTGCGCCGAGGCCTTCGCGGAGAGCGCCGTCCTTGCCGCTGTCTACGGGGGCCCGAAGGTGCCGGCCGGCTACTGGAGTGATCCCGGGGCCAACGCGCTCTGGTGGGACCCTTGCAGCGCCTCGCTAGCCGACACCCAGGTGGCCGCGGCGGCCCAGTACCCGCAGGGCACGTTGACCGGCAACGACGCAAGCACCACCTGGTTCCACGAGGTGGAGGTGGACCTGGGCGGCGGCTCGACCATCAACTACCGGAACACCCGGTGCGATTACTACGACGGGACCACCCTGGCGGGCGCGCCCTTCGCCGGCTGGACCGAGCTGCAGGAGCTGGTGAGCTACGCCTGGTGGACGGACAACCACAACTTCGGTGGCGCCCACATCCTCGGCGGCGTCGGCAACGTGGGTGGCGCGTCGAACTTCTTCGAGCTGTGCCACATCACGACCGTCTACGGCGACTGGGGTCTGCAGGACGAGATCACGGTCTGGACCACGCCCTACACCATCCTGCAGTTCCAGGGCACGGTCACCCCCGGGACCCCCCAACTCCAGGGCACCGTCCTCGGGAACTGGAACTGAGGACTCGCTCTCTAGAAGTGGATGACGCGACCGATCGTGTCGAGCGCTGCTTCGCGCACGACCTCGCTCAGGGTGGGGTGCGCATGGCATGTGCGCGCGATGTCCTCGGCCGTGGCGCCGAACTCCATGGCGAGCACCATCTCCGCGATGAGCTCTCCCACGACGGGCCCGATCATGTGCACGCCGAGGATTCGGTCGGTGGTGGCGTCGGCGAGGATCTTCACGAACCCCTCCTTCTGCTCCATGGCCTTCGCGCGGCCGTTCGCGAGGAAGGGGAACTGACCCGACTTGAAGGCCACCCCCGCGGCCTCGAGCTCTTCCTGGGTCTTGCCCACTGAGGCGATCTCCGGCGCGGTGTAGATCACGCTGGGGATCGCGTCGTAGTTGACGTGCCCGGGCTTGCCCGCGATCTGCTCGGCCAGGGCGATGCCCTCGTCCTCGGCCTTGTGGGCCAACATCAGACCACCCACCACGTCCCCGATGGCGTAGATGCCAGGGACGTTCGTGCGCCAGTGGGAGTCGATGGTCACGTAGCCGCGCTTGTCGAGGGCGACGCCCATGACGTCAGCGCCGAGCCCGTCCGTGTTGGGACGACGCCCCACCGCGACGAGCACCTTGTCAGCTACGAACTCCTGCTCTTCGTCCGCGCCCTTGGCCTTGAAGATGACCTTCACGCCGTCGTCCATGAGCTCGGTGCGCTGCACCGCCACGCCGAGGTTGAAGGCGAACTTCTGCTTGCGGAACGACTTCATCGCCGCCTTCGACACGTCCTTGTCGGCGAAGGGGAACAGCCGGTCCTGGTACTCGAAGACCGTCACCTTGGCCCCGAGCCGGTTCCAGACCGAGCCCATCTCCATGCCGATGACGCCGGCGCCGATGACCGCGAGGCGCTCGGGGACGGCGTCGAACGTGAGCGCCTCCGTCGACGTCACGACGCGCGCGCCGTCGAGGTCGACCCCAGGGATGCTCGAGGGCTCGGAGCCCGTCGCGATGACGATGTGCTCCGCCGTGAGCACGGTGGCGTCTCCCTCATCGGGGGTGACGGTCACCTGTCCGGCGCCGGTGATGCTGCCGAGGCCATGGAACGCGATCACGCCGTTCTTCTTGAACAGCCCGGCCACGCCACGGGTGTTGGAGGCCACCACGCGGTCCTTGCGCTTGTGCATGGTCGCGAGGTCGATGGTGGGGTCCACGGCGATGCCGTGCTTCTTGAACTCGACCTCCGCGCGGTGGAAGAGCTCGCTGCTCTCGAGGAGCGCCTTGCTGGGGATGCAGCCCACGTTGAGGCACGTGCCCCCGAAGGTGGGCCACCGCTCCACGACGGCGGTCTTGAGACCGAGCTGGGCGCAGCGGATGGCGCACACGTACCCGCCAGGGCCCGTGCCGATGATGACGACGTCGAAGGAGTTGCTCATGAGCTCAGACCTCGAGGAGGAGGCGGGCGGGATCTTCGAGGACCTGCTTGATCTTCACGAGGAAGCGCACGGCCTGTGACCCGTCGATGATGCGGTGGTCGTAGGACAGCGCCAGATACATGATCGGCCGCACCTCGATGGAGTCCCCCACGACCCAGGGCCGCTTCACGATGTTGTGCATGCCGAGGATGGCGCTCTGGGGCGCGTTCAGGATGGGCGTGCTCAGCATGGAGCCGAAGGTGCCACCGTTGGTGATCGTGAACGTGCCACCGGAGAGCTGGTCCAGGGTCAGAGCCCCGTCCCGGGCGGCGCCGGCGAGGGCGCCGATGCCCTTCTCGATCTCGGCGAAGCTGAGGCGGTCGGCGTCTCGCAGGACGGGGACCACGAGGCCGCGCTTGCTGGAGACAGCGATGCCGACGTCGTAGAACTCGTTGTAGACGATGTCGTCGCCGTCGATGGTCCCGTTCACGGCCGGGAACTCCTTGAGGGCCTCGATGGCGGCCTTCACGAAGAAGCTCATGAACCCGAGCTTGTTGCCGTGCTTGTCGATGAACGCCTGCTTGTACTTGCTGCGCAGGTCCATCACCGGCTTCATGTCCACCTCGTTGAAGGTGGTGAGGATGGCCGAGGTGTTCTGGACCTCCTTGAGGCGCTGGGCAATACGGCGGCGCAGGCGGGTCATCGGGACACGACGGGTGGATCGGCCGGTGCTGGTCGAGGCGACCGGCGGCACGGTGGAACGGACCCCGGAGACGGCAGGGATCGAGGCCATGGTGCCGGCGTGGTCCGTGGCGAGGTAGGCCTGCACGTCCTCCTTGAGGATCTGGCCGCGGACGCCCGAACCGGTCACTTGGCTCGCGTCCACTCCGTGCTCCTCCACCATCCGACGGGTGGCCGGGGGCAGGGGCATGTCGGAGCTCGGGGCGGCCGGAGCCGGAGCAGCCTCCGCCGCCGGGGCGGCCTCAACCGCCGGAGCGGGAGCAGCCTCGGCCGCAGGAGCCGCTTCCACCTTCGCCGACTCGTCGACGCGGGCCACGACGGCTCCGATCATGACGTCTTCGCCGTCCGCGGCGAGGAGCTCGGTGACGACGCCCCCCACGGGGGAGGGCACGTCGGTGGTGATCTTGTCCGTCTCGAGCTCGAAGATCGGCTGGTCCACGGCGATGGCGTCGCCGACCTTGACGTACCAGGTGCTCAGCGTGCCTTCGGTGATGGACTCACCCACCTCGGGGATGACGATGTCAGCCATGTCTTTGAAACCTCGGTCCGCGGTGTGCGGGGGGACGGGAGGCTAGCCCGTCGTCGGGCAGTCCTCCAGGAAAGGGCGCGAGGGTCGAGCCCCCGCAGGGAACTCAGAGCGTGGTGGCCTCTTCGACCAGGGCGCTCTGCTCTTTCTTGTGGACCTTCTTGCTGCCGGTGGCCGGGGACGCCGAGCGCCTCCGACCGATGTAGCGGGGGCGGCGCTCCGTGCTCACCTCCACGCACTCCATCATGTGCTGCCAGGCGCCCATGTTGCGGGGCTCCTCCTGGCACCAGACGAGGTCCGCGTTCGCGGGGTACTCGGCGAGGGCGGCCTTCAGCTCCACCTCGGGCAGGGGGTACAGCTGCTCGACGCGCAGCACCGCGATGCGCTGCTCCCCGAGGTCGTCCAGACGCTGCACCAGCTCGTAGTAGACCTTGCCGCTGCAGAGCACGACGCGCTCCACCTTGCTGCGGTCGCTGACCCGGGAGTCGTCGATGACGGGCTTGAAGCCGCCGTCCGTGAAGTCGGAGAGGGTCGAGACCGCCTTGCGGTGCTTCAGCAGGGACTTCGGCGTCATCACCACCAGCGGCTTGCGGTAGTTCCGATGGAGCTGTCCGCGCAGCGCGTGGAAGATCTGCGCCGGCGTCGTGAGGTTCATCACCCGCCAGTTCTCGTCCCCGCTCAGCTGGAGGAAGCGCTCCAGCCGCGCGGAGCTGTGCTCGGGACCCATGCCCTCGTACCCGTGGGGGAGGAGCATGACGAGGCCAGAGCTGCGGCCCCACTTCGCCTCGGAGCTGCACACGAACTGGTCGATGAGCACCTGAGCGCCGTTGGCGAAGTCGCCGAACTGGGCCTCCCAGATCGCCAGGGCGTCGGGCCGCACGAGGGAGTAGCCGTAGTCGAAGCCGAGGACCGCCGCCTCGCTGAGGGGGCTGTCGATGACCTCGAAAGCGGCCTGCTTTGCGCCGAGGTGGTTCAAGGGAACCCAGTCCGCGCCGGTGTTCTGGTCGTGGACCACCGAGTGGCGGTGGGCGAAGGTGCCGCGCCCTGCGTCCTGGCCCGAGATCCGCACGGCGTATCCCTCGCGCAGGAGGGTGGCGAAGGCGAGGGTCTCACCGAGGCCCCAGTCGATGCCGATCTCGCCCTCGATCATGCGGACGCGGTCGGTGTAGACCTTCTTGATCTTGCGGTGGGCGGCGTGGGACTCCGGCATGGCTCCCAGCGCCTTCGTGAGTTCCACGAGGCGCTCGGCGGGCACCGAGGTCTTCCGGTCCAGGGCCGCCGGGTCGTACCCGTGGTGCATTCCCTTCCACAGGCCCGCGAGGCCCTCCCGGTTGTCGTCGCTGCGGGCGGCGTCCAGGGCCTGCTGGAGCTCGGCGCGGATGCGTCCGCCCACCTCGTCCAGGTCCTGCTTGGTGAGCACGCCCTTGGCGACGGCCTGCTCCACGAACTTCTGGAGCGGCGTCTTGCGGCGCTTGATGGCCTGGACCATCACCGGGTTGGTGAAGGCGGGCTCGTCGCCCTCGTTGTGGCCGTACTTTCGGTAGCACCACAGGTCGATGAAGATGTCCTCACCGAAGGTCTGCCGGTACTCCCCCGCGAGGCGCGCGGTGAAGGCGACGGCGCCGAGGTCGTCGGCGTTCACGTGCAGGACCGGCGGCAGGATGACCTTCGCCACGTCGGTGCAGTGGGCGGAGCTCCGCGACGACTCGGGCGGGGTCGTGAAGCCGATCTGGTTGTTGATGATGACGTGAATGGACCCGCCCACGGCGTAGCCATCGAGGCGCCCGAGGTTGATGGTCTCCACGGACACGCCCTGCCCGGCGATGGCCGCATCCCCGTGAATGACGATGGGCAGCGCGCGCTTGCGCTCGGTGTCCTTGAAGTGGTCCTGCTTCGCGCGCACCTGGCCCATGACCACCGGCGCCACGAACTCGAGGTGCGACGGGTTGAACGCGAGCGAGAGGTGCATGGGGTGCCCGCTCGCGGTGGTCGTGTCGGAGCTGAAGCCCAGGTGGTACTTCACGTCGCCGGACGCGGACTCGTCGTGCGCTTCCCCGGCGTCGTCGAACTCTTCGAAGATGTCCTGGGCGCTCTTGCCAAGGATGTTCGCGAGCACGTTGAGGCGCCCGCGATGAGCCATGCCGATGACCGTCTCCCGCGCGCCGAGCTCGGCCGCAGTGTCGATGATGAGGTCCAGCAGCGGGATGACCGCCTCGCCGCCTTCGACGGAGAAGCGCTTCTGTCCCAGGTACTTCGTCTGGATGAAGGTCTCGAGATGGTCTGCGGCGCCCATCTTCTCGAGCACGCGCAGGGCGGTGGGCCGATCCAGCTCCACCTGGCTCTCGGCCTCTTCGATGCGGCGCTCGAGCCAGCGTCGACGGGCCTCATCGCGGATGTAGGCGTACTCGATCGCGACGGAGCGGCAGTAGATCCGCTCGCACCGCTCCACCACCTCGCGCAGCGTCTGATATGTGGGGCCGGCGAGGCGTCCCACGTGGAAGGTGGTCTCGAGGTCGTCGTCCGAGAGACCGTGGTAGGCGAGGCCCAGCTGCGGGAGACGCGCGCGCTCGCGCAAGCCCAGCGGGTCGAGGTCGGCCGCGAGGTGGCCGATGCGCCGGTAGTTGCTGATGAGCTGCAACACCGCCGCGTTCTTGCGCGTGTGCTCTGCCCGATGGGCGGTGGCGGCGGCCTCTCGGCCTCCGAAGATGCTGCGCCGGTTGGGCGCCGGGCCGATGACGTCCTCGCGCCGGGTCACGCCCGTCGGCGGACCCATGCGCTCGAAGATGCCGCGCCACTCGGGGTTCACCGTGACGGGGGACTCGACCCAGTCGGCGTAGAGGTCCTCGATGTATGCGCGGTTCTCGCCGGTGAGCCCGGTGAGCAACTGGTCGAGGGTTTCAGGGGAGCCAGAACCAGGGGTGTGTGCGGTCACGTCATCCTCATCAGCCAGGAGACGCGGGACCCGAGAACAAGCCTCGGAAGAGCGCTCCGGGGCGGAGCATTGACCACAGATCGACGAGTCACAACCCGGGGGCGGCCTGGAGGCCTGGAATCACGCCCGTCGACGCAGGAACCCCAACCCCAAGGCGGCGAACAACCAGAGGGGCAGGCTGCCGGTGATTGGCAGGCGTGCGGTGGCCGTCGTGTTGGCGCCGAGCACGTGCTGGTTGCTGACGTCACCGAGGTCGGGGGCCGGGACCCAGACGGGGTCCTCGGTCATCTCGGTGGGGGAGATGACGGTGCGAAAGCGGCTGATGTAGCGCCCGGTGCGCAGAAGCTCCGAGGCAGCCTGGATGGGCGTCGGCTGCTCGTCGAGGGACTTGCCGAGGGGGCCGTCCTCCAGGGGCAGGAGCTCGGTGGCCCCCGCAAACTCGGTCACGAAGGCCCGGCCGCCGAGGGCGTCCACTTCGGCGGGCAGTCGCGCTTCGTAGTCCGTGTCGGCGACACCGGTCCATTCGACCCGGGACCAGTCGAAGTCGTGATCCACATAGTTGTCCGGGGCGTAGCGCTCCTCGGCGAGCACGTAGGTGGTGACGTCCATGTTCTCCACCGCCGCCACCGAGGTGAGCAGGAGGGGGAGCATGGGCTCGGTGCCTGGGAAGGTGATTTCCAATGCATCGATGGGCCCCGCGGGCACGTCCGGGTTCAGCTTCACGCCGAGGAAGGCGCCACCGGAGTTCACGTAGGCGGCGATGGGCTCCTGGGCGGTGCTCGGGATCTGGTAGCCGTTGAACTGGAGCCACTGGAGCAGGGCGCCCGCGTCGTCGGCGGTGATGATCTCGATGGCGTAGGGACCCGCCACGGAGCGTCCGACCACGTCGATCCCCGAGAAGTCGGGCCCCACGAAGCTGTCGCCCCAGAAGTCGTCGTAATAGGGGCCTCCACAGCTGCACCCGTTGCTCATCCCCAAGGAGGCGGCGTCGGCCCCGGCCATGGCGTCCGACGTGAAGAAGCGAGGCGCCGTCAGCTCTTCCAGCGCGTCGAACAGTCCAGCCGGGGCGGTGCTGACGCTCTGGGGGTCGATGGCCTCGGAGAGGGGCAGGACCCACGCGAAGTCGGTGGGCTCTCCCTCGAACTGGATCTCGATGACGCTCGTGATGGTGTCGTCGTCGTTCACGCGGAAGAGCACGCGCTCGGCCGTCTGCACCACGGGGTCGATGACCGCGTCACAGAAGAAGCCTCCGCAGGCCGAAGCGATGGCGGGGGACATGGCGAGGCTGGCGGCCGCGGCGGCGACGAGCAGAAGGGATGGGGTGCGTCGAGTCATGGTTCGTTCCTCCGATCCAGACCCTAGAGGGGGATCTGAGGTGTATCCACACATGAGCCGATCACTAGCCGTGGTTTCGTATTTAGTGTGGATACGCTCTCTGTGATTCACCCTTGTTTCATTTGGTTATCGTGTTGTCTGTCTGGGTGCTCAGGTGTATCCATGGTTCGTGCCAGGCGCTTCGACCATCTATGGCTATCTGGACTTTCGTCGGTTCCTCGCCGACTGGTTCGAGGCGAAGAAGGCGAGCAATCCTCGCTACTCCCACCGCCTCTTCGCCCGCAAGGCCGGCCACAAGAACCCGTCCCTGCTGCTCCTCGTGGCTCAGGGAAAGCGCAACCTCAGCCCCGCCAACGTGCAGGGGTTCGTCCGCGCCATGGGGCTCTCGGCGGAAGAGTCTCGCTTCTTCGGGCACCTCGTGGACCTCGGGCAGGCGAGCACCGCCGACGAGCAGAACGAGGCGTGGCAGCACATCTCGGCGTCACGCCGCTTTCGCGAGGCCCGGTCGCTCGAGGGGAAGGGCTTCGAGGTGATCTCGCGCTGGTACCACTCGGCGTTGCACGAGCTCGCCCGGCGGGACGACTTCGAGGCCGACCCGGCTTGGATCGCCCGCTCCCTCCGCCCCAGGATCACGAGGACCCAGGCGAAGAGCGCGCTGGATCTGCTCTTCTCGCTGGGCATGCTCGCGCAGACCGACACCGGCGCGACTCACCCGGTGGACGTGAGTCTCGCCACCCCCCACGAGGTGGCCGGCCTCGCCGCGCGCAACTACCACGACGGCATGCTCGACCTGGCCCGCGGATCCATCACCGGATCCACCCGCGAGGAGCGACACCTCTGCGCTGTCACCGCCTGCATTCCCCGGGCCCTCGTGCCGGTCCTCAAGCGGGAGTTCGACGCCTTCCAAGAGCGCATCCTCGACCTCTGCGATGGCGCCGACGGTGACCGCGAGCAGGTGTATCAGGCGCACTTCGCCCTCTTCCCGCTGTCCGAACCGCCCCTCGACCCGGGAGCCTCGTCGTGACCCGCTCCCGCCAACCTCTCTGGGGCGCCCTGGCCCTCTGCACGCTCCTCGCCGCGTGCGTCACGGACCCGGCGGACGACACCCACGAGGGCATCGCCGTGGGGAACCCCGGGGTGGTGGCCATGTCCCTCGCCGCCGCCGATGGTTTCAACATCACGAAGGCCGAGCTTCCGGTGCAGTGGGTGGGCTTTGCGGCGTGTTCCGGGACGGATGTGACGACGCCGGTGGGGGGCACCACCGACCTTGCGCTCGCGCCCCTATCGGTCTCGATTCCCGCGGGAGCCTGGTGCGGGGTCGTCGTGCGCTTCAGCGGGGACGCGGCCCTGGAGGCCAGCTGGGAAGACGGGGTCGAGGCGGGGACGATGGAGGCCACCGTGCTGCTCGGGGACGTCGAGCTCGTCGTGGTCGACACCGCCCTGGCCGTCGATGAGGACACCGCCTTGGCTCTGGAGCTCGCGTCGCCCGACTGGCTCAACCCCGCCGCCCTGGGCTTGCTCGACGGCGCTCTCACCACCATCACGACCGAGTCCCCCGCCCATGCGGTGCTCGTGGACGCCGTGGTGGAGGAGTCGGCGCTCTTCGACGACCTCGACGGTTCGGGCCTCGTGGACCTGCCCGAGCGCGACGCGGGAGCGCTGGCGCTGCCCGGCCAGATCGCCCTGAACCCGGACGCTGGCTCGGGCGACGCGGTCGCTGGATTGAGCAGCGGCTGCAGTTGCTCGACGGGGGAGGGGAGGGGAGGCTGGGGTCTCGCGCTTCTCTTGCTGCTTCCGCTGCTCCGACGTCGGGTGTCTCGGGGGGCGGGCCGGGCCACCCGGTCGCGAACCTGAGGGCTCGGCGGGGGCCCTGCTATCCTGATTGACGGGCGAGGCCGCGATCCAGCGGCGTCCACGGGTGACTGGAGGCTGCTTGAAGGTCCTCGTCGTCTTTCACGGCATGGCTCCCACCGCAGGTCGCACGGTGGTGGGATCGGGTCTGAGGGCCTTCGCCAACGGTGAGGCCCTGCGGGCCGCCGGGCATGAAGTCATCTACTGCACCCGCCACGAGGACCTCCCCGAAGACCTCAAGACGCGCTCGATCCGCACGGCACCCGGGGGGCCCCTGCTCCTGACGTCGGTGACCGGGCCGGTGAAGCCTCCTGGCGACCGCGCGCGCCGGCGCACGCCCGCCACCGCAGCTCTCGATGCCGTGCTCGGGCCCGCGCCCGCGGCCATCGGCATGGCCCCAGACTCGGCCGACGTGATGCCGCCCGACTGGGTTCCCAGCTCCGACGGGGCCTGGACTCCCGTCGTGGGTCTGGCCCCGGTGGGGGGACCGGTCGGGGCTCCTGGCAACCCGTTGGCCTTCACCGAGCCACACGAGCTCCAAGGAGCGGTGGCCAAGGTCGACCCCGATGTGGTGCTCGTGGAGTCCCTCGAGGACGCGCGCTACATCCAGGACGGGCGTTGGACGGTCATCCTCGACCTCTTTGCCCCGCGCTTGTTGGAGCAGCAGTTCCAGGCAGGCGCCGCAGACACCCGCGAAGCCGTGAGGGTGCTGGACGCTCTGCAGAGGGCGGACAACTTCCTGTTCAGCAACGAGCGCCAGAAGTACTTCCATCTGCCGCTGCTCGCCCTCGCTGGCGTGGACTGCACGAAGGATGCAGGCGGGGTCGTGCCGATCTCCTGCCCGCCCGACAGCCCGCCCTTCGTGAAGCCTGCCGAGCTGACGTTCCTGGCGGGGGGCGTGTTCTGGCCCTGGGCCGACCTCACCGGTGGGCTCCAGGATCTGCTCGGTTGCCTCGACGTCATCGGTGTGGGGAAGGTCCGGCTGTTCGGCGGCCGCTACGGAATCCGCAGCGACACCGAGCAGTACCAGGACCCGACGGAGGCTCTGCCCAAGGACCACGAGCGGCTCGAGCTGGCGGGGATGGTGCCCATCGACGAGCTGTGGGAGCAGTACCGCCGCGGGTCGGTGGCCTTCGATCTCATGGCCCCAAACCCCGAGCGCGAGCTGAACCTCAGCTTCCGCCAGGTGGACTATCTGCGCTGCGGTTTGCCCCTCATCACCTCACCCGGGCAGGTCATCGCGCGCGACGTCGAGGAGTACGGCGCGGGTTGGCTCGTCGAGCCGGGGGACCTCAAGTCCCTGCAGCGTCTGGTCCGCAAGCTGGCCACCAACCCCAAGCTCGTCGGCGAGGCGTCGGCGGCGGCTCAGGCTCTGGCCCGGGACCGCTACGCCTGGACGAAGACGGGCGCGGAGCTGATCAAGGCCGTCGAGCGGCCGGTGCGGCGCACCCATGGGGAGACCCTCTTCGCCACCCTCGCGCGCACCCAGGCAGATCTGTGGGAGGAGCACGAGGACGCGCGCAGGTTGCGGACCGTGGCGGAGCGTCAGACCACCGAGCTCGACAAGAAGTCCGAGGAGGTGCAGGCGCAGGACGCGAAGATTCGGCAGCTGCTGGGAACGGTCGACCGCCTCACTGCGTCCCTCGAGGAGGTCAGCCGCTTCCGCACCGAGACGGTGGCGTACCTCCAGGAGGAGCAGGATGGGTCTCTTCGCGAGGCGGCGGAGCTTCAGCGGGAGCTGGACCGCCGGGATCTGGACATCAAGAAGCGCGACACCTCCCTCGCCAAGACCAAGACGACGGCGGCGAAGCTCAAGAAGGCGGTCGCGGAGCTCACGAAGCAAAACGCGGACCTGCAGGCGCGCTTCGAGGAGCGCGACGGCGACGTGCTCAGCCTCAACGAGAGTCTGCGCTCGCTCGATGACCGTCTTCGGTCGACGCGCGGAGAGCTGAGCTCGGCGAAGCGAGAGCTCGAGACGCGGGATGGAGCGCTCGCGGAGCTGACCGAGCAGCTCGAGGACGCGGAGGCTGAGGCGCTGGAGCGAAGTCGGAAGGCAGAGGCGTCCGCGCGCAAGGCCCTGCAGGCCTCCGAGACGCGGAGTCGCCGGTCACTGGACGAGGAGAAGGAGAGGACTCGTGTCCTGGCAGAGACCGCGGCGGCGAGACTCGAGGACGAGCAGCTCCGGCACGGCGTGACCAGGGAGTCCCTCGCTCGGCTCGAGAACAAGGTGGTGAGCCTCGAACGCGACTTGAGGAAGAAGCGGGAAGAGCTGGCGTCCGGTGCGGTGCACGCGCGGAGGCAGCTCGACGAGCAAGTGGCAGAGGCGGCGGCGGAGATCTCCCGAGCGCAGGCGGCGGCGGAGGAGTCGCTCCGGCGGCTCCTGACCCGTCAGGCTCGCGCCGAGGAGGTGAATGCCCGGCTGGCGACCGAGGTGCGGGCAGCCACCAGCCGCGCGAGCGAAGCGGAGCGCACGCTGGCCGTGGAACGCGACCGTGCGGCGGCGGAGCTCCAGAAGAAGTCCGAGGAGCACGCGCGGGCCCGGCGGGAGTTGGCGGCAGAACTCGCGCGGTCCTTGAGTGACCGCGACGCAGCGCACACCGAGAGCGTGCGGGAGCTCGAGGCGATCCACGCGGTGAACCACCGCGAGCTGAAGGCGCAGCATGGGCGGGAGCTGGCATCGAGCAGGGTCGCCCACGCGCGGGAGCTCGACGAGCGGGCCGCCCAGGCCCAGCGGGTGTTCTCCAGGAAGGAGGCCGAGTTCGGCGCCGAGCGCGCTCGCCTCGACGCGTTCCGAGAGCGGGAGGTCGAGAAGCGAGACCTCGCCCTTGCGGAGGCCGAACGGCTGCGCAGCGCGCTGGAGGGTCGGTTTCTCAACCTCCTCGGGCGCGCAAAGACCGAAGCGCAGCGAGCCCTGGGGGCCGCCGAGGCGCGGCTCGAGGCCGTGGCAGGTGAGCGCGGCCAACTGTCGGCGGAGCTCGAGGAAGCCGCGTACGTCGCGACCTCACTCAAGAGTGAGCTGGCGAAGAAGGAGCGCGAGTTGGGCGTTGCCGGGGCGAAGCTCGCCGAGGCGCAGGCTGAGCGCGACGCGCATCAGCTGCGGATCGGGGAGCTGACGGTGCAGGTGGAGCAGAAGGACTACGCCGTCCGTTCGCTCTCCGCCGACGCGGACAAGAAGAGCCGCGAGCTCGACGCCGCCCAGTCCCAGCGCGCGGGCCTGCAGGTCGCTCTCGACGACGCCGCTGCAACCCTCAAGGAGCTCGAGGCCCAGCGCGATGCCGCGCAAGAGGACCTCGCTACAGCCCTCGCCGCCCTGGACGACGAGGAGCTGACCGACGACGAGCCGGACAGCACTCCGCCCGCTCCCCCAACCGCCGAGGCCTGACTTGCCCATCGACGAGACGCGGGCCTTCCTGCCCGTTCGCATTGCCGTGCTCACCGTGTCCGACACCCGCTCCCTGGCCGACGACCGTTCCGGGGACACCCTTGTCCAGAGGCTGACCGAGGCGGGGCACGTGCTCGCTGCGCGGGAAATCGTGAAGGACGAGGTGACCCTCATCGAGGCCCAGCTCCGCACCTGGGTTGCGGATGCCAGCGTGGACGTCGTCATCAGCACCGGTGGGACCGGGGTCACGGGCCGCGACACGACACCGGAGGCCTTCCATGCGGTGTACGACAAGGAGATCCCTGGCTTCGGCGAGCTCTTCCGCTGGTTGAGCTTTCAGAACATCGGGACCAGCACCATTCAGAGCCGGGCCACAGGTGGGGTCTCCAACGGCACCTACCTCTTCGCCCTGCCCGGCAGCACGGGGGCGTGCAAGGACGCCTGGGACGGCATCCTCAACCTGCAGCTCGACAGCCGCTTCCGGCCCTGCAACTTCGTGGAGCTGATGCCGCGGTTGATGGAGAGCTGAGCCTCAGGGGCCGTAGGTGAGCGTCGCCGTGTAGGTCGTGTTGCAGGGCAGGGAGATCCCCATGGCCTGCTCGAACGCCGCGCACTCGCCGCTGAAACAGGCGAGGGCGGTGTTGACGGTCAGTGTGGCCTCTGTCGCGCTGAGGAACGTCCCGTCCACCTCCCAGCCGTAGTCGATGTTCACGGGGAAGCTGGGGATCACCTCCCCCCAGGTGGGGTCCGAGCAGATGAAGTCCAGGGGCGGTGCGGTCTTGCTCCCCCACTGCACCGCGCATTCCTGCACCGGGGTGTTGTTGGTGAACGGCGCGACCCAGTCAAAGGTCGACAGCTTCCACGGTGGGCCGGTGAAGCTAGTGTTCACCAGGTCCCAGCTCGTCGGCATCATCGATGTCTGGATGTTGCAGTCGTTGTTCGTGAAGTTGATGGCGCCGACGTCCCACTCTCCTTCTTCGGCGGTCCACAGCCAGTCAACGCCGGAGTCATCGTCGTCGCCCGAGGAGTCGTCGTCGTCGCCGGCCGAGTCGTCGTCGTCGGCCGCGTCGTCGTCGTTTGCGGCGTCGTCGTCGTTCGCGGCGTCGTCGTCGTTTGCGGCGTCGTCGTCGTTTGCGTTGTCGTCGTCGTTTGCCGCGTCGTCGTCGTCGCTGGCCGCCGAGTCGTCGTCATTGGCGACGGGGCAGGCGGGCAGCAGGAGGAAGGCAGCAAGGAGGAACAGGTAGGTCTGGCGCATCGTCGGGAACTCCAGGCTGGGAGGTTTCCCAACGCTGAGGTGACCCTATCAGCGCGCGTCTCTGGCTGGACCCTTCGGGATTCTGACGGTCCCTACAACTGGTCTGTCCTTGAACGTGGCCTATCGGTCCAGCACGAACTCGCGCACGAAGTTCTCCACGATCTTCGGCCCCTCGGGCAGCTCCTCGACCCCTGCGATGAGCGTGTCTGCGTCCTCACCCCACCTGGCCAGGGCGTCCGCATCTTGCTCGATGGCCTCCCGCACCGCGATGGCGTCGAACTCCGGGTGCCATTGCACGGCACGCACGTGCTCTCCGATGGCGAAGGCCTGCACATCGCACCGGGGAGAGTGCGCCAACACGCGGGCGCCCTCGGGCAGCTTCGTGACCTCGTTGTAGTGGATGAGGAAGCTGGGCCAGACGGCGGGAAGCCCCCGAAACAAAGGGTCCTCGGCGGTGATCTGCACCTCGAACTGCCCGATTTCGGGTACGGCGGCAGGACCCGTGGCGCCGCCCAGGGCGTGAGCAAGCAGCTGGTGGCCGTAACAGACCCCCAACGTGGGCACGCCCTCCCGCACCCGAGCCGCCACCCACTTCGCGGCGGCCTCGCTCCAGGGCTCCTCGTCGTGCACCGACGC
This sequence comes from Deltaproteobacteria bacterium, assembly GCA_023954745.1. GTDB lineage: Bacteria > Myxococcota_A > UBA796 > UBA9615 > UBA9615 > JAGSHC01. The sequence goes on along the minus strand of JAGSHC010000004.1, from coordinate 34,739 downwards.
AGGGCTTCCAGTGATGACGAGGCCATCCCAATCGCCAGTGGCCGGCAGGGTGCCGCTCACCGCGTCGATGACGTCGACCTCGACGCCCAGGGGAATGATGGTCTCAGCGAACCAGCTCTCGTAGTCGCCGCCGCGTCGGGCGACAGAGTCGAGGAGTCGGGTGCTTCCGGTCTTCAGAATGGCGATGCGCGGCATGAGAGGAATGTAGCGCTACATTTCCGTCTCCCAGGAGAACCCCATGTCCGACACCAACGCCCCGACCACCGACCCCCGCACCCTCACGGAAGAGGAGTGGCGCGCGCGCCTGACCCCCGAGGAGTTCCAGATCCTGAGGAACAAGGGCACCGAGCGAGCCTTTACCGGCAAGTACTACAACACGAAGACTGCCGGCACCTACGCCTGCGCTGGCTGCGGGGAGGAGCTCTTCACGTCTGAGGAGAAGTACGACTCGGGTTGCGGCTGGCCGTCCTTCACGGCGCCCATGGATGAGGACGTCATCGAAGAGCACCGCGACACCAGCTACGGGATGGTGAGGGTCGAGACGGTCTGCCGGACCTGCGGGGGCCACCTGGGCCACGTCTTCAATGACGGTCCCGGGCCCAACGGCCTGCGCTACTGCATCAACTCCGCGTCCATCAAGCTCGACCCGAAGCAGTAGTTCGTTGGACCTCTTCGGATTCCGAAGGCGTCGTCACGAGCGCCTGGCGGGGGAGCCGACCCCAGACCACTGGGAGTCGCTCATCGACGAGAACGTGCCCCACGTGCGCATGCTCTCCGACGGCGAGCGCGAGCGGCTGTACGACCTGATGCAGATCTTCCTCGGCGAGAAGCAGTTCGAGGGCGCCGGTGGCTTCGAGGTGGACGACGAGGTCCGGCTGACCATCGCGGCCCAGGCGTGCCTGCTCCTGCTCGGCCAGGAGGGCAGCGCCGTGTACCCGCGGCTAAAGAGCGTCGTGGTCTACCCGTCACCCTTCGTCAGCCGGGGCGAGACCCACAACGCCGACGGCACGGTGGACGTGGGTCGCCAGGTGCGACTGGGAGAGTCGTGGGGAGCGGGCACGCTGGTGCTCGCCTGGGATGCGGTCGTTGGCGGGGCAGTGGGCGTCGGCGACGGACAAAACGTGGTCTTCCACGAGTTCGCCCACCAGCTCGACTCCGAGGAGACCTCGTCCCAGGGAGCACCGCTGTTGCCGGAGCGGGCCATGTACCGCCGCTGGGCAGCGGTGCTGGGCGAGGAGTACCGCCAACTCATCGACGACCTCGAGAATGACGAGCCCACCTTGCTCGACGCCTATGGGGCGACCAACGCAGCGGAGTTCTTCGCGGTGGCCACGGAGTTCTTCTTCGAGCGTCCGAGGCAGCTCAAGCATCGCCACGGGGCGCTCTACGAGCAGTTGGCGCTGTTCTACAAGCAGGACCCGGCCGTGCGCTTCGGCAAAGACGCCCGCGCCCGGGCCGCTGAGCGCAAGGCGAAGCGGCGCAGGCGCTGAGGGGGTCAGGTGGGGCGCAGTGCGACGGGTGGAGCCGCCCTGCCTGTCACCTTGTGTCACAACTCCTCAACGCGCCCAGAAGACCCCTTTTCAGCGCGGACACATCTGGCAGGATGGGCCACCTTCTGGAGCCCGGCTCCGGTCCGGAGTGCCCATGCTTGTGCGTGTTCGTCTGTTCGCTTTCCTGCTTGCCCTCCTCTTCGCGCTGCCGGCCTGCAACGTGCTCAGCCGCGGAGGCGGCGGCGGAGGCGCTGACGACGATGACGACGACTCGGCCATGGGCGATGACGACGACGCCACGCAGCCCAGCCCTACGGACCTCGATGGCGACACCATCCTCAACGACGACGAGGACCTCGACGACGCCATCGACACGGACGGGGACGGCACCATTGACGCCGAAGACACCGATGCGGACAACGACGGAATTCACGACTTCGACGAGGCGGGGGACGACAACCCCGACACCGCTCCGGTGGACACGGACGGGGATGGCACCGCCGACTTCCGTGACCTCGACTCCGACAACGACGGCATCGACGACCTGACCGAGGCCGGCGACGGGAACATCAACACGCCCCCCGTCGACACCGACGAGGACGAGATTCCCGACTTCCAGGACGAAGACGCTGATGGCGACAACATCCCGGACAGCCTCGAGGGCCAGGACGACCCCGACGGCGACGGAATTCCCAACTTCCAGGACGACGACAGCGACGGCGACGGCATTTCCGACAAGGTCGAAGGCATCACCGACAGCGACCTGGACGGCACGTCGGACTACCTCGACCTCGACTCCGACGCCGACGGCATCCTCGACGCCACCGAAGGCGGCGGCGACCAGGACGGCGATGGGGTGCCCAACTACGCGGACCTCGACTCCGACGCCGATGGAATCCCCGACGCCACTGAGGGCGATGTGGACTCCGATGGCGACACGCTCATCGATGCCCTGGACACCGACAGCGACAACGACGGCCTGTCCGACGAGTTCGAAGTCGGCATTGGGACCGACGTGACGTCCGACGACTCCGACGGAGACGGCAGCTCGGACCTCATCGAGTCGGCCCTGGGGACCAACCCGCTCGACGGCAACGACAACCCCGCCAACAACGGCGACCTCGTGTTCGTTAGCCCCGCGCGCTCCCCCATCGATCCCGCCGTGGGCACCGTGGACATCACGACGAACTACCAGGAAGCGGACGTCTACTTCCTCATCGACAAGACGTGCTCGATGGGCGACGAGATGAGCGCCATGCGCAGCGCCGTGGTCAACATCATCAACGACCTCACCTGCGACTCCTTCGGCGCGTGCACCGAGGACTCCAACTGCGCCTCGGACCAGGTGTGCGGTCTCGGCCTCACCTGCATCGATGACCCGCAGATCTATGGCTGCGTGCCGAGCTTCTGGTCCGGCGCCGGGGTGTATGGCGGCTCGGGATCCTCGTATCCCATCACGAACCTCCAGTCGGTGACGAGCAACGCGTCGGCGGTCCAGGGGGTCCTGCCCACCTCCGTCGGGAACTACGGCGCCGACGAGACGCTCTTCCAGGCAGCGCAGTGCATCGCCACCCCGAGCGCCTGCCCGAGCAACCGCATCACGGGCTGCGCCGGCACCGTGTCCAACTGCCCGGGGTTCCGCGCGGACTCGGTGCGGATCCTGGTGCAGATCACCGACGAGATGGATGAGTACAACCACCCCTCGTTCACCGCGAACACGGCGGGCTCGGCGCTGCAGAGCCTCGACATCAACTACGTCGGCGTGGATGCGGACGTCGGGCACGAGGGTCTGGCGGACCTGACCTCGGTCGCCAACGCCGCCGGCTCCCTCGACAGCATGGGGAACCCCTTCGTGCGGTCGGGGAGCAACGCCTCGGTGTCCACCTCGGTGACCTCCGCGCTGCAGGAGATCATCGGTCAGGTGCCCCTCGAGGCGACCATCGAGGTGGTTGACATGCCTGGAGACTCCGGTGACGCGCTGCTGTTCATCGACCACATCGAGGTGAACCAGAGCAACGTCGACATCAACGGCGACGGCGTCACGGACTGCGCGCCGGAGACGGCGAACGACTCCGACGCCGACGGCTGGAACGACTTCTTCCCCGCGGCGACGCCCGGCGTCGGCCTCTGCTGGGACCTCGTGGCGGCCAACAACGAGTGGGTCGTGCAGACCGCGGCCATCCAGACCTACCAGGCCCAGGTCACCCTGCGCGGCAACGGAGCCATCCTCGACCAGGTCAGCGCCTGGTTCGTCGTGCCGCCGCTGGTTCCGCAGTAGCGGACGCGAAGGGCGTCTGGCGCCTGGCAGCGGCGTTCTCGGCGCGCCTCAGCGCTGGTCGATCACCGAGACGATGCCTGCCTGCGGACACCAGCCGGCCCCTTGGGACTGGTAGTAGGCGATGTTTGCGTTCACCTGGCTCGCGGTGGCGATGCAGACGGGGTTGAACGGCGCCGAGTTCCCGAGGGAGCCCATCTGGGGGTCCACGTAGAAGCTCCACTGCGGGTCGCAGTCGGTGCCGTTGATGGGGTTCGACAGGAAGAAGAACCACCCGTTCGTGCCGACGGCGTTGATCACGTCGTCGATGAAGGGGCTGTTGGTGGACCACCAGGTGAAGGTGTCGGCGCCGGTCTGAATCGTGATGACGGCGCCGCCGGTGCGGTCTGCGCAGGTGGACGGGGCCGAGTCGTCGTCGTCGCCCGAGTCGTCGTCGTCGCCCGAGTCGTCGTCGTCCGAGGTGGCGTCGTCGTCGTCGCCTGAGTCGTCGTCGTCGCCCGAGTCGTCATCATCGCCCGAGTCGTCATCGTCGGACGAGTCGTCATCGTCGGGCGTCGCGTCATCGTCGTCGCCCGAGTCATCGTCGTCGGACGTCGCGTCGTCGTCGTCGGACGTCGCGTCGTCGTCGTCGGACGTCGCGTCGTCGTCATCGGTCCCAGACGGGCAGCCGATGAGGAGAGCAAGAAGCAGCAGGAGGAGCAGTCGCGGCATCGGTTCCCTCAGTTCAGGGAAGCGGCAGGACCTCCCCATCCACGCGCAGGGCAACCACGGAGTCCGCCGGCTCCGGCACGAGCAGCGTGCCCCCGGGGATGTGGTCGAAGGCGCCGTAGCGTCCCTGCACCGTCGCGAGGACGTTACCCGAGGCGTCCAGCAGGCCCACAGGCACCGGGTCGCCCGACGGCGTGCCCATGACTGGAATCGTGCCGCGCAGGTTGGGGGTCCCGTCGACCCCCACCACGACCAGGCGCCACGGGAGCTCCGGCGGCGCCTCCACCCACTCGAAGTTGGCGTTCACGTAGCTGATGCGGCTGCGCAGGGCCTGCCACGTGTAGTCGCTGACCCACCGCGGAGTGCAGTACCCCATCATGTCGCGGTACTCCGTGGGGCTGCGCATCGCGTCGCTGAGGGGGTCCCAGCCCCACACGCCCAGGGTCCCGTCGGAGTGCGGGTAGTTGGGGTCGGGGTTGCTGAGCCCGCAGGGAGCGTGGGCTCGTCCATGCGCGTGGCCGATCTCGTGAATCATGGTGCCCGCGGCGCCTTCGCCGCTGAACCCGAGCCCAATGGAGGCGCGGCCGTAGACATCGTTGGGGCTGTCGGTGCGCCAGGAGAGGCCTGCCACGCAGCCACCCCCGCAGAACTGTCCTGCGTTGTCCGTGGGACGGAACATGCCGTAGATGTAGGTGTCGCTGGGGACATTCCTCTCCGACCGCAGGTCCGTCATGTCGCCCAGCAGGTCACCCCAACCGTTCCCTCCGGGGGAGATGGAGTAGCTGAGCTCGAAGGGCTCATCCACGACGATCTCGATCTCAGACGTGGGGTAGATGCGGTACATCCACTCGCTGAGGATGCCGAGCTGGCTGGGAGAGGTGTCGGGCAGTCGCCCGGAGCCGTCCGCGTCGTACTGGATGGGCACCACGAGGATGCGTACCGGGCCGGTGTTGTAGGCGAGGAACTGCTGCATCCCCTGGTCGCGAGGCCACCGCGCCCGGTCGCTGTTCCCGGGGCCGGAGCCGTCGTCTTCTTCGAGCAGCTCGATGCTCCAGGCCGCACCGTTGACGACGTACTCGTCCGGGACGAGGAACTCGAAGGTGCTGTTGCGGACGCCGTCTTCGGAGGCGCCGAGCGGGAGCAGCACGTCCTGCATGGCGAGGGCTGGCAAGTCGTCCTGGCCGGTGTCCCAGGAGAGCGCCGCGATGATGTTGCGAGGCTCCCAGTCGGACTGCGGCTCCAGGTGGATGCGCATCAGGCCTCGCCGGCCGGCCACGAGGGGCAGGTTGTTGGGCGCGTCCTCGTTCTCCATGAGCGAGACCTGCACCGACTGATTCAGCGTGACCTTCGTGATGTCGATGCCAGTGGCGAGGTCTCCGACGGGCACGCTGTCGTCGTCGTCACCGGGCGGCGTGCTGTCGTCGTCGTCGCCCACCACGTCGTCATCGTTGGCGACGCTGTCATCGTCATCGTCGTCCGGGGGTTGCCCCAGGGTCCGGGACTGCCCATCGCCCGCGGTGATGGTCCCCGCCGCCGCGCAACCCGAGAGGGCCCCGAGCAGAGAAAGCAAAACGACGAGGCTGGTGGTACGCACGGCGACTCCCGGCGGCAGACAGATTTCTGCTCCCTTCCATGGTGCCTGCATCGGCGGAACGGCGACAGGACTTGACCGAAGCCTGACTTGGTCAGAGCCCGCGAATCCGCAGCGAGTAGTCCTCAGAGTCCTTTGCCGCCGCGGCGCGGGGTCGCGTGCGTGCGGCCGCCTTGAGCTCTTCGAGGGGGTCGTCGCCGAGGAGCTTGAGGTCCCAGGCGAGCTGGTGGCTGTAGCCCGGAAGCAGGACCCGTGGACTCAGGGGCGAGATGGACTCCTCGGAGACCCGGGTCAGGTGGGTGGCGAGGTTGCTGGCGCAGGTGTCCACGAGGGAGTTGTAGAAGGCCGGCTCGGCAGCGATGCGGGCGGCGCGGGCCATCATGTCCTCGAGGAAGGCGCGGGTGGCCTCGGGGCCGGCGTCGACTTCGTAGAGGTAGAGGTCGCTGTCTGGTCGGTAGTTGGTGCGTAGCTGCAGCGCATCGCGCTCGTCGGCGACGACGTACATCACCTCGTACTGGCGGAAGAGGCCGCGGAGGGGGGAGTAACTCTCCCCTTGCTCCTTGCGGATCTCCACAGAGACGGCGAGGAACTGGCCCCCATCGAACTCGAAGGTCGCCATGGCGTGAGCCGCACCTTCGAACTCGCTGAAGTGTTCGACGATGAACCAGCCGCGCTTCAGTTGGCGGAGGTCGTAGGTGGCGTCGCGCCAGCGGGCATCCCAGTCGGACTCGGAGCGGTACCGGAAGTCGCGGAGGTCGGCGATGGTGAGGATGTCGCCGTGGATCTCGGGGTGGGCGAGGCGGGACTGGTCCTCGCTCCACTGACGTTCGTGGGACGGGGTGATGGTGGAGTACCAGCCGCCGACGAGGACGAAGAGGGCGGCGGCGGTCCCGAGGGCGGTGAGGTGAGGGGCCTTCCAAGCCGCGGCCGCGAGGCAGGTGACGTAGGCCACGGCGAGGAGAACGCGTAGGAGGGATGGGTCGCCCGCGCTTCCTCCACCGAGGAGGATGGCGGTGACCGCCCAGAGCTGGGCGACGCCGAGGAGGGCGAGGAGCAGGTAGTTGATGGGGCCGGGCACGGCGCCGAGTCTACTTGCCTTCGGCGGCGTCTTCCTCTTGTGCGGAGTCGTCGTCGTCGGAGCCGAAGATGGCGTCCTTCACGCCCTCCTTGACCTGCTCCTTCACCTCGTCGGCCACCTTGCCTGCCACTTCGGCGGTCTTGGCGGCGGCAGCCTTGGCGGCCTTCTCGGCGACGGGCTTGGCGGCGTCGGCGGCCTTCTTGGCGAGAGGCTTGGCGGCATCGACGGTCTTCTCGGCGATGGGCTTGGCGACCTCGGCGGTCTTCTCGGCTGCCTTGCCGGCGACCTCGCCCACCTTGGTGGCGACCTTCTCGACCTTGGCGGCGGCGTCGGGGTCAGCGTCCTCCAGCATCACGAAGGCGACGAATCCCATGAGCAGGAACGCGCCGGTGATGGCGGCCACCTTGAGCATCTTCTTGACGACGGCGAGCACGAAGACGAGCACGCACACGACTGCGACGATGAGAAGAACACCTTGCATGAGAACCTCCGAGCCCCGGTGTCACCCCCGAGGAGTGAAGCGGCGCCTTGTTAGCACATGGGCATCGGGGTCCGAGGGCACGGCGGAGCGCCGTGGATGACGCGCGGGTGCACCCGGAACGGCCGGTCCCAGGAAGGGACGGGCGGGGAGGGCCGAATCTTCATTCGGCGGGGTCGAAACCCTCGTCGCGGGCTCTCGCGCGACTACTCGCAGGTGGCGGCCACCGCGGCGTCGGTGTCATCGCAGTCGTTGCAGCTTGGGACCCCGTCGCCGTCGATGTCCACCTCGGCCCCCGCGGGCTCCGTCAGCGGGTCGCAGTCGGTGTCCACTCCGTCGCAGGTCTCGACGGCCCCGGGACGCACGGCGGCGTTCTCGTCGTCACAGTCCAGGTTGGCGGTGACTCCGTCCGAGTCCGCGTCCACCGTGGAGGGTGCCGGCTCCGCCGGCTGCTGTGCCACGGCGTCACAGCCCGCCCCGAAGGTCACGACTGCGAGGCTGGCCGCGAAGAGAAGCGCGGAGAGGAGGGCCATGCCTCCTGTGCGCTGCGAGCGGCCGCGGTGGAGCGAGGACAGGTTCAGGGTCATGGTCGTGTCGTACATGGCGGGCCTCCGGAGGCGTTCGTCGGGGTCACCAACATCCCGCGCGATCTCCCAAATCCCTATGACGGGCCTATGTCACGGCCGTACTCACCCCGGTACGGGTGGCGGCAGAGTGCCTCTGGCAAAGTACAGATCGCCGCCCCTGTGCCAGCTGGCACTTTCGTGTACTCACCCCGTTGGCGATCGCGCGTACTCACCGGCGTACACTTAATCCATGAAAAGCAGTGCCTGGATGTGTTCTTGGGCATAGTGTTTCTGGACGATGCGTACTCACGACCTCCCACGAATCTACGACTACCTGGAGTACCGCGCCTGGCTGCGCGACGCCTGGGAGCACCTGCGTGCGCAGAGTCGAAGCTATTCGTACCGATGGTTCAGCCGAAAGGCGGGCTTCGGCTCGCCGAGCTACCTCAAGCACGTCATCGATGGTGACCGGAACCTGTCCGACGACACCGCCAGTCGCTGCGCCAAGGCCTTCGAGCTGGGCCCGCAGGAGGCGAAGTACTTCCGGGCCCTCGTCCGCATGAACCAGGCCGCTTCTACCGAGGAGCGGTCTCAGTGGTACGACGTGCTCAGCGCACTGCCGCCCTATCGCGAGACGCAGAAGTTGCAGCGCTCTCAGTACGACTACTACGCGCGTTGGTACTGCATCCCCATCCGAGAGTTGGTGGCCCGGAGCGACTTTCGCGAGGACCCGCAGTGGATCGCGCATCAGATGCGTCCCCACATCAAGCCGAGCGAGGCATCAGAGGCCCTGGCGCTGCTTCAGGACCTCGGCATGCTCGGCCGGGACGCGGACGGCCGCCTCCAGCAGGAGACCCCACTGCTCACCACGGGCCCAGAGCTCCGTCTCCTCTCCTTGCGCCGCTTTCATCAGCAGATGCTCCGCCGCGCCGAGGAGGCCATGGACCAGGTGCCGCTCCCGGAGCGCGAGGTGGGCGGCGTGACTCTGCGTCTCACCGAGTCCCAGGTCAGGCACCTCAAGCAGCGGCTGTTCGAGCTCCGGCAGGAGGTCTTGCAACTCGACGGTGCGGCCCATGGCGATCAGGCCGTGCATCACTTTGCGTTTCAGCTCTTTCCTGTGACCAGCTACCCCAGCGCTCCGACAGGAGACTCCGATGAGTGACCCGATCCGGCTGCCCTCCTTTGCTCTCTTGTGCTTCCTCATCGCCGGCTGCGCTCCTCCCGGCGGCAACGGCACCGACAGCGGCAATGCCTTCCAGGCAGCGCTCACCGTCGCTGGCGAAGGAGCGCTCATCACCTCGGCTCGCGAGGTAGCGGATCTGAGCAGCGCGCAGTTGTTCCTCACCGAAGTGGAGATGGAGCCCTGCGCCGGCGGAGGCGAAGACAGCGAGACGGACTACGAGGGCGACTTCACCACCGACCTGCTCCTCGGCACCGACCTCGGCACCATCGACCTCTCCATCGACTCCGTCTGCACCCTCGAGGTCGAGTCCGAACCGGCCAGCGGCCCGTCGATCCGCATCGAGGGAGTGAGCACCGGCGGGCAGGACTTCGTCATCGAGAGCTCCCAGCAGTGGGAGTTCGAGGTGGAGAGCGACGTCGCCCTACAGGCGGACACCCTCAACCAGCTCTTCCTCCTCTTCGACCTCGATGTCTGGTTGGATGGGGTCGACCCAGACCAAGGCACCCCGAACGCAGAGGGGGTCATCGAGATCGACAGCGTCTACAACTCCGACATCCTCGCCGTCTTCGAGGCCAACGTCGCGACCACGGGCTCCGTGGACTCCGAGAGCGGAGACGATGGCTGACCCCATGAAGCGGCTCCTCCTCCTCGTCTGCGCTCTCCTCACCCTCTCCCCGGCCCTCGCTGGGGCGCAGGGGCTTGGTGGCTTCGTCAGCCCGGGGCCGCTGGCCGAGGACCACGCCGACCTCGACACCATCCTCAAGTGCACCTCGTGCCACGAGCCCGGCGCCGGCGTGACTCCGGCCCGCTGCATGGCTTGCCACGAGCGCGTCGAGGACCAGGTGCAGACCCGCACGGGTTTTCACGCGAATCTGGGTGACGAGTGCGCCTCTTGCCACGGTGATCACAAGGGCCGCGACTTCGAGCTCGTCCAGCTGAGCGAGGAGACCTTCAACCACCAGAGCACCGGGTTTGCCCTGACCGGCGAACACAAGCCGCTGGAGTGCAACGAGTGCCACCAGGACGCGCCGGAGGACTACACGGGCCTCGAGTCGAGCTGTGAGTCCTGCCACGACGAGCCCCACGGCGCTGGCGCCAGCACCCGGGAGCTGCTGAACAACTGCCGCACCTGCCACGACGCCGACGACTGGGACGCCCTGCCCATCGCTCTGAGCATCTTCGACCACAACGACAGCAAGCAGGCCGACTACCCGCTGCACGACGCCCACGACGACGTCGAGTGCGACTCCTGCCACAAGGAGACGAAGTTCGTGCCCACCGTGGCCGAGCTCTGCACCGACTGCCACGACGACCCGCACCGCAAGCAGTTCGCCAAGCAGCAGTGCACCGACTGCCACACCGACCGCAAGCCCGACTGGAACGTGCGGCCCTGGGACCACGACAAGCGCACCCAGTTCGCCCTCGTGGGCGTGCACAACGACGTGTCCTGCGCGTCCTGCCACGGCAAGGGCGCCAAGGCCCAGTACGCCCCGCTGCCCCACGAGCGCTGCTCCACCTGCCACGAGGACGTGCACGAAGGCCAGTTCGAGCCTCGCGATTGCGACAGCTGCCATCAGCAGGTGGCCGACGGGTTCGAGGGCATGGTCATCGACCACGACGAGACCAACTACCCGCTGCGGAACGCGCACCAGGAGGTCACCTGCGAGGACTGCCATGGCGAAGGCCCAGCTGCCACCTTCGCCGGCCTGCCCTTCGCGGACTGCGCCGACTGCCACGAAGACCGCCACGACGCGCGCTTCGCCCCCGACGCGTGCCAGGACTGCCACGTCACCGACGGCCTGTGGGACGTCGACGCCTTCGACCACGCCCGCACCCAGTTCGCGCTGGTGGGCGCCCACGTCGAGGTGCAGTGCGCCGAGTGCCACGGGGAGGGCGAAGAGAAGGTCCTCGAGGGGCTCGACTACGCCACCTGCCGCGACTGCCACAGCGACGACAACCCCCACGACGAGAGCGTCGCCGAGCTGGCCTGCACCACCTGCCACGACGAGAACGCGTGGGAGCCGCCGCTCCCCTTCGACCACGACTCCACGGGCTGGCCGCTCATCGCCAAGCACGCCCAGGCCGAGTGCGAGGACTGCCACGTAGGCGAAGGTCCGCGCTTCGACCAGGCCGAGACAGCGTGCGAGAGCTGCCACGAAGACGACGTGCCGCCCAACCACTACGAGGGGGTCTGCGCGGACTGCCACAAGCCCACGGACTGGCGCGACGCGACGCTGGGCCGAGAGGGACACGCCTCCACCGGCTTCGCCCTGCTCGGCATGCACAGCGTGCTTCCCTGCGACGACTGCCACGGCCCCGCCGAGCCGTCATCGACCGCCGGCCCCGAGTGCATCGACTGCCACCTCGACGACGACCCCCACCGAGGTCTGCTCGGCACCCAGTGCGGCACGTGTCACGAGGAGAAGGACTGGATGCGCACGACGTTCCGCCACGCTCAGACCGGCTTCGCCCTCCGTGGGTCCCACCGGGTGGCCGGCTGCGACGACTGCCACGCGGCGGGATACCCCGGTACGCCGGCGGATTGCGGCTCCTGCCACACGTTCGATGCGCCGGGTGACGCCCTCCACAGAGACCCGCTGACCCGCGACTGCGACACCTGCCATCGCCCCTACACGTGGGAAGACGCGAACTTCCCCCACGGAGAGCTCGAATGAAGCCGCTCCCCCTGCTGATCGTTGCCGTGACCGTGGTGCTGCTGGTGGCGTCGAGCTGCAAGGCGCCCGTGTACGAGGAGTTTGTGCACTGGCCGTTGCGGGGCCAGCACCTGACCCATGAGGACGCAACGTGCACGGGCTGCCACGGCAGCTCGGTCGAGAACACGATCTCGACCACCTGCGGCGGCTGCCACGAAGACGAGCGCCTGTCCCTGGAGCACTACCCAGGACAGGACTGCATCGACTGCCACAACGAGATGGGCTGGGACGTCGGCGCCATTGTGGACCACGACTTCTTCCCGCTGGAGCTCGGTCACGACAACGTGCCTTGTCTCGACTGCCACCTCAACGAGAACGACTTCGGCGACATCAGCACGACGTGTGAGTCCTGCCACGCGCGCCCCGAGGAGCACTTCGCTGGCGCCTGTGAGGACTGCCACAACACCAGCGACTGGTTCGACGCCGAGTTCGACCACCGCGAGTTCTTCCCCACCCCTCACGAGGGCGTCTCCGCCTGCGGGGACTGCCACCCCCAGGCGAGCACCGGGAACTACACGGCGTTCACCTGCACCGACTGCCACGCGCACCGTCAGGCCGACATGGCTGACGAGCACCTCGGTGAGGTCGCGGGGTACGTCTATGAGTCGGGTGCTTGCCTCAGTTGCCACCCCAACGGCGAAGAGGACTAGCGATGGGAGTGCCAACAAAGCTCACGCTCTGCCTCCTGCTCGTCGCTCTCTTCGCGCCAGCCCCCGCCTGGAGCGCAGACGCCGCCGACAGCCCCATCCGGCTGCGCAATCGCCTGAGCATCGGCGCGCTCATCGACATTCCACACCACGGTGGGCCTGGCTTTGAGTTGACCCTCTCGGACCGCCTGCGCCTGGTGATCCCCAACGAGACCACGGGCATCACCACCTCGGTGCTGTTCGCGGGCCGGGTCGGCCTCCGTCCCGCGACGGGCTCGGTGGACCGGCTGCGCATCCGTGCCCTCGGCGTCCGGTTGGAGACGCCCAAGTGGCGCGCGGAGCTCGGTCGCAGCGCGGTCATCGACGGTGGCTGGCGCCTCGTGGACGGGGTGCAGTTCCTCGCGCGGCCCAAGGGCTTCTTCGAGGTGGGAGGCTGGCTGGGCGAGATGCCGGACATCTGGACCACGTCCCCTGCACCGCGCTTCGGTGGTGGACCGATCCTCCGCTGGCGCGGTCGCATGGTGCAGGTCGGCTTCGTGGGCGAGGTCGGCGGCGGGGCCCAGGGCATCGACCGTCTCGCGGGTCGCCTCACGGGGCGCTTCGAGTTCAAGAAGCTCATCGACGTCGCGGGGCGCATGGAGATCGAAGCGGGCGGGCAGGGCGCCCCCGTGCGCTTCTCGGAGCTCGGCCTGGGGACGACCTTCACTCCCGTCAAGGTGCTGCGGGTGCGGGTCGGCTGGTCCATGCACGCGGGGCACAGCTGGCTTCAGGGTGTGCAGCGGGACCCATCGCTGGTGCGGTGGTGGCAGCGCACCACCGGGGCCGCGCCCACGGCTCCCACCCCCTGGGACCTGGCCACCGACGGCCCGACCCACCAGATCCTCGGCTCGGTCCAACTCAAGCCCCTCGTGGGTGAGGTGCCCCTGCGCTTTGCGCTGCGCGCTCGCTACAACCACCGCACCGTGGAGCGGGAGCGCTCGGCACGGGTCACCCTCGAAGGTGGCGCCTACTCCCTCGGCGGGGGACGGCTCGATCTGCTCGCCACCGGTGGTGCCCTGAGGTGGTCGGGGCGCTGGCGCGCCGAGCTGGGCCTGCGGGGTTGGCTCGCCCCCGATCCGTCGGGGCCGCTCTCCATCGAGGCCGAGGTGCGCATGTGGGTCGGAGCCAATGAACACGGCACCGTGGTGCCTACCGTCGCCACGGACCTGTGGCTCGATGTACTCACCCCCATCGGCGTGACCGTCGCGGCGGGGTACCGTTTCGACAATGACCTCGACCTCGACCGCTGGAACGCCGCCCACACCGTGCTCCTCCGCGCGAGCTGGCTCGTGAAGGTGGGACGTTGATCGGCGCCCTCCGTCGCCTGCTCGCGACCTCGGCCACCGCGATGTTCGCGGGAGGACTCGCCGTGCTGGCCTTGGCGACCCTCTGGCTCGGTCGGTCGTACTACCTGCTGCCCCGCTACGAACGAGGGCTGGACGAGCTCGACCCGCTGCTGTCGGCGGGTCACGGATGGGGCGTGACCATCGGTCTGCTCGGCACCACCCTCATGGTGGTCATGAACCTCTACACGCTGCGCAAGAAGCTGATGGGGTGGCACTGGCTGGGCTCCATGGCCGGTTGGCTGCGCTTTCACATCATCTGCGGCGTCTTTGGTCCGATCTTCATCCTCCTCCACGCGGGCCTGACCTGGCCCACCGGACTCATCGCCGTGGGGTTCTGGTGCATGACCCTGGTCGCCCTGAGCGGCACGTTCGGCCGCTACGTCTACGGGCTGCTCCCGCGGGCAACGGGTGGGGGGGCGCTCGGGCTTCAACAAGCCCGAGCTGAGCTGGCAGACCTCCACGGGAGCCTGGTGTTGTCTACGGCGGACGCGAGCGTCGAGGAGCTGGGCTCCCTGATGTTGGAGTTGAAGGAGATGGAGATCGAGGCGACCTCTCTGGCTGACGTCGCCCGCGGTCTCGGCCTGTACCGACAGCGCCGCCGACGGATCCGGGCCGCTCTGACCGCCGCCTCTCTGCCCTCGGACGTGGAGCGCAGCGTCAGGGAGCTCCTGTTCCGGCAGATCAGGCTCATCCGCGGCCTCGAACTGAGTCAGGTCGCCCGGCGCCTCCTCCGCTACTGGCACCTCTTCCATCGGCCCCTCGCCGGAGCCATGTACGTCATCGTGCTCGTGCACGTCGCGGGGGCCGTGGTGTTCGGTGGGAGCCTCAAGGAGGTCGGGGACCTGCTCGCCGCCTGGGGAGGCACACCATGAACGAGGCGATGCCGTATCTCATCGCGGTGGGAGCGATTCTCGTGGTGTTCGTGCTCCCCGCGTGGTTCGCCTTCCGCAAGGAGGAGCGCGAGGCCATGGCCGAGCTGGCGGCGGCGAAGGCCGCAGGCCGGCACGAGCCGGTGAGCATACGGCCCTGGGTCGACGAGGCGAAGTGCATGGGCTCGGGCGCGTGTCTGGCGGCCTGCCCCGAGCACGCCGTCCTCGCCATCGTCGGCGGGCAAGCGCGGCTCGCCAACGCCACCGCCTGCATTGGGCACGGAGCCTGCGCCACGGCCTGTCCGCGCAGCGCCATCGAGTTGGTGTTCGGCAGTGAGAAGCGCGGCGTGGACCTGCCCAAGGTGGGGCCCGACTTCCAGACCGACGTGCCAGGACTCTTCGTGGCCGGCGAGCTCGGGGGCATGGGCCTCATCGCCAATGCCATCGAGCAGGGAACGCAGGCCACGAGGCAGGCGCTGTCTGGGCGCAAGGCCACGTCCGAGGGCCTTGACCTCATCATCGTGGGCGCGGGTCCTGCCGGGGTCGCCGCAGGCCTCGAGGCCAAGAAGGCCCATGCCAACGTCGTGATCTTGGAGCAGGACGTCTTCGGCGGAGCCATTCGGCACTACCCCCGCGGCAAGATCGTCATGGCTCACGGCTACCGGCTGCCGGGCCAGAAGCGCCGAAAGAGCGGGACCATCAGCAAGGAGACCCTCATCGAGGAGCTCGGCGCGGCCATCGACGATGCGGGGCTCGACGTCTCCGAGGGAGAGCCGGTCACATCGGTGCAGCGTCTCGAGGACGGGCGCTTCGAGGTGATCACCGGCGAGCGCACCCTGCACTCCAGCGCCGTTCTGTTGTGTGTCGGTCGGCGGGGAACCCCCCGCAAGCTCGGCGTGACCGGGGAGGACCGCGAGAAGGTCTCCTACCGCCTGCTGGAGCCCGAGCAGTACCGCCACAAGCACGTTCTGGTGGTGGGCGGAGGCGACTCAGCGGTGGAGGCAGCCATCACCCTCGGTGCGGAGGAGGGCTGCCGGGTGACCTTGAGCTACCGCAAGGAGCACATCGTCCGGGCGAAGCAGAAGAACCAGGAGAAGCTCGCGGCGTCGGTGGCGGCTGGCCACGTCAAGATGCGCACCCTGACCGAGGTGGCTGACATTGGCGCCGACCGGGTCGTGTTGGTGGGCGCGGGGGCTGAGGCCAACAGCGCGACCGGCGAGGTCCTACCCAATGACGCGGTGCTGATCTTCTGCGGGGGTGTGCTGCCCACGAAGTTCCTCGCAGACGCCGGCATCGCTCTGCAGCGCCACCACGCAAAGCTCGTGACGACGCTGGAAGAGACGGCGCCGGTCGGGCGGTGAGGGGCGGCTCCGTTCCCTGGAACGGCGGCAGCGGCTAGTTCTTCTTCTTCCGCTTGCCGACGCCGTGGGCCTTTGCCTGCTTGTTCCCGATGATCTGCAGGGGAATCCCCGCGATGGCGAGCCCCAGTCCGGTGAACGAGAGCACGCCAGCGCTGTTGTTCACCTGCTGCACGGTCGCGTAGTCGGCGGTCCACCCGTTGTAGTAGCCCTGCATCGAGCCGTAGTCCTCGATGATGCCCTCGTAGTCGTCGCTCTCCGGGTCCAGCCGGGTCGTTGCCCGGATGTCCTCCTTGATCTTGTTGGCGCGTCCGGTGGTCGCGCCGCCGAGGACCGCGCCAGTGATCCCTACGATCAACCCACCGATGGTCATCGCCGTCCCGGCGCTCTGCAGTCGACGCCCACTCTTGCGGTACTCCAGAAGGTCCCGCACATCGGCGAGCTGCCAGACCCCACCCGCAGCGTCGTACCGATGAAAGAGGAGGATCTCGTCCTCTTCTGCGGCGATGAGAGAGCCGCCGGCGCCCTGTTCGACCGGTGCCAGCACCTGGGAGCGGGTGTAGTTGGCGACCTCGGGGTCCGCCCGGCCCGACAGCACCTGCTCGACCGCGTCCGTCCGGTGGACCAGCACCAGGCTCTCCCCCGGCTCAGCGACGACGCTCCAGGCAAGAAGCTCCCCGTCCGTGGGCTTCCACTGCACGAGGTGGGTCCCGGCATAGAGCGTGGTCGTCCGGGTGCGCTTGTCCAGGGCGAGGCCATCCAACCAGAGCTCGCCTTCGTCGAGGATGCGCCCCGAGACGGACACGAACGCTCGCTCGGCGGAGATGGCGCTCTTCACCGCGGCCTCGAAGGAGGGACGCACGGTGGGCGGGTACAGCTCGTCCCACTGAAGGAACGGGGAGACGAGCAAGGCCTCCTCGAAGCGGTCGCTGGCCGCATCCGGCCCGATGGCCTCGTAGGCGACGATGCCGCGGAGGAAGTGGTGCTGACCCAGGCTCTCCACGGAGGGAACGTCCGTCAGGCAGGACAGCACCGTCGCGGTGCGCTCCACCGCCGCGGCCGCCGCCACGTACTCCATGTCCGTGAAGCTGTCGATGACCTGCTCGTTCATGGTGGCGAGCGTCTTGCCGCGGGCGCTCTCGTCCGGGCAGGTGGTCACGTCGACCCCACCGAGCAAGATCACCGGAGCGTCTTCGGGAAACACCTCGCCGATCGAGACGAACCGGGGCTGCTCGGCCAGGCCGTTCTGCTGGAGCCAGGTGCTCTCGACGGTGGTCGGATCCAGGTCGTGCACGACGACGGTGGCGGCGTCGGCGGCCACGGCTGAGGCAGGGAAGAGGAGGAGCAGGAGCAAGGCAAAGCGGCTCATCGTTTCGCCTCCTCAGTGCCCTCGAAGGTGATGGGGATGATCTGGCAGCCGATGGGCTTCGGCCGATAGAAGGGGAGACAGTCCTCCGACTCGATGACGCTGCACCGCTCTGGCGGCCCACCCGGTGGACCGTCGCTCCCGCCGTACGCCTCGGCGAGCTCCTGCACGCGCGCCGCCCCGAAGGAGCTGCATCCGCCGAGGTCGAGCTCGGTGAGGTCTCGCAAGTCCCCGTCCGTGATGATGTCGCCCTCGAACTCGACCTGGTGGGCATAGACCTCATCGCAGGGAGGGCCCTCCTGCGGCCCCCCCGACTGGCAGTCCGGTCCCTCGCAGCAGTAGTTGGGGGAGCTGAGCGCCGCGAGATGGGGAGCGCCAGTCTCGGTCGCGGCGGCGATGGTCAGGTACTCGGTGCGCTCGGCGCCGGCGGCCGGGGCCGAGAGCCCCCCGAAGGACGTGACGCTGATGTCGCAGTACCCCCGCTCCTCGAAGGGCTCGCAGTCGATGTCGATCTCTGCGGGCGCGCCGCCAAAGGGATCGCTGATGAGGATGGGGTGCTCCTCGTCGTAGTTCTCGGGGTCCTCCCAGGAGGCGACGGCCACGGCCGAGAGCTCCGCTTCGCCGTCCAACGAGAAGAACGCCCGGAGCCGGAGCTCGCCGGTCAGCGGCGTCCCGGGATCGATCTCCAGAGAGCTGGAGCGCGCGCTCAGGTCGGCGCCGGCGAGTGAACCCCCTCCGCGCAGGAACACCTGGACTCGAGCCCCGGCGGCGCATCGCGGACGCCCGGTGTCGGTGTCCAGTTCGGCTTCTTCGACGTCGAAGTTGGGCAGTCCCGAGCAGTCGTTGTCGAGGCCGTCGCAGACCTCGGGATTGCCGGGGAAGTTGTTGTCGTCGGTGTCGTCGCAGTCGCCGTACTGACCCTCAGTCACCGAATCCTCGTCGTCGCACTCCACTCCGGGGGAGCGAGTCTCGTTCGGATAACGGGCTGCGATCCCGTCCTCGTCCAGGTCCATGAAGCAGTCCCCCTCGGGGAGCGCGCAGTTGCCCACCGAGCCCGTCAGGCCGTCGAAGTCGCATGGCTGGAGCGTGTCGACACAGCCCAAGAAGAGGAGCGCGGGAGCGAGCAACAGGAGGGAGAGATGTCGAGGCAAGGTCGTCACCGTTCGAAGTTGAAGGCCTTGAGAGCGTCGATGCGGGGGGTGAGAAAGTCATCCACCAGCGCGCGGTGCTTTGCCTCGGGGAGGTAGGCGGCGACGTCGTCGAGACTGGCGAAGTGGATGCGCAGGCACACATCCCAGGCGCCAGCGGTGCGCTCGTCCGCGGCCGCGCTGCCGGCAACCTCGAGGACCTGAGGGAGGGTCGCGATGACCTCCTCAGCGCGGGCGACCACCTCGGCGCGCCCGTCGGGCGTGGCGAAGTCGGGACGTAGTGAGAGGAGGACGAGCCGCTCGATCATGCGGGGCAAGGCTAGCCCAGCGGTGCGCCCGCCTGGGTACCCGCTGCAAAGCGATCGAGAATCGCCGTACTCACGGGGATCACCCTCAGGTGATGGCGGGCGCCGCAGTGCGGGTGGCCGCGTCGACCACGACATCGGCGTCGATGGTGATGTCGCCGGTCGCTTCGTCGATGAGCACCTCGAAGTTGTCGAGGGCGCGGTTTGCCGGGCCCGAAACGCGGTCGCCGTCCGGCGTGAAGGTGGACGCGTGGCAGTCGCAGCTGAGCTCCGACGGGCTCACGGTGCCTTGCTCCTGCATGTCGCACTGGAGGTGCGTGCAGATGGTGGTGACGGCCCACAACCCGTTTGCGTCGCGGAACAGGGCGACCATCTGGCCTGCGATGGCCACGCTCTCGCCCTCGGCGATGGCGGAGATGTTTCCCGCCGCGATCTGGCCGGTGGGGCCAGCGGCTGCACAGCCGGACAAGCCGCCGAGACAGGTGACGGCAGAGCCCGCGGCGACGACAGACAGGAAGGTGCGACGGGAGCTTTCGTGGGCCATGAGGGTCTCTCCGAGGTGCCACGCGTAAACTCGCGCGAACTGGGGGTGAGCGGGAACTGATCGTACGTCTCGCTGTCCATCCCTGCGTTGCACCGCCCGGGACACTTCATGCCATTGACGATTCGAATCCTCGCTCTCCTCGCTCTCTCGCTGGTGAGCCTCCCGGCCGTCGCCGCGCCAGATGTCCCCGAGCCGCTGGATCCCTGGGTCGGCTGGGTGTTGCACGGCAAGGAGAGCGCCGCGTGCACCCACGTGGGCGGGAGCCCCGTGTGCGCCTGGCCGGGGCGGCTCGAGCTGGTGCTCGACGAGTCTGGCGGCCGCTTCGTGCTCGATGTGAGGGCCGACGCGGAGATCACGCTTCCGCTGCCCGGGGACACCACCCACTGGCCGCGGGGTGTGAAGAGCGGCTCGAGCGCGGTCTCCCTCGGTCGCGGCGGCATGCCGTCGGTCCAGCTGCCCGCGGGCACGCACCGGGTCACCGGGCAGTTCTCCTGGAGTCGCCTGCCCGAGTCTCTGCCGGTTCCGGCGGGCATCGGCCTGGTGGACTTGACCCTGCGCGGCAGCCCCGTGCCCAACCCTCGGCGCGACAAGGACGGATTGCTCTGGCTTCAGGGAGGCGGCTCCGAAGAGGCGGAAGAGGACCGGCTGGCGCTGGAGGTGCATCGACGCATCGACGACGGCGTCCCGGTCATCGTGACCACTCGCATGAAGCTGCGAGTGTCGGGTCGGTCGCGCGAGGTGTCGCTGGGGACCCCACTCCTGGCGGGCACCGAGGCCACCTTCCTGTCGAGCAGCCTGCCCGCCCGTCTGGACAGCGACGGAACACTGCAGGTGCAGCTGCGGCCAGGGGAGTGGGAGCTCACGGTGAAGGGGCGCTCGTTGGGTCCCGTCGCGAACCTCGCGGCGCCCCAGGCGGAGAGCCCTTGGCCTGACGAGGAGACGTGGGTCTTCCGGGCCGCTCCTGCCGTCCGCTCAGTGCGGGTCGATGGAGCTCCTGGTGTGGACCCGGCGCGCACGTCGTTGCCCTCGGACTGGCGGACGCTGCCGGCCTGGCGCGTGGCCAAGGGGACGACCCTCGAGTTCGTGGAGCTGCGGCGCGGAGAGGCCCAGCCTCCCCCGGACCGGCTGACGGTGAATCGCCAGCTGTGGCTGTCCCTGGACGGAGGCGAGTTCGCGGTGCGGGACACCATCAACGGCAGCATCTTCGAGGGCGGACGCATCGAGATGCTGTCCCCCGGCGCCCTCGGGCGGGCCACTGTGGCGGGCCAGGACCAGCTCATCACCGTGGGCTCCGACGCCCGCGGCGGGGTCGAGGTACGCGACGGCTCCCTCAACATGACCTCCACCTCCACCTGGTCCCGCGGGGGGGCCCTGCCCGCCGTGGGGTGGGACCGCGACGCGCAGAGCCTGAGCGCGAACCTGCAGCTCCCGCCGGGGTGGACGCTGGTGGCAGCCTCGGGAGTCGACGACGCCTACGGCGCCTGGATCGAGGACTGGACCCTCATGGACCTCTTCCTCGTCCTGCTCATCGCGCTGGCGGTGGGGCGGCTCGCGGGCCGGGGCTGGGGCGCCCTCACCCTCGTGCTGCTGTTGTTGTGCTGGCAGGAGGATGGAGCCCTCCGGGGCGAGTGGATCCTGCTGCTGGTGCCCCTGGGGCGGTTGCGGGCCTTGCCCGAGGGCACCTTCCGCAAGGTGACGAACCTCGCCCGGTGGGCGTTCGTCCTCGTCCTCGCCACCCAGGCGGTGGTGTTCTCGTGGAGCGCGTCGCAGTCGGCGCTCTTCCCCCAGCTCGACAACTACGCCAGCGGACCCATGGACGGCTACAGCGGTGGGTATGGCCACAGCAAGGGCGGCCTCGACTTCGCAGCCAACGAGAACGTGCCTGCGGCCGCACCGGTGGAGTTCGAGCAGAAAGCGACCCTGGACGAGTCGGACATCCGCATCGAGGAGCAAGCGAACATCCCCCAGGCTCGGAAGAAGCTCCATCGGCGTGGAAATGTGAGCACCAAGTCGTCCTCCAGCTACGGAGGCAAGCAGCAGAAGCGCGCGGCGCGCCTCGATCCCCAGGCGGTGGTGCAGACCGGCAAGGGCCTCCCCCAGTGGTCGTGGACCTCGGTGCGCCTCAACTGGAACGGTCCGGTGTCCGCGGGCCACGAGGTGCACCTCTACCTGACGGGTCCGCTGGTGAACGGCGCCCTGGGGATCCTCCGGGTCCTGGGCACCATCCTGCTGCTCCTCCTCCTGGCCGACCCGCGGCGCACGAGGACCGAGGTAGCCGCCCCCGCGTCGACGCCCGCGGTGGCCTCGGCGCTGCTCCTCCTCGGAGTCGGTGGACTGTTCGTCGGGACGCCGTCCGAAGCCCAGGCTCAGCAGGGCTTCCCGAGCGAGGAGATGCTGACGGACCTCCGGGACCGACTGACCGCCCGGCCCCCCTGCGAGCCAAACTGCGCGCAGCTGGTCGACCTCTCCATCCGAGCCGCGGACGGTGGACTGCGCCTCGAAGCCGAAGTGCACGCCGACGCTCTGACCGCCTGGCGCCTCCCGGGCCCCGACTCCGCCTGGACCCCGGCCCGAGTCCAGCTCGATGGCGCTGATGTCATCGCCCTGCGCCGAAGCCCCGATGGCTTCCTCTCCATCCGTCTGCCCGAGGGCGTGCACACCGTCGTCATGAGCGGTCCCGCCCGCGACGAGGTGGGCCTCCAGTTCTCCGCGGCGCCGAAGGTGCTCTCCTTCTCCGGTGACGGCTGGACCATCGCCGGATACCGCCCCGATGCTCCGCCTCCCGGCTCGGTGCAGCTGTCCCGCGCGCGCTCCCTCGAGGAGGTGGCCGGCGGCGACGGACAGGAGGAGGCCGAGCTGACGCCGTGGCTCCAGGTGCGTCGCGAGCTGGACCTCGGGGTTCCCTGGCTCGCCCACAACGAGCTGCATCGTCTGGGCGGCGGCACCCGCGCCGTCATCGCCCGGGTCCCCTTGCTTCCCGGGGAGTCGGTGACCTCGTCCGGCATCCCCGTGGAGGACGGAGTGGCCATCGTGGCCCTGGAGCCCGGCGAGACCGTGCGTCGCTGGGACAGCACCCTCGCCGAAGCGGAGACCCTGATCCTCACTTCGCCGGAGGACCGCCCCTGGACCGAGGTGTGGTCGCTGGACTGCTCGCCCATCTGGAGCTGCAAGGCCGACGGCCTCGCTCCGACCCGACACCTCGCTGAGGGGCGCTGGCTGCCGCGCTGGGATCCCTGGCCTGGTGAGTCGCTGACGTTGACGCTGGAGCGGCCGCCGCCGGCCGAGGGTGTCACGACCACTCTGGACAACGTCAAGCTCTCGCTCACGTCTGGGCGACGACTCCTGGAGTCGACCCTCCAGGTGACCCTGCGCTCGAGTCAGGGCGGCGAGCACGCGGTGACGCTGCCTGCAGGCGCCACCCTGCGCAGCTTCCAGCTCGACGGTCGAGACCACCCCGCCCAGCCGGATGGCGACCGGTTGGTCTTCGCGGTGGAGCCCGGTGCGCACCAGGTCCAGGTGCGGTGGAGCGAGGATGCGGCGGGGGGGGTGATGGCGACGGCTCCGGCCGTGGACGTAGGCGAGAGCGCGTCCAACGTGGAGATCACGTGGGATCTGCCCGACCACCGCTGGGTGCTCTGGGCCTGGGGTCCTCGCTGGGGCCCGGTGGTGACGGTGTGGCAGTACCTGCTGGTGCTGATCCTCGCGGCGTTCCTCCTCGCGAAGTTCGCCCCGACCCCGCTGCGAGGGCACGACTGGTTCCTCCTGGGGCTCGGTCTGACCCAGATTCCGCCGGCGGTGACGGTGTTCCTGGTGCTGTGGCTGGTGGCGCTCTCCTTCCGAGGCCGCAAGAAGCCGGACTCCTGGTGGATGCACGACTTCGCTCAGCTCACGCTCCTGGGAATGACGGCCATCTCCCTCGGCATCCTCTACGGCGCCATCTACGAGGGGCTCGTGACCGATCCCGATCTCGGCGTGCGCGGCGCGGGGTCGTACGGTCAGTCCCTGCACTGGTTCGCAGACGTCAGCGGCTCCACCTTGCCCACGCCAGGCGTGCTCTGGCTGCCGGTGTGGTGCTGGCGTGTGGCGATGCTGCTCTGGGCTCTGTGGCTCGCCTCGCGGCTGCTCAAGTGGCTTCGCTGGGGATGGGAGCAGTTCAGCGTCGGTGGTCTCTGGACCGCACCGGGCTGGTGGAAGTGGAACAGAAAGCCCGCGGCGGCAGGCGACGCTCCGGCAGCGTCCGCGCCGTCGCCGCCTGCGCTTCCTCAGGTCGAGCAGCCGGAGGACGACCTCGACAGCGAGCCGGGTCTGGTGCCCCCCAAGTAGGCCTCAGTCCTCAGCGAAGCGGTACCAGCCCACGATGGGGTCGGGCACCTCGACGGTGTGAAAGCCGAGGGTGGGAAACTCCACTCGAAACACCTCCTCCCAGGGCCCGTCGGGGGCCGTGGCGACCTGGAGCTGGTAGCGCTGGTCGGGGGTCAGGTTCGTGGTGACGATGGTCCACAGACCGTCCTCGTAGGTCGTCTGCGCGCCGGCGAACGGTCGCGCCAGGGGCTCTCCGAGGAAGTTGCCCTCGCCGGGCATCCACACCGAGCTCCAGTAGGCCTCCACCGCCGTGCGACCCGCCAGATACCGCGGCACGAGCACCTCCGGGTCCGGGAACTTCGTCGCGAAGTTGCAGGGTTCGATGGGCGTCCCGTAGCTCGCCGTGGCGCCACCCTCGAGCCACCGCAACGCGCTCATCTGGGACGACTCCGGGATCTGTCCTCCGAAGGACGTGAGGTGGTCAGCCAGGGCGCCGGGACGAAACGTGTTGCTCGTGATGCCATCCACAGCGACCAGACCCGTCAGATAGAAGAGGATGTCGTCCTCGTCCTCGATGAGGTTGCTGCCCTCGCCGTCCGCATTGTCGATGTAGCTGAGGTCGAGCTCCTCTCCCCAGTCGGTCGCTGCCTGCTGCATCGCCTGCCAGCGGGTGCTGCGCGCGGAGTCTGTCGTGCGCACGAAGAAGCCGCTCCCCCGGGGCATGGTCCCGTCGGCGGCGACGCCCCTGTCGATGAGGCTCTGGGCCCAGGCGAGGTCCTGAGCGGCGAGGATCATGGTCGGCCGCACCCCATGGTCGAGCCAGGGGGTGGTGCTGTCGCTGTCGTAGGTGTCGGCGAGGGCGGTGGGGTTGCACGGCGGACCCGGCTGGCACCAGCGCGTATCGAACCCCAGCGCGAACGCCGCGCTCGTCGCCATGCAGTCCACGGTCTGCGGGCTCATGGAGGTGAGGGCGATGGCCTGGATGTCGTCGCCGAGCGCACCATCGAGCTCCGCCTTGCGCTCGATGAACACCTCGCGGGAGAGGTTGGGCGACCCGCCCAGAGCGAGCTCGACCCGGTTCTCGGGGGGGATCCCGCGAGCCTCCATGTACGCATCCGCGATGGAGGCGGAGAGCGGGTCATCGGTGTTCACGACCACCGCCAGCTCCGAGGGACCGATGCCCGTCCGAGGCAGCGCGAGGCCGAGAGGCTCTCCGAGCTGGGGCCCGGGCTGCTCCGTCGGAGGCTCTTCCCCCGGTGTGACGGGGCATCCTGCGAGACTGAGGAGGCTCGTGATCAGGGAGGTGAGCCAGGGGGTGTGGCGGGTCCGCACGGGTCGGTTCTAGCACGCAGAAACGTTGGCCCTCGGAGCTCCAGGTCGGGGCCTCATGGTGTCTCCCTTGCCCCTTGATGCTGCGCAGGGATCGAGCCAATGTGGTCGACGCCGATCTGTCCACGATCGGAATCCAGCCTCCCGGGCGCCGAGCCGCCATACTTCGGACCCACCAGAAGGACAGCTTCCATGACTCGACTCCACCGGTTCGCTCCTCTCCTCTCTCTCGGCCTGCTCCTCGGATGCCCGGCCGCTGAGCCCGAGCCCGAGCCCGAGCCCACCCCCGCGCCGCCGACCTACTGCGAGGCCCTGGAGCTCCCCGAACGCGCGTTCCAGACCGACGGAGACTTCGGTTCCACCCGGTGGAAGCTCGCCAACGACTTCACCATCGAGCTCATCGATCGGACAGAGTGGACGCTGTCGGAGCAGTGGACGGGCTGCGACAGCTACACCTTCATCCCCGACAGCTTCGCCCTGTCCCAGCTGGACAACTCGCCCCTGTGGGAGAACGACGGCGTGCTCGGCATCATCGAGCAGTCCGCCCGCAACGTGCACTACTTCTTCATCAGCACCGAGGCGAGCAACAGCCTGGCGGGCCCTGCCCTCGAGACCATGGCTGAGCGCATCGAGGAGGACCTCGAGGAACTCGATGAAGAGGACGCCGCCTGGTGGCGCGAGCACTTGCACGTGGTGCGCGGTCGCGCCGGAGCTCGGGAGGACTGGATCCCCGGAGCCATGAACGCCGGCCGGGACGGCTTCACCATCGACCGCTTCCAGCGGGTTCGGGAGATCGGAAGCCTCGCGGACGTGGAGCGGTTCAGTAGTGCGCTCCAGAACGCCGGCGCCTGGCCCTGGGAGAACAACCTGTCGAGCATCGCGTTCGAGAACCGGTACTACAACTACGAGGCCACCCGGCAGGACTACCTCGATGCGCAGACCGACGTGACCATCGTCAAGGCGTTCTCCGGCGAGGTGTTGGGGCTTCAGGCCTTCGCCGAGGTGGACTTCCCGACGGGAGCGGCCTTGGAGGCTTTCGACACGCTGGAGATCGACCTGCAGATGTGGTGCCCGGACCAGGTGGACCAGGAGACCAGCAACTGTGGGGCCTGGGACTACCTCAGCCACATCTACATGCGCCCGGCAGGCACCGAAGAGGGTGGTTGGGTCGAAGTGGCGCGCTTCATCACCACGTACCACCGCGCCGGCCGCTACCTGGTGGACGCGACCCCGCTGCTGTCCCAGTTTCCCGAGGGCACCGTCGAGGTGCGCTACGACATCAGCCCCTCGTGGAACCCTCAGGCCTACCTGACGGAGATGGACTTCCGCTTCTCCAACCAGGGCAAGGGGATGCGGCCGTCGGGTGCGACCACCCGGCTCTGGGACGGCAAGGGCTTCAACAGCGCCTACAACGACGACCGGGAAGACATCACTGCGACCATCCCCGCCACCGCGCAGAAGGTGGAGATCTGGGCGCTCATCACGGGCCACGGTGGCGCCACGAACAACTGCGCCGAGTTCTGCAACCACCAGCACGAGTGGACCATCGGCAGCGACGTGTTCTTCCACGAGCACGACACCATTGGGAACGACACCTTCTGCCGCGATGCGGTGGACCAGGGCGTGGTCCCCAACCAGAGCGGCACCTGGTGGTTCGGTCGCGGCGGCTGGTGCCCCGGGCAGGAGGTGCAGCCCGTCGTGTTCGACGTGACGGACTCGGTGACCCCCGGCAGCGACGCCACCATCAGCTACCGCGGCTTGTTCAACAACGGCGCCATTCCTGACGACTCGGGCAACATCAGGATGACCTCCTGGCTGGTGGTGTACGAGTAGAGCCGCGCGCCCCCCGGGCCTTCACGGCAGCGCAGTCGGCACGCCCTTTCCCTTGATCCACGCCTCCACGACCCGGTCGCTGAGGACCGGACCGAGCACGTGCACGTGGGACAGCATCGCCTCCGCCTGCACTGCGTCCTCGCAGATCACTGTGCCCGGGGCCAGCACCGAGCTGTGGCACATCTCCACGGGCCCCTCGCCATCCCAGGACAGCAGGCCGACGTGGTAGTCGAGGCCGATGGAGTAGAGGCCCGCCCCCCGCTTCTTCACGTCACGGACGACCTCGAGCGGGGCGCGGCCGTAGGTGTACGCCACCTCCCCACGGTCGGCGAAGGTGCGCACGATGTGCTCGCTGGCCTGCTGCGCCAGTTGGACCCGCGCCACCCGGAGGCCGGCGTCCTGAAGCACCGTGCTGACGAAGTAGCCGCAGGCGATGCTGCCCTCCCCAGGGGTCTGGGAGGTTCCATAGAACTCCCACGGGGTCCCGTACCAGGGCGGGATGAGGTCCTGGCGGATGGTCCTCGCGAGGTAGTCGCGCGCTTCGTCGCGCACGGAGACCTTGTCGGCGGCTGGTGCGTTCATCCACTCCCGTCCGAGCTCCTTTCGTCGCGCCTCGATGTCTCCCTCCACCTCCGCGTAGGAGCGGGAGCGAGGACGGTCGCTCAGTGGCTTCGGGGCGTCCTCGGCGAGCAGGGCGGTCGCGAGGTCATCGTCGGGTAGGGCACCGGCGGACGTGAACCGGGTACCGGGGAGCGAGCCAGGCGGCGTCGGCGCGGACTGCGCAGTGCATCCGACGAGGAGGAACAGGGCAAACAGGCGGTGCATGCATGTGGGACCCCGATGAGCGAGGGGAGTTCCCGGTCCGGTGCGCGGCGCGCTCTCAGCCCTCGAGGAGGGCCACGATCTCGTCGGGCCCCAGCTTGGCGTTGCCGGCGCTGCCCGCGAGCAGCTCGTCCACCAGCTGCCGCTTCTGACGGTGCAGTTCCACGATGCTCTCCTCCACCGTGTCGCGGGCGATGAGGCGGTAGACGGTGACCGGCTTGTCCTGCCCGATGCGGTAGGCGCGGTCCGTCGCCTGGTCCTCCACGGCCGGATTCCACCAGGGATCGAGGTGGAAGACGTAGCTGGCGGCGGTGAGATTGAGGCCTACGCCGCCCGCCTTCAGCGAGATGAGGAACACATCTCCGTCGCCGCTCTGGAACGCGTCGATCTCCCGCTGCCGTTGCTCCATGGGCGTGGAGCCGTCGATGGAGCGAAGCACCAGGCCGTCCTCTTCGAGGGCCTCGCGCACCAGGGCGAGGTGACCCAGGAACTGGCTGAAGATCAGGGCCCGGTGGCCACCGCTCGCGAGCTCCGCCACGAGCTCGCGCACCCGTCGCAGCTTCGCCGAGGGCAGCAGGCTGTCGTGCTGGACGAGGCGGGGATGGCACGCCGCCTGCCGCAGGCGGGTCAGGAGGGCGAGGGCCTGGAAGCGCAGCTGTCCCGACTTCTTGCGGTACTCCAGGGCCGCCAGGCCCGTGCGGCGTACTTCGTCGTACAGCCGGCGCTCGTCGACCCCCAGCTGCACGCGCACGTCCACCTCGGTGCGGGGCGGCAGCTCCTTGGCGACCTCGGTCTTCAACCGCCGGAGCAGCAACGGACGCACCAGCTGGGCGAGACGTACGCGCGCGGGTTCTTCGCCGCGGGTGATGGGGATGGCGTAGCGGCGTCGGAAGGCAGCGCGACTGCCGAGGAGACCGGGCGCGAGCAGCGCGAACAAGGCCCACAAGTCTTCCGGCCGGTTCTCCACAGGGGTGCCGGTCAGCGCGAGTCGGAACGGTGCCTTGAGGGCGCGCGCGGCTGCCCACCGCGCCGAGTCCGGGTTCTTTGCGGACTGCGCCTCGTCGAACACCACCGTCCCGAAGTCGACCGTGGCCAGGCGCTCCACGTCCCTCGCGAGCAGCGACCAGCTGGTGACCATGAGGTCGCCCGGCCCGAGCTCGTCGAGCAGCTTCGCGCGCTCAGGCCCGCGGTAGGTGAGGCCCCGGAGGGACGGCGTGAAGACGCTGGCCTCCCGAAGCCAGTTGAAGCCCACGGACGCGGGGGCGACCACGAGGGTGGGCCCCAGCTCCACCCGACTGGCGAGTACGGCGAGGGTCTGCACGGTCTTGCCGAGTCCCATGTCGTCGGCGAGCACGCATCCGGGGGCCCAGGCGGCGCACCGCGTCAGCCAGCGCGCCCCCTCCTCCTGATAGCCGCGCAGGGTGCCCAGAAAGCTGGCCGGAGGCGTCCACTGCACGGTGGCGGCCTCCTGGATCCGTGAGCGGGCGGAGCTCCAATCCGGCGTGACCTCGATGCGCACGCCGGCCTGCGTCAGGCCCTCCAGCGCAGGCGCGTGCAGCGGGGAGATGACTCGCTTGCCACGGTGCAGGAACGCGCCGGCCGAGGCCTTCTCCAGCGCCCGGGCCAGAGACTCGTCGATGCGGACCCAGTCGCCCTCGCCGACCTCCACGAACCGGCGACCCGACTCGAGCAACTCGATGAGCTGCTCCAAGGTGATCTGGGCGCCCTTGATGGCGAGCGCGCCCTCGAGACCGAACCACTGCTCCATGGATCGCACGCCGACCCGAAGGGAGCTTCCCCTCGCGGTGGTGAAGCTCATGGGGCGGCCGGTCCACTCGACGATGGGGCCCTTCTTGGGATCCGACGCCATCCCTTCCAGCTTCGCGACGGCCTCCGCCGCCTCCAGCGGGTCGACGATGAGCCAGTCCACCACCCCGTCGTCGGCCTCCTCGAGGCCCAGCGCGTCGGCGAGGGTGGCCGTGGCGTTGCGCTCGGCGAGCAGGTCCCGCTGCACGTGCAGACGCGTCTCACCCGTCCGCCCATGAACGAAGCGCCGACCGTGGCCCGGCCGCAGGACCGGCCCTCCGGGCAAGGGGCGGGAGCGCATGGCGACACTCACCGAGCCCTGGGTGCGCAGCTCGAGCCGGACCAGCAAGCGGCGCTCGGCCTTGACCGACTCCCCGCGCAGGGTCTCGTCCAGCTCGACGGGGACGGCGTGCTCGAGACGATGCAGGACTTCGAGCACGGGCTCGGTGGCGTCGGCGTCGAGGCGGTCTCCGTAGCGGAGCAGCAGGGTCGCCAACATGCCGAGCTCGCTGGCGGCCCGGAGGACGAGCACCCTCGAGCCGAACGTCAGGAAGGGCGGGCCGGCCAGGTGACGCTGGTCGGAGAGGTCGCGCAGAGCGTCCCGATCGAGGTCCTCGCCGTCCAGCATCAGCCGCAGATGCACGTCCTCCCCGTCACGATCGACCACCACCGCGACGTCGGCGCTTCGCACATCGGCCGGGTCTCGCGAGCGGGCTCCGAGGAACACGCGGGGGTGCCCGATGAGCTCGCGGAGGGCGAAGCGCACGCGGGCCCGGAAGGGGAGGGCGTGGGGAGCAGAGGCGGGGGCGGCCATGAAGCCAGCGACGCGGGCGTCCCTCGGTTGCTCGCTCGCGTCCAGGGCCCCCGCGAGCTCATCGTTGCTCAGCTTCTTGGTGCGGAAGCCGCCGGACTTCATCGGGGTGACCGCCACCGCCTCGATGCTGCTGTCGATCCCGTCCGCCTGGACACGCCACCCCAGCGTGGGGGCGTCGGTCAGGCGTCGGGCCTCCTCGGCCAGGGCCTCGAAGCTCGCCAATGCGTGGTGCCAGCGAGGCCGCTCGAGCAGCTTGCGGGTGGAGGTCCTCTGTTCTCCCGGCGTGCGCAGCATGCGAAGCGCGGCGTCCACTGCTTGCAAGGCCGATCCACACTGGGTCGGGCGTCCGCAGCGGCAGGTGATCTCGGCGACGCCCGCCTTGCGGTCGAGGGGGATGGTGAGGGTCGGTGAGGGCTTGCAGGCGGGGTCCACTTCGCGAGCCAGCCGGATCTCCAACCGGCGGGGCTCGTCCATGACGTCGATCTGGGACGGAACGACCTCCAGGGCGAGCAGGGGAGGGAGCGCCTTCCGCAGCGTGCTTCGCAGGGCGAGGAGCGCGGTGTCCTGGCCCGCGAGAGAGTCGACGTCTGGAGCGGTGTCGGCGAGCTCGGCCAGATAGGCGCTCTCGTCGGCGCGCCCCTGCTCAGCGCGGGCGCCCTGTTGCTGAAGCCAGGCAAGGCACAGCTCCTGGACCAGCTGAGGACCCCCGAGCTTACGACCCCGCTTCGCCATCGTCGGCCAGGTGGGGCCCGCGATGGCGTTGGCCACCGTGGCGGTGACCCGCTTCTGGGTGCGGAGGAAGACCTGCACTTGTGGCTCGCCGCGCCCGGCGAGCGCGTCCGCTACGGGCGTGTCCAGCAGGTGGTCGACCCCGGTCAGGGAGGCCCAGGCCGCGAGGTCCTCGCGTGGGGAGGCGAGTGCCGGAGGCGGGACCCGGTCGTTCTGTTGGGCGACGAGGTCATCGAGTGACACCTCGAGTCGGCGTCTGCGAATGGCATCTGCGACGAGCGAGCGCAGCCCCTCGAGGAGCGCGTCCCGCTCCGCCTCGTCACATCGACGCTGCAGCGTGCTCCAGGCCGACTTGTCATCGAGGAGCTCCGCGACGGTACGGACCCCCGCATTCCACAGCACCCGGTCGAGCACCCAGCCCATGCGCTCGGGAAGCAGGCCCTGCAGCTCGCGCAGGGTCTTCCAGTCGTGAAGCTGCTCGACCACCCGGGCCGAGGCCACGACTGCGCGAAGCTCCTCTCGGGTCGAGGCCCGCTGGACGCGGGTGGCTGCTTCGTTGAGGGTGGAGGCAGTCGTCACGGCGCTACTCAAGCACACCAGAGCGGCGGGCTACAGAGGCGGGCTGCTTCTTTGGGAGAGGGGGGATGGAAGAGCAGCGGGGCCGGCCAACGCCGACCCCGCGCCCACACCCCGGGCGCGCCCCGACGCGCCGTGATGACGGGCTCCACGAGTGGTGCACCATCTGTCGAGGACAATACCCGGCAGGGAACCCAGGAGTTGCTCAGGATTTGGGGCACATTGGGGAGAACCTGACTTGCGGCGGCGGGCCAGGTCGGACAGGGGGTCGGCGGGGCCCTTACTTGACGACGCGCAGGTGGCCCGTCGTGCGGAGCTCCTTGCGGTCTTCCTCTTCGGGCGGCTCGGGAGGCTCCTCAGCCTCGTGCTCCCAGGTCACCCCGCCGAAGCCCACGCCGATGATGGCGATGGCCTTCCAGGGGACGCGGCAGCGATAGACCACACCGCGAAAGGAGAGGCTTACTCGCACTCCGCCGCGGTCTCCGTCGAGGTCCAGATCCAGCGGCCAGCGCGGGTTCAGGTCGAGGGGGATGCCAGCCGGGTACCGCTCCACGATGAAATCGGGGAACCCGTGGATCGAAGCCTCACCGAGCTGGTTGGGATCCACCACGATCTTCGCGGTCTGGCCCCCCACGGCGAGCAGCTCGGTGAGAACGGCCCGCTTGGTGTTGCTCGATGGACGTGTCTTGGACATGCACTCCTCGATCCGGCGCCTGGGCGGCGTCCGGGGTCATGGAGTCTACCAATCCGGGCTCCGGGGAAAAGTCCCCGGGGGACTCAAGGGGACGAGGTGACCACGAAGATGAGGTCCCACTGGGCCAGGATCACGGTGCCGTCGCCGTACAGGGTCGTCGGGACCACGAAGATTGTGTCCGAGAACATCGAGGCGCCCGTGGCCGCATCGGGCGTCAGGGTGAGGGTGAAGTCCACCGAGTTCAGGGCAGGCACGTCGTACATCACCGAGGGGGAGGCGACCACCGAGGTGCCGGGAGGCGCTTCGGTCACGATGGAGAGGTCGTACTCCACGTTGGCCGTGAACTCCTCGATGCCGTCCACCACCTGGTCGACGATGTTGTAGCTGTTGCTGCTCCACACCATCCACTCGTTGGAGTCCGGGGACCCGCTTCCGTTGAGGTCGAGCCAGGAGCCCGTGGACTGCGCGATCTCCGTCATGGCGCCCATTGCGTCCGTCGTCCGCGCCGCGATGCCGATGGCCTTCGCGTCGATGGACTCCAGAGCCGTGTTCAGCAGAGGTGCCACCGCATCCATGCCGGGGCACTGGTTCGGGCCTTCGCCGTAAGGCACGAAGGCGTTGCGCACGTTGGCGTCCGTCGCGTAGACGAGGATCGGCACAGCCCCCTGGCGGAAGCCGTTGCCGCCGAGGGTTCCCGTGCCCTGCGTGCTGCCGCTGAAGCGCTGGCCTGCGGTGCCGCCGAAGCGATCCGTGGCACTCGCCATGAAGGGCAGCACGTCGGTGCCGGCGTCGTAGGAGCCGTTGCAGTTCTGGTCGTAGCCCGCGCCAGTGGCCGCCTGGTAGAGGGCCTCCACCGTGGACTCGGGCCAGTCGTAGCCGCCGCCCGCGTACAGGCTGTTCAGCGCGTTCTGGGCGAGGCTGACGTTGCTCGTCTGCTGCTGACGGTGGTGGAAGGGCCGGTCTCCGCCGGACCCCATCGAGCCGTAGTTGTAGTCGTCGTAGCTCGCCACGCCGAAGGTCAGGTCGGGGATGAGGGTCTGGACCTCGGTCACCACCTGGCCGAAGTTGCCCTTCACGTTGTCGAGCGTGCCCTGCATCGAGCCCGTCTCGTCGAGGATGAACATCACGTCGCCCAGCTGAATCTGGGTCTCGTAGGTCACCACCACGTCGCTGATCTCGCCGCCGGGAATCTCGCCGCCGTTGTATCCGTCGCAGGTGTCGAGGGGGTCGAGCGGGTCGCTGCCGCACTGGAGCTCGGCGCCGTCCGTCCAGCCGTCACCGTCGGTGTCGGGGTCCGTCGGGTCGGTGCCGTCGTCGATCTCGTCGCCGTCCGGGATGCCGTCGTTGTCGGAGTCGGGGTCGTAGGCGTCCGGGATGCCGTCACCGTCCGAGTCGCCGGTCTCCTCGTCGTTGGGGATTCCGTCGCCGTCGTAGTCGTCGTCCTCGCCGTCGGGGATTCCGTCGCCGTCGGAGTCTTCGTCGAGGAAGTTCGGGATGCCGTCGCCGTCGATGTCGTCGTAGCCCTCGTCGGCGTCGGGGATGCCGTCGCCGTCCGAGTCGTCATCGAGGTAGTTGGGGACGCCGTCGCCGTCCGGGTCGTCGGTGCCCTCGACGAGGTCGGGGATGCCGTCGCCGTCGGAGTCGGTGTCGTAGTAGTTGGGGAGGCCGTCGCCGTCCGGGTCGTCGGTGCCCTCTTCGGCGTTGCTGATGCCGTCGCCGTCGACGTCGGGATCGTTCCCGTCCTCGATGCCGTCTCCGTCGGAGTCGGTGTCGAGGAAGTTGGGGATGCCGTCGCCGTCGATGTCCTCCCAGCCCTCGTTCTCGTCGAGCTCGCCGTCACCGTCGGAGTCGTCGTCCAGGAAGTTGGGGATGCCGTCGCCGTCCGGGTCGCCGTTGCCCTCGATCACGTCGGGGATGCCGTCGCCATCGGAGTCGTCGTCGTAGGCGTTGGGGATGCCGTCGCCGTCTGCGTCGCCCCAGCCCTCTTCGTCGTTGGGGATTCCGTCGCCATCGACGTCGTCGTCTTCGCCGTCGGGGATGCCGTCGTTGTCGGAGTCGGGGTCGGCCCAGTCGGGGATCCCGTCGCCGTCGCTGTCGCCGTTGCCCTCGGTGTCGTTGTCGAGCCCGTC
>JAGSHC010000463.1 GCA_023954745.1 Deltaproteobacteria bacterium | reverse complement strand
GGGTACCTCGTCCCCTTCGACGGATCCTTCGAGCCCAGCGAGTTCGCCACCTACAACGTCTCCATGCGGCAGCTCCGCGACGAGTTCCTGCGGGTCATCCCCGCGAAGCACATCCTCGTCATCGTGGACGCCTGCTACAGCGGGCTCCTCAAGATCCAGTCGCGCGGCGAGGCCCCCCCGGCGGACGTCGCCTGGCACGCCCAGCGTCCTGGGCACTACGTGCTCTCGGCTGGATCTGCCGGTCAGCAGGTCCTCGATGGCGGGGGGGAGGGGCGCTCGATCTTCGCCGGCGCGCTGATCGATGAGCTGAACTCAGAGGAGGAGTTTCTCCTGGCTTCGCAGCTTCAGATCAATCTGCGACGGCGGGTCTCCACGGCGGCGAGGGACCAGTTCGGCAGGGAGCAGACGCCCGACGGCGGCCTCCTTTTCGGCGAGGGGGAGTTCGTGTTTGGGGACTCGGGCTCCGTCGTGAGCGGCGGGACCGCGGGCCTGACCGTCGTGCGCCGGACCTCGACCACCCGGAAGCAGCCGTCGGCCCTGCCGATCGGGATCGGCCTCCTCGCGAGCGGCGGAGGCCTCGCTGCGGCGGGGTTTGGGCTGCACGGGGGCGCCTTCAACACGGCATGGGCAGCGGATGGCAGCCCGGCCGTGGGGACCGAGGCGGAGTGGAACAAGCTGCGCCAGCAAAACCTCGGCGGGCTCGCGTTGGGGATTGCCGGCTCGGTCACTGCGGGTGCAGGTCTCGTCGTCGCCCTCGTGGCGGCCGCAAACGGTCGGCCCCTCGCGGCGGTGCCGGTGCTCCACGTCGGGCCCGAGGGCGCGGTCATCGGCGTCCAAGGAGGCTTCTGAGATGGGCCGGTATCTGTCCTTCCTGCTCTTCGCTCTTCTGGCGGGCTGCGTGCTCCCCGTGTGGGAGGAGGTCTCCAGCCTCCTCGACGACGACGACGTGGCCAACGACGACGATGGGGCCGACGACGACGACGACGGTGCAGACGACGACGACGGTGCTGATGACGACGACACCACGTGGTCTGGTCCCGACTCCGACGGGGATGGGGTCCCCGACTCGGAGGACTGCGCAGACGACGACCCGGAGATCAGCCCCTGGGCCACCGAGATCGACAACGACATCGACGACGACTGCGACGAGCTCATCGACGATCTCGACCCGAGCTTCGAGATGGTGTTCGTCCCTCAGGGCGCGTTCATGATGGGGTGTGACGCGAATCAGATCAGCTGTGGGAACTCGTCGACCTTGCCGTACCACGAGGTGACCCTCGACGGCTTCCACCTCGACCGGCTGGAGGTCACGGTCGCTGAGTACCTCCAGTGCGTGGGTCAAGGGACCTGCGACCCGCCGGACACCTCCAACCCCGAAGGAGGGTACGACTGCTATTCGGAGAGGAACAACTTCCTGGGCGCGACACCCTACGGGGACGACGACGACTCGGACCACGACATGGACGACGACGACACAGCCACCGGCGACGATGACGACGCCACCGACCCGTTCGAACCAACCCCCCGGCTGGACCACCCGGCCAACTGCGTGTCGTGGGGTGAGGCGCGGGACTACTGCGCAGCGCGAGGGAAGCGCCTGGCGACGGAGGCCGAGTGGGAGAAGGCGGCTGGCGGAACGGACACGCGCCTGTACCCGTGGGGGAACACCTTCCCGGACTGCACACGGGCGTGGATGAGCGAGGACGAGGGGGTCTCTCTCCCGGGCTGCGGTACAGGCACCACGGGTCCGGTGGGCACCAAGCCCGACGGACAGAGCCCGTATGGCGCGTTGGACATGGCGGGGAACGTGGACGAGTGGACCGCCGATTGGTACGGGGTCACCTACTACGACGTGAGCCCGCCGGAGAACCCTGAGGGGCCTGCCAGCGGCACGTTGCGGGCAGTGCGTGGGGGGTTGTTCTGGAGCTGGGCCGATCAGTTGCCAGTGTTCTCTCGCGGCGCCGCCCCGCCGACGGAGATCGGCCCCGGAATCCGCTGCGCCCTCACCCAGGCCGACTGACGATGCCCTCTCACCCGGCCCAAGCCCTCGCGCTCCTCGCGCTCTTCGTCCTCGTGGCGCCCGCCGCGGGCTGCCCGAAGTCCGCGGGCTCCC
>JAGSHC010000145.1 GCA_023954745.1 Deltaproteobacteria bacterium | reverse complement strand
GGGTTCGCGGCTGGCAGGGGCTCCACCGTCGGAGCGGCCTCGCCCTCTTCGAGTTCGACTGGCGAGTGAAACGCAACGAGGGCCGCGGGCTTTCCGCGCCAGAGGCCGCCTTCGGTGAGGTGCTCTCGGACCCCCGCGCGGGCCTCGAGGGGCTGGCCGTCAGAGGGGCGCTTGAAGCGGACGACGAGCTGAGTACCGATGATGAGCGCGGGGTCGCTGCTCACCGCAGCCGCGACGTGCGAGAGCCGGGTGATGAAGCCCCGGTGCTCCGTTCCGTCGTCGAGCGTGAGCTCTGCAGGGACGAGACATGGCGTGCCGTGAAACGACGAGCTACCCAAGGGACCGGCTCCGTATGTGTCCCGCATCCCCGCGGGAAAGAGGCGAATTGTATCAGGGAGTCAACCCGTCGGGCGCAGCCGGGCTGCATTGCCCAGGGAGACGCCGTCCCTCATCGGGGCGCGGCTCAGAACCCTGCGATGTGTCGCCCCAGATGGGACGCGACCGTGAGGTTCCGCTGAAGGCCTCCGGGGTCCCGCAGGTACTTGAGCTTGTCGAGGACGAACCGGGGCCGCCCGTAGAAGCGCCGGTACGCCTCCTTCTGCAGCATCTTCAGCTCTGCGTGGGTCATGGATGTGGGCTCGTAGAACACATGGAAGATGTTCATGGAGCGTTCGTCCTGGCGGAACTGGTCCGCCTTGTCGAGCTGGCGCCAGAGCCTGGAGCCGAAGACGGGGTTGACTGGGGTGAAGAAGGCCCACTCGAGGGGCAGGCTGCACGCGAAGTCGATGGTCTTGCGGGCTTCGTCGACGGTCTCACCGTCAATGCCCAGCGAAAAGCGCGCGGCCACCTCCAGTCCGGCGTCCTTGACCCGCCACACTCCGGCCTCCGTCTCCTCCACCGTCAGCGGGGAGCCCATGGTCGCCTTGCGCAAGTTCTTCTGGACGCCCGAGATGAGCACGGTGTCGATGCGCCAGCAGCCAGCACGGCGCATCATGTCGAGCAGCTCGTCGGTGAAGTCGTACGACCAGAACGTCACGGTGAACGTGATCTGACGGCCCGAGCGCAGGATGAGTTCGCAGAACTCCATGGCTGCTTGCTCGTCGCTGCTGAAGATCCCGAAGTGGTCGTAGAACCCGAAGTCGCTGATGCCCATCTGGTCCTGGCACCAGGCGATCTCGTCGAAGACCTGCTGTGGCGACTTGATCCTGAACTTCAGCCCTCCCGTGGCGGGGAGATGGCACGACGCGCAGGTCAACGGGCAGCCTCGCCCCGTGAACAGGATCGTGTTGTTGGGCCGGTTGTAGATGTTGAGCCGCGGGTTGTAGCGCTCGGGGGTCCGCATCAGATCCCGCGCGGGCAACGGAAGCCGCCGCACATCCATCAGCGGACGCTTCCCGTTGCGAACCACCACCCCCTGCTCGCGGAACGCGAGCCCGAGCACCGAGCTCCAGTCGTTGGTGCCGGCATCCACCTGGGCGGCGATCTCGGCGATGGTCTCCTCCCCCTCGCCGAACACGGCCAGATCCAGCGCGTCACACTCGTCGAGCACCTTCTCCTTGGCCACGTTGGTGTGCGATCCGCCGAGCACGAGCACCGTGGACGGCCAGCGCTCCTTCAGCTTCCCCATCAGCTGCTTGGTCTTCGGCCAGGTGCATGTGACCGAGTTGAACCCGATGATGTCCGGGTCGAAGACCTCGATCTCCCGGAACCACACGTCGTCGGGGGTGCCGTAGCTCTCGAGGTAGCTCACCTCGTGGCCCTGCTCGCGGAGCCAGGAGGCCAGATAGAGCAGGCTCCAGAACGGCATCTTGCCGTTGATGGTCGACTCGGCGCGGAACACATGCTCGCCAAGGGCGGCGCGCAGGCCGGTCTGCCCGTCGGGAAAGCGAATCTCCCGGTACGTCCAGGGAGCGGCGGTGAGCAGCACGCGCGCCATCAGGAATCTCCATCCACCATCAGTGCTCGAACTCCAGGAGCGTGGGCAGGATGCCCTTGTCGGGGCCCATGGCCTGGTGGCGCACGAGCCTCGTCATGATGCGCGCCCCCTCGAACCACTTGCCGAGATTCTCGCGGCCCGCCATGGAGCGGGCGATGCGCGCCAGTCGGGTGGGGCGGCTGTAGAAGCGGTAGTACGCCCGTCGCTGCACCCCGGAGAGGTACTCGCGGGTGAGCCCGTTGGTCACGAACGCCGCCTCGGGAGGATCCCCCATGTAGTTGCGGTAGTCGTCCGTGTTGATGTCGCCGTACTCCGCCGCCATGTCGCGCAGCGGGGTGCCGACGAAGGGCGTCGTGATCTTGAAGTTTGCGCTCGCGATGGGCAGAGAGCGAGCAAACTCCACGGTGCGCGCGATGGTCTCGGGGGTGTCCGTGGGGTGGCCGATCATGAACAGGCCCTTGGCTTCGATGCCCGCCTCCACCGTCCACTCGACGCGCTCGCGGACCGTGTCCACGGTGGTGCCCTTCATGATGTCCCGCATCACGTCGGGGTCGCCGGTCTCGATGCCGTAGGCGATCTGCCAGCAGCCGGCCTTGCGCATCTTGTGCAGCAGCTCGCGGGTCACGGTGTTGACGTGGGTCGAGATGTTCCAGGACATCACGAGCCCGCGACGTACGATTTCGTCGCAGATTTGCTCCACCCGACGCGCGTCCAGGGTGAAGGTGTCGTCGTAGAAGAAGATCTCCTTGATCCCGTACTCGCGAGCGAGATGCTCCATCTCGTCGACCACGTAGCTGGCGCTGTGCACCCGGAACTTGTTGCCGAGGATCTCGCGACGCTCACAGAAGATGCAGGAATAGGGGCACCCGCGAGACGTGTAGATCGTCGTCGCAGGCCACTCCTTGTACTGAAACATCGTCATCGCGTACGAGTCGAGGGGCGGCAACAGATCCCGAGCAGGGTAGGGGAGTGAATCAAGTTCACCGATCCACCCGCGGGGCGCGTTCTGGACCAGTTCGCTGGTCGCGTCGCCGGGGACCTCGGTGAACCAGAGGCCTGGGACGGTGCGCATGTCGCCGCCGGCTTCGAGGGTCTCCACGAGGTCCCGCATCATCACCTCGCCCTCGCCCACGGCCGCGTAGTCGAAGTGGGGGTTGCGACCACACTCCTCGGGGGCTCCGGCGGGGTGGGGACCTCCGACGACGATGACGGTGTTGGGATCCCAGTCCTTGAGCAGGCGCGAGATCTCCTCCGCGACAGGCACGGTGACGGTGTACAGCCCCATCCCCACGACCCCGGGGGAGAACGCCTTCACCTCGTCCATGAGTTGCTCGCGGCTGTGCCCGCCGTGCTTCATGTCGATGATGCAGACCTCGTGTCCCGCCTCGCGCAGAAACGAGCCGATGTACGCCAGCCCGAGAGGCGGCGCCTGGTTGGCCGGGAGCAACGGCGGCGGCCGATTGGGATCGGGGAAGTCCGCCGGATGGATCAGGAGCACGCGCATGCGGCGCCACGATAGCGTCCAGTCAGCGCACCGCCTCCCTCCTCTTTCCACACTGGGTCTCTCCCCTTGACAGGCTGGCGTCGGTCCAGATGATCCCCCCCGCCCGTGACCGGCGTGAGACGCCGATGCGGGTCGATAGGAAGGCGATGACCGGCATGCCGAACACGATCCTTACCTTCGTCGGAGCGCGGCCCAGCTCCGCGCTCGGCTTGACCGTCGAGGTGACCGCAAAGGGCACGGGCATCATCGTCCTCGCGGGTCCGAGCTCGTGCGGGAAGGGCGCCATCGCCGAGGCTCTCTCGGCGGCGCTGCGCGTGCCTGAGGAGAACCACATCTCCATGGGTGACTCGCTCCGCGCAGTGATCGCCCGCGCGAACACCGACCCCGCGTTTCGCGAGGGGATGGGGGAGCGATACGGGATTCACTCTGACCGGTCCGTGTTCAATGGTGAGCTCACCGAGTCGTCCATCGTGCGCAAGGCCTTGCACTACGGCGAGGAGCTCGAGACCCGCTTCGGGGAGCAGCCGTCCCAGGTGGACTGGCTCGAGTACTGCGTCACCTCCGGGCTTCTGGTGCCGGACGCATGGTCCGAGGCGATCCTCGAAGGGACCATCGGGGAGAAGGCTGCCGGCGCGACGTCGGGGATCATCCTGCTCGACGGGTACCCGCGGACCGAGGTCGCGGCCCGTCACGTGCTCGCCCTCTCGGAGCGGCTCGACATCCCGCTCATCAAGGTGATCCATCTCTCCGTCAGCAAGCGCGAGATGCATCGGCGGGCCCTGGGCCGGAAGCGCCAGGACGACACCCCCGAGATGCTGGAGCGGCGCTACCAGTTCTACGTGGACCACGTGCAGCCCGCGGTGGAGCTGCTCAAGTACGAGCTCGGTTCCCAGTACGTCGCCCTCATCGACGCCCACCAGCCGGCATACAACGAGAACGCGGAGCTCGACCTGCCCGCATCGGTTCGCAACGTCGCGAAGCAGGTCCTGATGTCCCTCGGGGTGTCTCGCCACATCCTCGACCACCTCGAGGTCTGGGGGCGATAGATAGGTTGCTGTGCGGTTTGCCCCGGTAGAATCGCCGGATGCGACCGGAGCCAGCGTCTGCCCGTCGGACCCTGGCCCTGGCCCTGGGGGTCGCGGTCCTCTACTTCGTGACAGGGCGGCTCGGGCTGCTCTTGGCCGATGTCCAGGCAAACGCCACCCTGATCTGGCCCCCGACAGGACTCGCCATCGGCGCCCTCGTGCTCTTCGGCCCGCGGATGGCCGGGGGGGTGGCGCTGGGCGCATTCGCGGTGAACGTCTCCATCGGGACCGCGCCAGCCGTAGGCCTCGCCATCACGACGGGGAACACCCTCGAGGCTCTCGCAGCCTGGGCGTGTCTCCACGCGGCGGGGTTCGACCCCGCCCTCGGGCGCATGCGGGACGTCGCCCAGGTCCTCGCGGTTTCGCTCCTCGCCTCGGCCCTGGCTGCCACGGTGGGGGTGGGCGCGCTCTGGCTGGGAGGGGCGATCGAGGGCAGCACCTTCGAGGCGGTCTGGGTTCGCTGGTGGCTGGGCGACGCGGCGGGCGGTGCGGTCTTCGCCCCGCTGGTGACTGTTGCGGCTCGGGGTGGGCCCAGCTGGCGAAGCCTGGCTCGCCGGCCCGAGGCGTGGCTCGTGGTCTCCCTGCTCGTCGCGGGCGCCCTGGCGGCGTTCCGGGGGAGCTTCCCAGCGGAGACCCTTCAGGTCCTGCTCTTTGGACCGTTCTTTCTGATCGTCTGGGCCGGGCTGCGCCTCGGGCCGCGGGGGGCGGTGTTGGGCGTCGCGGGGGTCTCGTTTGTGGCGGTGACGGCGACGGCTGGGCACGTAGGCCCCTTCGGGGGAGGTGACGTCAGCGTCAGCGTGTTTGCCCTGTGGGCGTACATCACGACCCTGGGCGGGGTGGGGTTGCTGCTCGCGGCGGCGGTGAACGAGCGGGAGCAGGCGATGGCCCGGACGCTGGAGGTGGAAGCGCAGCGCCGAGAGCTGGAGGGTCAGATGCGCCACGCGCAGCGCCTCGAGAGTCTCGGAGTCCTGGCGGGAGGGGTCGCCCACGACTTCAACAATCTGCTGGCGGTGATCATGGGCAACGCCGAGCTGCTGCGCGATCCCGAGAGTGCCGACGAGCAGGACGATCTCCTGGACCACATCATGATCGCCTCCCGCCGAGCCTCCGAGCTCTGCCAGCAGCTGCTGACCTACGCCGGAGAGGCGAAGCCGCGGACCGAAGGTGTGGATCTGCCGGCCCTGGTCGAGGAGATGACGGCCCTGCTGCGCAGCACCCTCGCTCCCGAGGTTCGGCTGGAGCTGGAGTTCGCCGCCGAAGTCCCGGCGGTCCTGGGAGACGGGGCCCTGCTCCGGCAGGTCGTGCTCAATCTGCTCATGAACTCCGCCGAAGCGCTGCCTCCAGAGGGCGGAACCGTGAAGATCACCTCCGAGCTGCGGGCGGTGGGGAGACGCTGGCTCGACTCCTCCTTCCTTCCCTCGGATGCGCCGGCAGGGGAGTACGTGGTCCTCAAGGTGGAGGACACCGGAGAGGGCATGTCGGCCGAGACCCTGGAGCGGGTGTTCGACCCCTTCTTCACGACCAAGTTCACGGGGCGGGGGCTGGGGCTCGCGGCCACCCTTGGGGCTGTCCGGAGCTTGCGGGGCGCCATCAAGGTGTCGTCGACCCCGGGGGTCGGCACCCGGTTCGAGGTGCTCCTCCCTCCGTCGCTGCAGGAGCCCCGCCTCGGGGGGGAGTCACCGTCGCAGGCCGTGAAGCTGACGGGGCGGTGGCTGGTCGTCGAGGACGACGACGCGGTGCGCCGGCTCGCCGCACGGATGGTGCGCTCCCTCGGGGGAGAGGTGCTCGAGGCTGTCGACGCAGACCAGGCCCTTGAGCAGATGGAGGTGGGTCTAGGCTCCCTGAGTGGGATCCTGGTCGATCTCACCCTCCCGGGGAGGAGCGGCCGCGAGGTGGCGGAGGTCGCTCGGTCCCGCAGCGCCGGCCTGCCCATCGTGCTGATGAGCGGTTACCTGCCCGAGGTCATCGGGGACCAACGCGTCGTGTGTCTCGCGAAGCCCTTCACAGCGGAGGAGTTCGGTGAGGCCTTGCACGCGGCCCGCGACGCCGTCGCTCGCTGAGAGCGCCCCCGAGCAACGGGCCTACCTTCCCACGGCGCGCCACACCCGCACGGCGGTCCCGTCGGGCATCGAGGCTTCCCCCGCGTCCTCGAACCGCTCGCGGTTCTTCCAGAACACTTCGCAGCGCTTTCCTCGCAGCCCATGGCCGTCCGTGGGAGTGCCCCACCGCATGACGACCACGTCTGCGAGGAGGATCTGGTTCTCCACCTCGTCGGCGGTCTCGAAGACGGCGCGCATGTGCTCCCGGTCCCAGCAGTCGGTGAGCAGAAGCATGTGCTGGTGCTGAAGGACAGGGGCGTCGGAGAGCAGGGACTCCTGAAACAGCGCGTAGAAGACGTCGTACAAGTCGTCGAGGAAGACGGCCCGCAGGGGGCGGTCCAGCGCGTCGCGGATCGGTTCCATGAGGTCGTCGACGTCCGCCACGTTGATGTCGAGGTGACTCGGCGTCGCCGCCCGGTCCATGAAGCGGTACTCGGGATAAGCGAAGCACGTCCAGAGCTCGTCTCCGACGCGCTCCGAGTCAGCCCAGGCGGGGAGGAACACGCAGGCGAGGGGGCGCGCAGTGGGCCATACATCGTGGTGCACGAAGCCGTGGTTCAGAGCGCCACCGAGCAGGGCCAACGCGACCAGCCCTCGTCGCAGCCAAGGCGGTCTGAGGTCCATGGCTGCCGTCGCGATGAGCGCTGCGGTCAGAGGGAGCAGAGGGAGCACATAGCGCTCGTCGTAGAGCCCACGGAGCACGAACACGACGCCCAGAACCGGGACGATGAACCACCAGAACGCCAGGTCGCGCTGGGAGTGCCCCAGAGGGTCCTCGCATCCGTGGCGTCGGCCGAAGAACCAGAAGAAGGATGCACCTCCGGCCAAGGCCCAGGGCGGGCTCAGGGTCTGGAGCCATGTGTAGTAAGTCGCCTCCCAGCTGTGAGCCCGGCTCGCGGCAAACCAGTCCCCGAGAAATGTGCTTGCGCTCCCCTCGGGGAGGTAGCCAAAGAGCAGCGCTCCGGGCCAGGTGGCCTCCACCAGGGTCCGCTGCAGGGCGTCGCCTCGGGCGCCGAGGAGGAGCCCGGCCATCGCGACGAGGGCGCCCGCGCCGAGGAGGGCGGCTGTCGTCCCCAGGGTCTTGCGTCGGTCCTGCCACGCGCGCCGCAGGCTCTGGCGCGCGATGAC
Source organism: Deltaproteobacteria bacterium (assembly GCA_023954745.1). Lineage (GTDB taxonomy): Bacteria > Myxococcota_A > UBA796 > UBA9615 > UBA9615 > JAGSHC01. The sequence goes on along the minus strand of JAGSHC010000145.1, from coordinate 8,849 downwards.
CCAGGCGGGGCCCAGCAAGAACGCCAGCGCGTTGAACTTGATGAGCAGGGCCCCGACGACGCAGAGGACGAAGCCCAGCCGCGCCTGGGCCGGCGGGGAGCCTTCGTGCTCGAGTCGAAGCGCGGTGAGGGCGAACCCAACGGCCCAGGCCACCGCCACGGTGAGGGGCAGGTCGAGGACGAGCACCCGCCCATAGTTGACGAGCCCCGGCAGCATCAGAGCCAGGGCTGCAGCGAGGAGCCCCGTCGTCTCCCGCTGACCCTCCCGCCCCAGCTCCCACCCCAGTCGGTAGATTCCCACTACGAGGAGCGGACGCAGCAACACCGCGAGGCCCATGAGCAGCCGGGCCGGAGCGAGCCCGGTGACGAGGGAGACGAGGGCCGCTGCGTAGTAGACGAGTCCGCCGTACCGCTGGCCGTCGAAGCCCCCGCTGGCCACCGTGCCGAGGAGCTTGGCTCGCAGCGCGGCGACCCGCGAGAAGTGATACGCGGCGTCGGTGGTCTGGATGCCCTCGTCGGCGGCGAGCCAGGCGCGATCGAGGCCGAGGTACCCGAGGCACAGCAGCACGAGAAGGAAGGCAACCGTTCGGCGCATGCACCCCCAAGGGTACCCGGGAATGGACGCTCCTTGCCGGGACGAGGCTCGATCCGGCGCGTCGTCCGGGGCAGGATGGGGGCATGCACACCCTGCCGCCGTTGCTCGCTCTGCTCTTCTGTCTCGTCGCCACCCCTGCCTTCGCCGGCCCACAGTGGGCGGTGGGAGACGGCTCGCTCCCGGAGCTCGACGCCCTCGCGTCGGCCATCGACAAGGCGATCACGAAGGCGGGCCCGAAGGCCCCGGCCTTCAAGAAGGGACCCGAGCTTCGCGTGCTCGTCACCTGCACCGAAGCGGGGTGCAGCCCCAGCGTGACCCAGGTGAGCAACATCGCTCCCGAGCAGGTCCAGGAAGTCCTGACCTGGGCCCGCAAGTGGATCCTCCCGGTCACAACCCCCGGCCTGGCCATGTCGGTCCGGGTCTGGTGGGGCAAGCCGCGAAAGGGGGAGAAGAAGGAGAAGCTCAAGGCAGGGCAGCAGCCGACGAAGCCGCCCCCGGGCCTCTACTGGAGCGTGGGCTTCGAGCCCTCGGCCGTGGGCCCCCTACCCCTCGACGAGGTCCTACGAGCGGAGCGTCTCGTCTTCAGCTCCGCAGCCCAGGTCTGCAGCGCCGAGGTGTCTGCCATGCGCGTGGGCCACGGGTCGACGACGCTGTGGCACGTGGACATCGCGGCGAGCGGGTCCATCCAGGCCACGCCGCAGGATCAGTACGTGCCCCCGCCGGACCCCAAGGAGCAGAAGAAGGAGCAGGCAGCAGCGGCCGGGGCTGGCGCCGCGGGAGCCTTTGGGCTCGAAGCCCCGGCCGTCGAGGCTCCCGAAGGAGCACCCGCTGCAGAACTCCCGGCCATCGGCGCGGGGGGCATCGCCATCGTCCCGCGCGAGCTCACGGCACTCGAGACCTGCTTGCAGTTCAAGCTCGCCACGGCCCGCTACAAGGGCGGCGGTGACGGTCCGACGTCGGTGGACCGACTCCCGGTCACTGTGGTTCCTTGACCTCGTCCTTGCCCGTCTCGGGGCCCCGGGGGGTGTAGTCGAGCAGGGGGGCGGACGCGGAGTACGCCCACACCGAGACTCCCGTCGTCGGGAGGGACTCCAGGGGCAACGCCCAGACGGCCCGCGCTGGCACCGGGAACCCGTCCGCTGAGGGCTCTGGGGGTGGCACCCCGTCGCAGGCCGGCTGCACGTCGACGTCGAGGCGCCCGTTGATGTCCGGCCCCTTGAACTCGGTGCGTACCTTCGGGCAGGGAGATGGCAGCTCGACCACAACGACGACCCGGCTCCCGGGGAGTGGGGACTGCGGCATCAGCGTGGCGCGGCGGCCCACGTCGTCTGCCTCGCCGCGTCGGGTCGCGCCGGCGGCCACCGCCATGCGGAACGTGAGATCCCGCACCTCTGCGTCCGGGCTCACCAGCAAGTGGGCTCCCAGGGTGGCGAAGCCGGTCTCCGCCAGGGGCCGCAGCGGACCCATGAAGATGGCGAGCACCCCGCGAAGCTCGTCCGACGGAAGCTCTGCTGCGACCAGGCGCTCGAGGCCCTGGCGACATCCCGCGGCTCCGGGCGCGCAGATCGCGGTCATGAGCTCGGTGAGCTTCTCAAGTTCGGCTGGGCGCCACCGCGCGCTCCCAGGTCGATCGGCCGCCGACCGCGTCCCCGAGCCAACCCCCAGACGGGTGATGACCCCATCGAGGGCGTCCAGGTTCTTCGCCAGCTGCCCGGTCCCGGCGACGCTGGGCCGCACGGGGCGCTCCTCGGGCGGCGAGGTCTCCGTGACAGGGGTTTCCCCGGGCGGAACCGGGGGGGCGAGCCGGTCGTAGCAGCCCATGAGAAGGGCAGCAGTGGCGGCACAAGCAACGGCGGGCAGTCGACGCATCGCGCCGATGATAGCCTCCCTGAACGTGAGAACCTTCGCCCCCGCTCTTGCGCTCCTGTTCGTCCTGCCTGGGGTCGCCTCCGCCCAGGACCTGGAGCCGTCCCCGCTCCCGCCCCTCGACCCGGACCGCGTCGCCCATGTGGTCCTCGAAGACGAAGGCACCGCACCCAGCGCGCGCTGGTACGCAATCGATGGCCGATTCGCGGGGGACCTCGACGGCGACGGGACCGACGACTTCGTGTTGCCCGGCGCCACGGACAACGTGCTGCACGTGGTCCTGGGCTCGACATCCCTCGACCCGACCACGCAGGTTCGCCGCGGTGGAGAGGGCGACAGCACCATCACCCTGCCCGAAGGCTGCCGGGACGGCGACGATCGGATCCGGTGGGCAGCCCTGGGCGACATCAACGGGGATGACCGGGTGGATCTCGGCGTCGCGTGCTTGCTTTGGGACGAGCTCGTCGACTCGACGCCGCACCTGGGCGCGGCGGCCATCTACCTGGGACGAGGCAGTTGGCCGCCGACCGTGACGACCCCGGACACGGTCATCTTGGGCGATCCGGTGGTGCTGGCCGGTGAACCTCCGCTTCCCGCTGAAGGCACCAGGCCGGGGGCCGACATCGCGCGCATCGGGGATCTCGACGGCGATGGCCGGGACGAGTTCCTGCTGTCCGGGTTCGACATCGAGGATCCCTTTCGACCCACCGCCTGGATTCTTCCCGGCAGCGCGGACGTCACCAGCCTCGACAGCGTAGGAGACGCCACCTGGCGCATTCGCGGCGAGCCGGGCGCGGAGTGCACTGCGCCGCTCTTCCTCGCAGGCATCGGGGACCCCGACGGCGACGGGATCCCCGACCTGGGGGTGTCGTGTGTGGTGCAGCCGAGCGCCGCCACCGTGAACATCGACTTCTCCATCTGGTTTGGCGGGGACCTCGTGCAGCTGCCCGACGGCGACATCGACTTCTCGACGCGGAGCATCACGTTGCGGCCGTCCGAGATGCTCGTGCCGTATCCGTCGGCCCTGAGCCGCATCGGCGACCTCGACGGCGACGGCTACGACGAGTTCTCCATCACCTCGTGGATCGATGGGTTGTCCCAGGTCTCGGGCCGGTTGGTCAAGGGGCACGCGGGTCCGTGGCAGGACATCGGGTTCTTCGACGCGTACTGGCTCGAGGAGTTCGGCACCATCGACCCCTACCCGGGATGGCTTCCGACGGGCACCTACGACGCCCCCGAGGGCTTGCAGATGGCGCCGGCGGGGGATCTCGGTGGCGACACGGTCGGTGACTTGTGGGTTCGGGTCGGCACGAACGACACCTCCCGCGTCGGGCTGCTCACTTCGCCGTCTCCCTCGACCTGGCTCGATGGCTCGGTGCCGCCTTTCGTCCTCACCGTGGGTCCGCCGGGGGGGACCCTGGTCGACGACGATCTGCGGTTCGGCCTGGGCGGGAGCGGCGACGCCAACGGTGACGGAGTTCCTGACCTCCTGGTCACCTCGGGCTTCGCCGACGACGCGGGGTGCACCGCGGACCTCTGCGGCGGCGCGTACCTGCTGCTGTGTGTGGACTCCGACGGGGATGGCGTCGGGGTCTGCGCGGGCGACTGCGACGACGCCGACGACACGGTCTTGCCTGGAGCGCTCGAAGTCTGCGATGACCTCGACCACGACTGCGACGGCAACGACGGCTCCGTGGATGGCGACGGCGACGGCTCGCTGGTGTGTGACGGGGACTGCGACGACAACGATCCCGAGCGCTTCCCCGGCGCCGAGGAGACCTGCGAAGCTGACCGCGACCTCGACTGCGATGGGCTCATCCCCGGGGAGGACCAGGACGGCGACGGCGCGCTGAACTGCGACGACTGTCAGCCGTTCCTCGCGGCCATGGCGCCGGGCAATGTCGAGAGCTGCGACGGCCTCGACAACAACTGCGACGGTGTCCTCCCTCGAGAGGAGCAGGACGTAGACCAGGACGGCGTTCCAGCCTGCTCCGTGGCGGGCGCCCCGGGCGACTGCGACGACAACAACGCCCTGGTGCGGCCCGGCCGCTTCGAGGACTGCTTCAACGCGGTGGACGACAACTGCGACGGAGCCATCGACATCGACGTCGACGCCGATGGAGACGGTCTCGCCACCTGCGACGGCGACTGCGACGACAGCAACGCCATCATCTTCCCCGGCAGCACCGAGGTGTGCGACGGACTCGACAACAACTGCAACGGGGTCGTCGACGACGCACGGGATGACGACGGCGATGGGTTCGGGGCCTGTGATGGGGACTGCGACGACCGGGACCCGCTCCGCTTTCCCGGCAACGTCGGGCAGTGCGATCCAGATCGGGACGCCGACTGTTCGGGCACCTCGGACATCGCCGACGCCGACGGGGATGGGTTCTCGGCGTGCTCCGGGGACTGCGCCGAAGGGGACCCGGGCATCTCACCGGGCGTGCCCGACTGGTGCGATGGGCTCGACAACGACTGCGATGGGGTCGTGGATGCACCGTTCGACGTCGACGTCGATGGCTGGGCTACCTGCGCCGGAGACTGCCGCGACGATGCCGTCCTGACGTTCCCCCAGGTCACGGAGCCCATCTGTGACGACGTGCGCGACGGAGACTGCGACGGCCTGTTCGACGAGGAGGACCCTGACTGCGATGAAGAGGCCACGCCTCCTCCGCCCGAGCCCCGGCCCTATGGATTGTCGTGCACGAGCTCGCTCGGCGCCGCCTCCGCCGCCCCCTGGTGCGGGGCGGTGGTTCTCCTCCTCTTCGGCCTCCGCCGCCGCCGTGTCTGGGCCGACGTCCGGGGGATCGCTGGGCTTCTGCTTCTGCTTCTGCTCCTGCCGCTGCCCGCCGAGGCGGCGAAGAAGGAGCCCACGCTCTTCCTCTACCTCTACGACCGCCCCGACGTGGGCGCCATGCAGGAGGCCAAGGCCGCTGCCCCGAAGCTCGATGCCGCGGAGATCCTGCACAGCAGTGAGCTGCTTCCGCCCGCCAAGGGTCTCACGGCGCTCGGGGCGAAGCGAGTGCAGAGCTGCGAGGGCAGCGCTCCAAACCTCGCCACAGCCACGACGTCGGCCCTCGACGCCCTCATCGAGCTGGACTACGGCCGCACGGTGCGCCTCGTCGATGGGGCCATCAAGGGGCTGCCGTGCGTCGAGCGCGAGCTTCCGCCGCGTCTCCTGGCCAATCTCTTCTACTACCGAGGGCTGGCAAAGGCCGCGCTGAACCGGGCCGACGCCGACGCGGACTTTGCTCAGGTCGTGGCCCTCGACCCGAAGCACCGCGCCGACCAGAGCTTCGACCCCGTGGCCAACGCGCGCCTGGAGAAGGCGCGGGGCGCGTCGGAGGGCTCCGAGGTCACGCTCTCCGCCTTTGTGTTGCCTGGCGGTCGCCTCCGCGTCGATGGGCAGGACGTCGAGCCGGGGGTGTCGTCCAGGGACGTGCGCCCAGGACTCCACGTCGCGCAGATCCGCGCAGGCCGCACCACGCGCACGCTGGTCTTCGAGGTGATGCCCGAGACCCCAGTGGTGGTGGTCGGTGCCAACGACCGGGTCAGGGCATTGCGGGACGCTGCTTTGAGCGAAGGGGCGCGGGCGTATGCCATGGCGGAGCTCGGAGACGCCGCGGTGACGGCCGAGACGGACCTCGTCGCTCTCGTGGACCTGGATGTGCAGACCGAGCCCCTGCGCTACCTGTACCGCGTGAGCACCGAGCGTTTCAGCTTCGACGCCGACTGGGGCGCGGGGGTGGCCAAGGGGGTCACCCGCTCCACTGGCGCGGGGCGCACCACCAAGGCGCGCAACACCTCCGGAGACACGCCCCAGGGCGGGTCCCTCACCGTCAGCTCGAGCGGCGGGAGCAAGGGAGGGCGAGGAGGAGGGAGCGCGCGCGCGGGGGGGGCCGGCACCTCGGTCGCCGCGTCGTCCACGGACTCTGTTCTGCGCCTCCGGGTCTCCGGCGGCTTCGCCTTCACACGTCCCTTTCCGTACGTCCAGATCCCCGTCGACGTGGGCATCCGCCTCGTGAAGGGTCTGCACTTGGATGTACAGATCGCCGTGGCGAATCCTGGGTCCCTGGAGGAGGGCGGCCCCGTCTGGCTCCCGACGGTCGCCCTCGGGGCCAGCTACCGGTTTCAGGTGCCCGTTCTCGAGCCTCGGGTGGGGGCCGCCTTCCAGATCGGACTCGACGACTCGACAGGACCCATCGGGCCACTGCCCGGATGGTACGGCGTCGCCGGGTTCGACCTTCTTCCCCCTGGAACCCCCTTGCTGATTGGGTTTGATGTCCGGGCGGGTATGCTCGGCAAGCCGTTCTTCATTGGGGTGAGCGCTGGCATTGGAGTCGCCTTGTGAGCCGCGTCCTGTTTGTTGGCTACCTGATCGTGGTTCTCGCCGGCTGCACGCCGAGCCTTCCGGCGAGCGAGGTCCCGGCGGAGTCCGACGCCGGAATCGTGATGGAACTCGAGCGCAACATCGCCATCCCGGTCGATGGTCGTCTCGTGCAGGTGACCGACATGCCCGGCGCCGAGGAGCTGGAGTCCCTGTCCCCCGACGGGACCTGGGTGGCCTTTGTTTCCGGCACCACGGGCTGGGCTGCCGTGTGGGCGGTCCCGATGCCCTCCGCCGCCGCGCCCAGGCCGACCCCCATTCAGCTCACCAACGTGGGCCTCGAGAACCAGCGGCGCACCCCCGGCCGTGCTCCCGCGGGCTTCGTCCCTGTTCCCGACTCCACAAAGGGCATCCGGTGGGTCGACGACCGCACGGTGGCCTGGACGAGCGGCGGGGTGGAGTACCGCGCCGAGGTCCCGCGCTGATGGGCCGCCTCTCAGGTCTCCTGCTGCTCGCCCTCACGCTTCCCGCGACGGCGTTCGCCCAGTTCTCCATGCCGACCACCGAGGCGCACGCTGGGTTCTTCTACCCCACGGCGTACAAGGATCAGGGCGCGCGGGACTGGGCGTGCGGCTCCATCTACTACTCGGGCCACGGCGGCTTCGACATCGGTGTCGGGGGGTTCCCGGGGATGGACGCGGGGCGTGACCTCGTCGCGGCGGCAGACGGCACGGTGACCGTAGCCATCGATGGCTTCTTCGACCGCTGCACCACCGCCAACTGCCCCGGGGGGGGAGGCTTCGGCAACTACGTGGCCATCGACCACGGCAACGGCGTCGTCACCTACTACGGCCACATGCGACAGAACTCCGTGGCGGTGAATGTCGGGGACCAGGTGACGTGCGGTACCTATCTCGGACAGGTGGGCAGCAGCGGCCGGAGCACCGGCCCCCACCTGCACTTCGACTATCGGATCAACGGAGTGCGCAGCGAGACCTTCGCTGGGTCTTGCTCGGGCGCCCCCGGCGCCTGGAACGACCAGGGAGTGCACGGAGGCATTCCTGCTGTGACGTGCACTGGCGGCGGCATCGAGCCGTTCATCGTCGACGACCAGGACCCGGAGTTCAGCTTCACCATGGGCACCACCGCCGACGTCAATCAGGCCCCCAGCGGCGGGTACGACGGCGAGTACTACTCCCAGTCCCCCTTCGACGGCACGGGCTCTCCCGTCATGGGGCGCTGGACCCCAGACGTCCCGGCGACCGCGCTGTACACGCTCGAGGTGCACGTGCCCCCGGGCATCGGCTCGTCCGCGGCGCCCTTCGACGTGGCCTTCCAAGGAGGCCACGCGCCCACCCTGCTCGACATGACCGCCGGGCCAGGGTGGCAGGCCCTTCACCCGAACCAGCCATTCAAGTTCGTGCAAGGGGTCCGAAACCACGTCGCGGCGAACAACATCTTCTCCGCTACGCCCAGCGAGACCACTGCCTGGGACGCGGTGCGCTGGACGTGGGCGGGCAACCCGGCCGGCGGAGTGCAGGGCCAGGGCTGCAACTGGTCAGGCGACTGCGACGGGGAGCTGGTCTGTCTCGATGGGGCCTGCGAGCAGCCCTGTTACGTCTCTGGTTGCTCGGGGGACTTGAGCTGTGAGCCAGCGACGGGAGTCTGTGGGTACGGGGAGTGGGGCGAAGACGACTTCGAGCCCGGCCCCTGGTGGAACCCGGACCCGACCCAGGACACCGACGGTGACGGCATCCCCGACTGGCTCGAGGGAGAGACGGACACCGACGGAGACAGCCTCCCGAACTGGCTGGACCTCGACTCCGATGGCGACGGCATCGCAGACGCTGACGAAGGCGACGGCGACTACGACCACGACGGGGTGCCCAACTACCTCGACGAAGACTCGGACAACGACGGCGTGCCCGACTCCGAAGAGGCGGGAGACCCGAACAATCCCACCGACACCGACGGCGACGGCGACCCCGACTACATGGACGCGGACAGCGACGGGGACGGGGTCAGCGACACGGACGAGTACGGGGATGACCCCGCGTCG
>JAGSHC010000347.1 GCA_023954745.1 Deltaproteobacteria bacterium | reverse complement strand
GTGACGTAGTAGGTCCCGGCGAGCAGGCCCGGGACGGAGTACGACTGCGGGAAGACGGGGTTGGTGATCGTCACGCTCCCCACGGGAGCCCCCTCACCCTCCGGGTCGTCGTGCAGGGCGATCTGCAGGGCGTCCCCGGTGTTCACGAGGCCGGACCAGGTCACGATGCCGTTGATGGAGTTGTTCGTCGGGTCCTCGATGTTCACGAGGAGGCCCTGGACATCGAAGGTGGCCGTGTCGATGAACGTCTGGCCGTTGGGCTCGTACACCGAGTCAGGGACGCCGTTGCCGTCCTGGTCCACCACCGCCCACACCCGCACGTCCTGGGAGTTGGGGGGGGCGCGCAGCGAGAAGGCGCCAGGAGCGGGGATCGTCGTGGTGGCGTACACGTTGGTGCCCACCGAGGCGTAGACCCAGATGTCCCCGGAGGTGTAGCCGGGGAAGGCGACGTCGCCCTCCAGCGTCACGTACGGCGGGGGAGCCGGCAGCGTGATGTTGGTGGCGGCGGGGATCTCGATGACCGCGCCGATGACGTCCCCGATGCCGAGGGCGATGGGGTTGATCTGCGCTTCACCGATGTCGTCCGACGGCTCGAAGAGCGAGTTGGCGTCGCTGTCGTGGATGCCGAGCAGCGAGGTGTACTGCCGGCTGTCCCGGATGCAGATCCCGAAGGACCCGGCGTCGGGGAGGTAGGTCTCCTCGAAGGGGCCGACGCCGAGGTCCGCCGAGTGCGCCGTGACCGCGATCTCGCCCGACGTCCCGCGGAGGAGAATCGTGGTGCCGCTGATGTTGGTGCAGGGGCCATCGCAGCACCCGCCGCCACCACCGGGGGGCAAGGGGGGCATGTCGACGGTGATGTCCAGGTCGAGCAGATCCTGGTCGAGGGCGCGGGGGTTCATCCCGTGCTCCCGGAGCAGGTCCGTCTGCTCGATGACCCGGTTGCCGTTGTCGTCCACGACGACCACCGCGTAGATGTCGGTGCCGTCGCCGAGCATGATCGTGGACCACGTGCCGGGGGCGTCGAGCACGAACTTCGCGAAGGGCTCGCTGAGGTCGGCGGGATCGGCCACGAGGTAGACGGCCATCTTGCCGCCGCGAGCACGCTCGTCGTATTCCTCGTCCGTGAGCACTGTGCCGGTGGCGCGGTCGACGGCGATGACCTCCCCGCCGAGAGCGACCTCCACATAGAAGGGCCCGGAGTCGTCGTCGTCCCCGGAGTCGTCGTCGTCGACGGGCACGCTGGAGTCGTCGTCGTTGGCGGCGCCAGAGTCGTCGTCGTCACCCGTGGGGGGGCAACCGACACCGAGAATGGCCGCAGCCGCGAAGGCCATCACCAGAAGAAAGAATCGGAGCTTGTCGATCATCAGGTCCCCTCAAGCTCCCCCTCGGAGCCAGCACTCGCTCATGCGGAATAGCGGGGGGCGGGGGGCGGGTCAACCCGTCTCGCGCGTAGAGTAACGGCGTCGTGCGATCTCTTCTTCTCACCATGTGCGTCGCAGCGCCGATGATTCTCGGCTGTCCCCCGCAAGACGCGGGCCCCATTCTCTCTGCACCGGAGCCCATCGCCGCGGTGAAGGACATCGTGCCGCCGGCCGACGACCCCGGGGACGCTCTGGGGATGGACGCCCTGGCCCGCATGTCTTCGGATGTCACCCTCACCGTGGAGGCGTCGGCTGCGACCTGGCTCGCCGCGCAGCACGGCCCGGCCCCCCTGAGCATCGACGTCGTCGACAGCTCGGAGATCTCTCCCTGGGGTCTACCCAAGGGGGGAGCAGAGCCCGTGTTGCGCGCGGTGGTGGGGGAGCTGGCGGAGAGCCAGCAGACCGAGGTGACGGTCCCGGCGCGGCTGCTCACGGAGTCCATGTACGCCTGGGTCGACTTCAACCAGAACGGCCGGCTCGACGTCGGCGACCATGTCTCCAGCATCGTCATGCCCCTGGGGGCCTCCTACCTGAAGGTCGACACCATCTGGGTCACCAGGATGGGGTCGCTCCCCCCCGAGCCCACGCCGCTGACCTTTGTCCTGCCGGCGTCGTACCCCGCTGCCCACGGGCGGATCATCCTCCTCGGCTGGGATCAGCTCGGGCCTGACGGAAACGTCCCCAACGTGCCTCCGACGTTGAACTGGCGCAGTGAGGGGCGGCGGCGCGAGTGGCCCGAGGGCATGGTGTTGACCGTGACCGGACTTCGCGAGCTCTACATCCTCCCCGTGTTCGACCTGGACGGCGACGACCAGGCCGGGCCGGGCGACCTCGTGGCCCGGCCGCTGTTTCCTGGCCGCTGGGAGCCCGGCGCAGAGATCACCTTCGCTTATCCCTTTGGCGGAGGACCCCGGTGAAGCCGATCCTCGCGCTACTCCGCAAGGTGCTCCCGGGGACGCTGATGGCGCTGCTGTTCGCGGTGCTTGCCGCCACCGGCTTCTTCCTGCACTGGTCGCCCCGCTTCCAGTCGATCCAGTGGGGCCTCACCGAGATGGTGCACGTCTGGATCGGTTGGGCCTCCCTCATGGCCGTCGGCGGGTACCTGATCCACCACCTCGCCCGGACGTGGGGACCCTGGACCACCCGTCAGCGGCTCCTGGGGATCCTCCTCACCGCCGATGTGGTCGCCGCGCTGCTCACCGGCATCGTCGTCGTGTGGCCCCCCGGGGGGGGTCCCCCGAGCTGGGCGGTGCCCGTGCACTTCGCCAGCACGTTTGCGCTGCTGGGCCTCTTTGTCCTGCACAGCGCCGTGGGGTGGACGCGCTGGCTGAAGCGCCGTTGGCGACTTGTCATCGACGGTCCTGCCCCGGTGGCGTCGTCCGAGGCTGCCGCCTCAGAGCCCGCGGCGCCGCAGGGCGATCAGCCCCAGGAGCCAGAGGACGAAGGCGACACCGGAGCCGACGAGCCCAGCGACGAAGGCAACCGGGCGGTAGACGAGCCGCAGTGAGTGCTCGCCCGGTGGGAGCTCCACGGTCAGCAGGCGCGTGTCCGCGCGCAGTGTCCCCGGCCCCTCCAGCGTGAACCCATCGAGCCACGCCTGGTTCACGATCAGCGTGGTGGCCTCCGGCGCGCTCACCTCCACCTGGACGACGTTCGGGGTCACGCTCAAGGAGCGCACCTCGAGGTCGGCTCCATCCGGGGCGCCAGCCTTCGTCTCTCCGCCCTCGAACCAGGCCTCACCCCGGTAGTACGGGTTGGGCACCTCGTCCCCCAGAAGGGTGATGTAGTTCGCGGGGCTCGAGTACTCGGCCCCCACCACCGAGCCGTAGTGGTCGATGGTGCCGACGCCGCGCTGGGAGTTGATGTACTCCGAGGCGTTGTGGGCGCGCACGTAGTCGCGGAGGTGTAGCTCGTCGCTCATCTCGCGGACCGCCTCCTCGCCGAGCTCGGCCCACTTGGCATCGGCCACCTGGGCCACCTGGGTGAACTCCGACTGCTCGGCCCCTGCCGGGACGGGCTGACTGAACTGCTCGAGCAGCGCGCCCTGGTTCTGGGCGAAGGGCCAGGCCAGGGACGCGATGAGCAGCCACTCCAGGCGCGGGAACCGCTGCACCAGCGGTGTGTAGGCGATCCCTGCGAGGAGCGCCGCAGCGAGCACGATGAAGAAGTTCCAGTACTTGATGGGCTGGCTGAACTGGTCGAGGCGGGGCACGCCCGCGGTGAGCAGGAAGTGCAGGTCCGGGGGAAGGTGCCACCCGAAGCAAATGGCGGTGAACAGCGCTCCCACCAGGGCCGCGACCATGGGCTTGCCGCCGGCGCGGACCGCGAAACCCACGCCCACCACCGCGAGGATGGCGAGCACGGGGGTCAGGCCCAGCCACGCGTACTCGTAGCTGACCGGGTCACCCACCCGGCCCCAGGTCACCACGTACTCCGCCTCGGACGGCGCGCGCTGCAGCGCAGTGACCACGAAGTCGCTGATGGACTCGTAGTAGCGCTCCTCCCAGGGAATCGTCTGTCCGGGCCGGGGGGAAGGGAACCAGAGCGCATCGGAGCGTACGAGCTCGTGGCTGTACTCGCCGAAGCTGTCGAGGTGCAGGAGGCCCACGACCTTGCCGATGCCGAGGGCGAGGCTGGTCGCCAGGAGTCCACCCAGCCGCATCACGAAGGGGCCGGCTGCGCGCACGAAGTCACGGCCGCCGGGCAAGAAGGCGAGGGCGAGGGCGGTGAGCGTCCAGCCGATGGGGATGGCGACGGGAAGGTCCCCGTATGCCTCCAGCGCCAGCGGCGCCCCGAACCCGAAGAGCACGACGAGAGGATGGAGCCAGCGCAGGCGCAGGGTGGCAGGGGTGGCCGCGGCGGCGAGGAGCGAGGCGACTCCGAGGGCGTAGCCGATCGCGGGGAAGGCGTGGCCGCCTTGCTGGAGCACGAGGAAGTAGAGGAATCCGGCGAGGAGCAAGGAGGAGACTCGCTCCTTGGCTTCGAGCAGCAAGGCCAGGATGGCGGGGGCCAGCAGGTAGAAAGCCTGGTTGTAGAAGCCCACCAGCAGCATCGAGGGGGCCCACCCCGAGACGAGCATCGCCAGCCCCGCGAACCGCGCTGCCTCTTCGCTCAGGCCGAGCCACCGCCCGAGACGCAGGGTCCCCCAGGCCCCGAGGAACAGCATCACCAGCAGATTGACCTTGACCCCGATCACGTCGCCGAAGAGAAGAACGGGGAGGAGGGTCGGCGCCCAGGAGCCGTCGGACGGGTGGGCGAATGTGGGGAACCCGCCACCGATGAGGTGGGAGCGCAGAGGAAACTGGCCGTGTTCGAGGATCGCGATGCGCGAGAGCACGTCGAAGGACCGACAATTCAGCCAGTCGTTGTCGCGGAACGCCTCGCCCGACGCGATCCCCAAGGGCTCGACGAACATCACCGCGCCGAACGCGAGGGTCGTAAGAGCCAGCACGAGCGACGAGCGGTTCGACATCCAGGGGTATTCTGCCCGGCGCATGCAGATCGCGCGGCGCATCCTCTTTGTCTTGCTCGCGGTCGTCGCCTGGATTCTCGCGGATCTGTGGCTTGGACGAGACCTCCTCCCGTGGGCGCCGCAGCTCGAACACCTCGCGTTTCGTTCCGTCGTCGCGCCGCTCGAGTGGCTCACCGAGGGGTCGGGGATTCGACTCCAGATTGCGCTCGGGATCGGGGTCGTCCTCGGCGTTCTCGGGGTTGGCTTGCGCCGCACGCTGCTTGGGCGCGGCCTCGGTCAGTTGGCCGCAGCTCTGGGCGCGGGGGGGCTCGTGTTCGTCGCTGTCCTCGGGCTCCTCATGGAGCGGGCTCTGGCAGGGGGGATCCTCTTTGCCCTCTTGGTGCGTGTGGTCACGGGGGAGCGCATTGGCGCCCCGTCGCTGGCGTCTCGGGCGGCACCCCTGGACGCGACGGGACGCCGAGCCCTGGTCGGTGTCCTGGTGATCACGGGGGGCGGCGCTCTCTATTGGCTCTACTCGGTGTTCATGACGTTCGGCGAGGGGTACGCGCTGCTCCGGTGGCTCGGCGGTTTGCTGCGCGATGGTGGCGCCCCGTTCCTCGGAGCGTGGGCCGCGGTCGTCGGCTTGGCGGTGGTGGGTTCGGCGGTGACGCTGCGCTCGCTGACCTCCTCCCACGCGGCGGTGGGGCTCTCCATCGTCCCGGGGATCCTCGCGGCCGTGGTGCTTCGCTCGCTCTTCGAGACCCACGGGCCCTGGTGGACGGCGCTCCTCGTTGTCCCCTTCGCCT
>JAGSHC010000271.1 GCA_023954745.1 Deltaproteobacteria bacterium | reverse complement strand
TCGAGGTCTCCGTCGCCGTCTACATCCGCGAGGAGGGGCGTCCGGGAGCCGGGGATCGAATCGAGCAGCTGACTCTCGAAGGTGCCGCCTTGATTGTGCAGGGTGTAGATGGCGCCGCCCTGGGTGGCGAGGATGGCGTCGTCCCAACCGTCGTTGTCCAGGTCTCCGGGGGAGATGAACCGCGCGTTGCTCGTGGCCGGGGTGCCAGCGTCGGTCTGGGTCCAGCTGGCGCCGGTGTCGAGCTCGTTGGTCAGGAGGGTGACGAAGTTGCTTCCGGCCGAGGGATTGCGGTGGGCGACGAGCAGATCGAGCTGGCCGTCCCGGTCGGCGTCCAGGGGGGCCACCGAGTAGGCGCCGGAGAGGCCCGTGGCGATGTTGTTCCAGGCCCAGTTGTTCGTAGGGTCGTGCCAGTGCACCTCGCCGCTGCCGTACTGGACGACGATGGCGTCGGGGGTGCCGTCACCGTCGATGTCCCCGAAGGCCGAGTCGGTCGAGTTGTTCCCCGCGAGCACATCCCCTGACGTGGCCCACCCGGCGCCGGGACCGTCGTTCCTGGCGACGCGGACAGGGCCCGCGCCGGAGTCGTAGAGGATGTCCATGTCGCCATCGCCCTGCAGGTCGAACACGGAGACAGCGTCTGGGTTGTTCGGCGACCCCACCACCGTGCCGGTCGCGGGGAATCCACCGGTGCCGTCGTTGAGGTAGACGATGACGTCGTCGACGGAGCCCTGGGCGGCGATCACGATGTCGAGGGCGCCGTCGCGGTTGAAGTCGGCGAGCTCGACCTCTCGCGGCGCGTCGATGGATGCGATGGCCGTCTGGGTCCAGCTCCCGTCGTTGTCGAACAAGAACAAGGTGTCGGCTGCCTGGTCGGCGATGACGAGGTCGATGTCGCCGTCCCCGTCCATGTCGCCGGCGGCTCCGCCGAAGCCGCCCGCCAGTGGCGCGAGAAGGGTCCCGGCGTCGAAGGGAACCGCCGCGACGGCGGGGCTCGCGAGGAGCAAGAGGAGCAAGGTCGAGGAAAGGGTCCGCATGGTCAGGTCTCCGTCCAGGTGCGGAATCGACGCTATGCGGCCCCTGCGTCACCGTCTGTCGTCGGCTCTGTCGACGCCGGGTCGAATTGCGACGACAAGAAAAAGTGGGAGGGGTGTCGAAACGCGCGGACGGTCCCCGTCATCATCACGAGGCCGGACTCAACCGCCCTCGAATCCGGGGCCTGCACGTGCCCCACGGAGTGACGACATGAAGGTCATGATGCTGATCCTGGAAGCCCCCGAAGACTTCGCCGCGCGCGGAGACGGACCCGCAGCTCAGGTGTACTGGGAGCAATGGCAGGCCTACAGCCAGGCCGTCAACGACAAGGTCGTCGGCGGGAACGTGCTGCCCGACGGCTCCCAGGCCACCACGATTCGCCGGGTCAACGGAGAGCGCGTGGTCCAGGACGGGCCCTACGCCGACAGCAAGGAGAGCCTCGGCGGCTACATGATCTTCGAGGTGGAGAGCATGGACGAGGCCATCGAGCTCGCCAGCACCTGCCCGTCCCTGGAGCGTGGTGCCGTCGAGCTGCGCGCCATCGTGCCCATGGACTCCATCGCGTGACCGAGGCTGCGCATCGGGCGGTGGAGCTCGCGGCGCGGGACGGCTACGGCCGCCTCGTGGCGTGGCTCGCTGCCCGATGCGGCGACCTGACCCTGGCCGAGGATGCGGTGGGCGATGCGCTGGAGGCTGCCCTGAAGGCGTGGCCGGAGCGGGGAGTCCCCAACAACCCCGAGGCGTGGCTGCTGACCGCCGCGCGGCGCAAGGTGATCGACCGCGTGCGTCGGCGACAGACGCGTGACCGCGGCGCCGATGAGCTGCGCACCGCGTCGGTGCAGCGCTTGCGCATCGAGGCGACGGAGGCGGCAGACACTCCCTACACCTCGGGACTGCCTGACCGTCGGCTCGAGCTCATGTTCCTCTGCGCGCACCCCGACATCGCGCCGCGCGACCGTACGCCGCTGATGCTGCAGACCGTGCTGGGGCTCGACGCAGCGCGCATCGGCTCCGCGTTGCTCGTGAAGCCGGCGACCTTGGGCCAGCGTCTCGTGCGCGCCAAGCGGCGCATCAAGGAGAAGGGCCTCGCCTTCGAGGTGCCGCCGGCGGCGGCGCTGCCGGCACGCCTGGCCGACGTACTCGAAGCCATCTACGCCGCCTTCGGCACAGGGTGGGAGGCGTGGCCAGATGCCGACGAGCCAGGCACGGGGCTCGCCTGGGAGGCCATCTGGCTCGCCCGGCTCCTCGTGGGGCTCATGCCCGAGGCCGCCGAAGCGAAGGGGCTGTTGGCGTTGATGTTGCTGAGCGAGGCCCGTCGCGTCGCGCGTCGCAGCCCCGACGGACTCTTCGTCCCCCTGGAAGAGCAGGACACGGGTCGTTGGGACGCGGACCTCATCCTGGAGGGAGAGAAGGCGCTCTGGATGGCCGCCCAGCAGAAGAGCGGCGGCCCCTACCAGCTCGAGGCCTCGATCCAGAGTCTGCACGCCCACCGCGCGAAGAGCGGCCGGACGGACTGGAACGGCGTCTGCCAGCTGTATGCCGTGCTCGCTCAGCTGTACCCATCCCTCGGTGGGAGCATCGGCTACGCCGCGAGCCTCGCCAGGGTCGGACGGCCGGAGGAGGGGCTCCAGGTGCTCGACGCCCTCCCGGAGACCGCGCTGCGTCGTCACCAGCCCGCTTGGGCCGTCCGTGCCTTCCTCCTGAAGGAGCTCGGTCGAGCCGACGATGCCCGCCACGCCTACCGCCAGGCCATGGGCCTGTGCGAGGACGAGGCGACCCGGCGGTGGCTCGCGAAGCAGGCGAGCGAGCTGCCTTAGACCTACGAGCCGCCCTGGCAGTCCTGCGAGCCGCCGGGGCACTTGTGTCGACGGAATTCGACACCGTGTCGACATCGGCGACGACAGACCGAGCTTGCCTCGCGCCCTAGGGTCCGCCCATGCCTGATTCAGCCCCGCCGTCCGGGAGCATGGAATGGGACGGGGCGGGACATGGCGCTGCAACGCGTATCCTCTTCCCCGTGCCCAACGCTCCCCGCAAGCAGCGACTGCTCGTCATCGACGACAACCCGACCAACCTCAAGGTGGCGGTGTCGCACCTCGAGGCGTATTCGCTGGAGGTCCTGACAGCTCGGGATGGGGAGAGCGGAGTGAAGCGGGCCCAGCTCGCCAAGCCCGACCTCATCCTCCTCGATGTACAGATGCCGGGGATCGACGGCTACGAGACCTGCCGCCGCCTGAAGGCCGGGCCCGAGACGGCTGACTGTCCCGTGATCTTCATGACCGCGATGACCGCCACCCAGGACAAGCTGCGCGGGTTCGAGGTGGGCGCCGTCGACTACGTCACGAAG
Source organism: Deltaproteobacteria bacterium (assembly GCA_023954745.1). Lineage (GTDB taxonomy): Bacteria > Myxococcota_A > UBA796 > UBA9615 > UBA9615 > JAGSHC01. The sequence continues at coordinate 4,971 of JAGSHC010000271.1, read as the reverse complement.
CCGTTCGAGGCCTCGGAGCTGCTGGCGCGGGTGCGGGCGCACCTCCAGATTCGTGCTCTCCAAGACCGCCTGGAGGACCGCGCGCTGGACCTCGAAGTCCGCGTGGCCGAGCGCACGAATGAACTCCAACGGGAGTTGGACGCCAAGGAACGCCACGAGCGCGAGCGCGAGCAGCTGCTGGAGATGGGGCGGCTGCAGAGTGAGCAGCTGCGTGCCTTGACTCGGAGCTTGCTCGAAGAGAAGGGGTCCAAGGACAGTCACCTCGCCCATACCCTCAATGCGCGCGTCACCGAGCGGCTCGAGCTCGTGCGTGGGCAGATCGAGCAGGCGCAAGCGGCGTCCGAGGCCATGAGCGGCGCGACGGCCCAGGCCCTCGAGAGCGCGCTTGCCCAAGCCGTGGAGCTCCTCGAGCCCGTGACGAGGTTGGTGGGAGAGCTCGGTGATGGCCTGCGTGCGCCCGGGGCTCCGAAGGTCGATCCCGAGCCCCTGCTGGTGCTGTCGAGTCGGGAGACGGAGGTCCTTCAGCTCCTCGTGGCCGGACGCTCCAACAAGGAGATCGCCTACACCCTCGATGTCGCGCGGACCACGGTGTCGACCTACCGGATGCGGATCATGGAGAAGCTCGACGTGCAGGACATGGCGTCCCTGATTCGCATCGCGATGCAGGCGGGCCTCGCCCAGAAGCCGCTCCCTGGCGGAGCCGAGTGACGACAAAGTCGGGCTACTGGCCCCTCGCTCCCGCGCAGCCAGACCACGAAGCCGCCCTCGCGGTTCTTCGGGGGGCCCTCGCGGACGCAGTGCGCGCCAAGTCTCCGTGCGTGCGGGTCGAGAGCTCGTCGGACGAGGACTCTCAGGGACTGGCCGCCGTTCTGCGGTCGACGGCGCTCGCCACTGGAGCGTCGTACGCGCATGGGGTCTACACCCGGGACCGGAGTCATCAGCCCTTTCATGGGGTGTTGGATGCGCTTCGGAGTCGCCTCGCCGCGGTGGCCGCGAGCGCGCCCGAAGTCCGCGCGGCCCTGGTCCAGGGTCTCCTCGAGGCCGTTGGGCATCGCGACGGGCTCCTTAGCGAGCTGCTCCCCGAGTTGGGTGTTCTCCTCGAGGGCCAGGTCCGCCGCGCGTCGCGGAGTCGATGGTTCGAGGTGGGGCTCCCGGACGATGCGGCTCGGTTCGAGTTTGGAGTGGGGGCGCTCTTCGCGGCCCTGGCCTCGCCGGGACGACCGGTCGTCGTGGTTCTCGACGGCCTGGAGCACGCCGACGCCGACTCCCGCCGGGTGATCGACTCCATCGTCTCGCGGGACGACGTCGATGGGCTCCTCTTCGTGCTCTCCTTTCACGTGGATTCCGGTTCGCCGTCGGCCCGCCGGGTCTCTGCACCCGAGTGGCCGTCCGACCTGCCCGAGCCGCCCTCGCTGACCGCACTCACGCCCCCGGGAGCCCTGGAGGCCGCCGAACGTGCTCTCGAGATGGGGGGATACGTGTGCGGGTGGCATTGCGCCCGGCGTGGGTTGTCGGTGGACCCGCCCCCGGCTGAAAGACTCCGGCTCTTGAGCGCCGCGGCGCGAGCGACCCTCGGTGAGGGGGTGGACCAACCCCGCAGGCCGCTCGTCGACGAAGTCCTGGACCAGGCGACCTCGCTTCACGAGGAGCTGTCGGTGCATCTCACTGAGTTCGAGGCGCTGGTGCACTCCGGCGATGAGGCGGGCGCCCTCGCGTCGTTCCACCGACTGATGGACCGCATTGGACTCTCCCCAGCGCGGTGGGTGCCGCGGCCGTTGCGTCTGATCTGGGCGGGGCTCCGAGCCCGGTGGCTTCTGGGTCGGAGCCTCGAGTCCGCGGTCCTCTCGATTCCGCTGACCGACGATCCGGTGGTCGTGGCAGTCCAGCGATTGATGATGGCGGCGGCACCCCTGGAGTTTCGTCTCGACAGTGATGAGATCCCCGTCTCCATCCTTCGTGACCTGCAGTACCTCTTCAAGAACGGTGCGAGCTACTTCGGAGCTCCCGTCCTCATCGGATACGCCGGGCTCCTCCTCGCCGCCTTTGGCCGGATTCAGGCCTCTCGGCGCCTGGGCGCCTTGATGGTGGCGGTGCAGGAGCGCATCGACGATCCCCGAAGCCGCCCGAGGGCTCACTTCTTCCGCGCATCCCTGCTCTCCGCGTTGGACACGCCCCTGGCTGATCTGGTGGGACAGTTCAGGCGTCTTCAGGACGCTGCTTCCGAGGTGGGAGACACGGTGACTGCAGTCTCATGCGCGGAGCTGAGCTGCGGGCTCGACCTGTTCACGACCAACGACCTGCAGGCGGCAGAGGCCCGTCTCGAGGCGACCGTGCGCGCCTTCCGAGGGCACACCCTGGGTCGCAGCATGTCGACCCTGCCCGTGACGCGAGCTGCCTATCGCCTTGTGCGCACAGGCGTCTACGAGGAGGTGCCTTCGCCCGACGGTACTGTCTCCAGTGCCTGGTACTCCGGCGCATTGCTCTTTGTGGGCCTGCTCCGTCAGGACCTCGCTCTCATCGAGCGGGGCCTCTCCGAAGTGCCTCGCATCCTGGAGGAGCCCATTCCCATCGCGCCGGCGTACTTGAGCCACGTACACGCCGCCGCCGCCGTCTCGATCCTCGCGGCGAGGGGACGGCTTACTCGTCCCCAGGCTCTCCGCAGACTGAGGCAGCTTCGCGGGCGCCTGAAGTTTTGGGCCCGGCAGCGCACCGACCGTCTTTGGGCCGCCGACTTCCTTGCCGCGGTCGAGGCCTCCGTCAGAGGCCGGTCCGAGTTCGCGGTGCGGCGGCTTCGCAACGCCGTGACGCTGTTGCGTTCGACGAACGAGGACTCCTCCACGGTCCTCGTCCTCGACCTCCTGGCCCAGGAGGCGACCCGCATCGGCGACACCGAGGCGGCTGAGAGCGCGGAGGCTCAGGCGTCTCTCCTTCGATCGCGCCTCGGCGTCGGGCCCGCTTCAGGAGGCGCTGAGGAGTCCACGCAGCCTCTCCCTCCACAGGACCACGATGTGCGCGCTCTGATGAGGGTCGCTCAAGGGCTGTCGGAGGAGGTCGATCTGGCGAGGCTCCCCGCGCGAGCTCTCAACGCCCTGGTGGACGCGACCGCGGCCCGCCGTGGGGTCCTGGTGCTGATGAGCGCCGCGGGACCGGAGGTCGTGGCGCGGCTACCCAGCCCGGTGATGGCACGCCCCCAGCCCCTGAGCGACTCGCACGAGATCGACACCGAGCTCGTCCGGCGCACGTTGCGCGAGGGCCGAGCGATCATCCGGTCCGAGGGTGGTCGCAGCGTGCTTGCTGCGCCGCTCACCCGGGCGGAGGAGACCCGGGGCGCGGTGTATCTGGTCAGCGAAGACGGCGCTGGGTTCTCCGCCGCGGACCTGGAGGCGACCCAGCTCCTGGCTACCCAGGTCGCCATCTCGCTGGAGAACGCGGCGATGGTCGGCGACCTCGAGTCTGAGGTCTGGAAGCGCACTCAGGAACTGGAAGGCGCCCGACGCCGGGCGGAGGTGGCGAGCGCAGCCAAGAGCGAGTTCCTCGCGAACATGAGCCACGAGCTGCGGACTCCGCTCAACGCGATCCTGGGATACGCGCAGATCCTGGAGCGGCGCCCCGACCTCGACGAGGCAGTGACGGACGCAGTCGCGACGATGCATTCCAGCGGGCGCCATCTCCTGAGCCTCATCGAGGACATCCTCGACATGGCGAAGGTCGAAGCCGGCCAGATGGACCTCGTGATGGTGGAGGCCGAGCTCCCTGACCTCGTGCGCGGCGTGGGTGAGCTGCTGTCGGTGCCGGCCCAGCGCAAGAGTCTCGACCTTCGCGTGGACATGGGTCCGCTGGTCCCGGTGGGGGTGCGGGTCGACGCAAAGCGCCTTCGACAGGTGCTGCTCAACCTCGTCGGGAACGCCGTGAAGTTCACCGTGGCCGGTGAGGTCGTGATCGCGGTTCGTGCGGCGGGCGGCACTGAGGTGGAGTTCGTGGTCCGGGACACCGGTCCAGGGATCGCGGTGGCGCAGCGGGCTCAAATCTTCGAGCCCTTCGAGCAGGTGGGGGACGTGGCCGCCCGCGCCGACGGAACCGGGCTCGGCCTGGCAATCTCCCGGCGGCTCGTCGCGGCCATGGGTGGTGATCTCGTCGTCGAGAGCGAACTCGGTCGGGGGACGTCCTTCTCGTTCCGTCTCGACCTCGAACCCGCGGCATCTCCCTCCATCTTCGCCCGTCCCGTGCGGCCGACCGTGACGGGCTACATCGGGGCGCCGTTGACCGTGTACGTCGTCGACGACCGCCGAGTGAATCGCGTGGTGCTGAGCCACATGCTCGAGCCCCTGGGATTCGGGGTGAGGCAGGTCGAGAGCGGCGCTGACCTCCTGGATGCGCTGAGGGAGCAGCCGGCGGACCTCGTTCTACTGGACCTCTTGATGCCGGGAATGAGTGGGGCCGAGACGGCACGCGCCCTCCGAGAGAGCCCCACCACGAAGTCGCTCCCAATCCTCGCGGTGTCCTCCTCGCTGGAGCGCGCCCTGGAGCCCGGTGACGAAGCGCTCTTCGATGGGTTCATCAGCAAGCCCGTCGATGGACAGGTTCTTCTCGATCTGATGGCGAAGGCCCTCGGAGTCCAGTGGATCGAGACGTCGGTGGAGGTCGACACCGGAAAGATGCCCACCGAGCCGGAGAGCGACCTCGTGGCGCCCGCCGCCCCGGTGCTCGATGCGCTACGTCAGCTCGCTGAGCTGGGAAACATGACCGAGCTTGCAGCCGCTGCGGACCGGCTGGCGGACCAGGACCCCTCCCTCGCTCCCCTCGCTGTGGCCCTGCGTGCACATGCGGCGGAGTTCGACGATGCTGCGGCGGTCCACCTGCTTCAGTCCCTCCGGGAGGAATCGCCATGAGCGACCGCAACAACCCCTTCCGCAACGGCCGCTTTCAGGTGCAGGTGGTGGGCGCGAACCGTCGCCCCATCAACGACCTGTA
>JAGSHC010000224.1 GCA_023954745.1 Deltaproteobacteria bacterium | reverse complement strand
GTCGTCCCCTGCGGAGTCGTCGTCGTCCCCTGCGGAGTCGTCGTCGTCCCCCGCCGAGTCGTCGTCGTCCCCCGCCGAGTCGTCGTCGTCCCCCGCCGAGTCGTCGTCGTCCCCGGTGGCGTCGTCGTCGTCGCCCGCCGAGTCGTCGTCGTCCCCGGTGGCGTCGTCATCGTCTCCGTCGTCGCTCAGATCCACGATGCGGACGAGGGCACCGTCGGCGCTGAGGAGCCAGCCTTCGCCGTCCTCTGCGCTGGCAGCGACGATGGCTCCGGCCAGTCCGGCCAGCTCCAGCGGCAGGACACTTGGGGTGTCTCCGGTCAGGTCCACGATGGCGCCCGCGGGCGCCCCGGCGTCGTCACCGCCGACCAGAAGGGTCTCCGGCCCCACCATGGCCAGGTACAGAGGAGTGAACGCGAGCGGAAGGGGCCAGCCTGTCTCTGAGTCCACCGCGCCGCTGGCTCCCGTCACCGGGATCCAGTGCAGCAGGTCTTCGCCGTCGTTGGCCCCGTAGGCAACGCCCCGCGCGTCGTCCCAGGCGAGGTCGACGACGGTGCCGCCGCTGAGCCCCAGGGGGACCTCCGCGGTGAAGGTCGCCGGGCTCGTGGAGTCGTCCACGTTGAGGATCGCTACCGCCGACCCACCCACGAGCAGGATCGGTCCGTCTGCGTCGCCGGCTGCGGCGATGCAGCGAATGTCCGTGACGTCATCCACCTCACGCTGAAAGGCATCGTCCCGCCAATCCAGGGTGTCGAACCAACCAAGGACGGGGGTGGAGGTGTCCTGCATGGCGACCACGACCCGGTCACCAGGGGTGACCGCGAGGGCCACCGGCGCATCACCGAGTTGCTTGTCGTAGGGGCCGAACGCCAAGACGCCCGCGTCGGCGGCCGTGCCGACGGCGAGGGCCCCGAGGAGGCCAGTGCTGGCGATGATCGCCCAGGTGGAACGTCGCATGGGGCCAGGAGGAGCAAGAAGCGGGCCAGGGAGGAGCTCCGCCCGAGATCTGAGGACTCCGAGGGCATCGTCGGCAGCGGGAACGAGTGACGTCGGCGTGGTGGTGGACTGAATCCTCCTCCTCACAGCCTGACGCGGGGGGGCGGAAGCACCAGTCGGAACCGGACAGGTTGTCAACGTGGCGACGGCGCTCCGCGGCGCCGCTGACAAATTGACAACACCCCCGGAGAGCGAGACGCACCCGGAGCGCGAGAAGCGCCCGGAGAGCGAGAAGCCCCGGGCTCGGAGCCCAGAACGAGCACGGCCGGCAGTCCCCCTATGGAACTACCGGCCGGCTGGCCCGAATCAGGTGAAGGTTGTCGCCCCGGTCATCCGAAGACGACCCAGCAGTCAGTACGTGGCTTCTCCCCCGGAGTCATCTAACGCAAAGCCCGCCTCGGTGGTCACCCACCGTTGCAGCTCCCTCGGAGTCACCGGGCCCTTCAGGGTGTGCACTTCCAGCAGTAGCGGCGCATTGGTTCACCGCGTCGGTTTCGACCTCTTGCCTCTCGGCTTGGCCCCTACCGTCTTCCTGCTGGCAGCTTCGAAGGTCCGAAACCGAACCTCTTTGCTCCCCTCGTGGACTTCGACTCTCCCTCGGAGCGCTCTTCGCGCCTGGCTCTCTCTTCGACGCCCTCATCGAGAGCGGACGTCGTGTCGTGAGCACCTCCCACGGAGTTCTTTTGCCCTTCAGCGCTTCAGGATCGAGAGCATCCACTCCATCACCGGCTCGCGCCAGATCCGGCCACGGCCTTACCTCAACCGCTGAGTTCCGCCTTCGCCGTTTTCACGACCTTGACGGTTTGCTCTGCTCTCGCCCGTCCCCGGATCTCTCCGGCGAACGCTCATGGGCTTTTGTTCTTCAGGGCTCTTCCCGTGGTGCCGGGGGCTGCGTCGTCTCCGACGCGGCCTCCCCTCCTGGCGTTCTCCCGACTGACTCCCGCTCTCGGCGGGGGCTTGCGCCATGTCACTCGGCTGCGCCTCCAGGGGCTTGCTCCAGCACTCCGACCGTGACCGCCTGACTCCGGTTTCCCGTCCTCAGGGGTTCGCGACCCTCATGAACTTCTCTTCGAGACCTCGTCCCGCGAACCGCCACCCCAGCGAACTGGAGCTTCGGCAAGCGACCGTTTGGCCTCACCACGTATTTGACTGTGAAAGAACGACAACCTTCGAGAGGGAAAGTAGTGGGGGAGGGATCCGGGCTCAAGGGGTGTTTTCCCGCGGATCGAGACAGGCCGTTTTCGTCAACGATCACAGTTGGATGAGACGGTTCTTGGTTTGACTTTCTGCCTCGATCGAGCCGATCCGGAACCTGGGTGGACGGGGGACAAACGCGCCGAATGGTGCAGGGAGGGATCGCGGCCACGACCAGCGCGCCCGCGTGGGTGGGGAGTGCGCGGATCAGTCGCTCGTTAGGTTTACGTCAGAGCGCTGGAATCAGGAGACTATTCGGGAATCGGAACTCTGCTTTGAAAGCAGAGCGATGGGGGAGTTCACCACTCGAAGCCACCGCCTACGGAGCGACGAAAGAGAGCCCGGGGGCGCGACACACCCTCCACCACGTTCGACCGCTTGCTAACGGCTCCGAAGCACCGTCCACAGCTTCTTGCGGAAGGTCTCGACCTCCGCGCTGTGGATCGCCCCCGCCCCCCGACGCCCCGTCCAGCTGAAGTCCGCGCTGAACTCTCCGAAGGTCTCCGCCACGCGGACCCAGAGGTTCTCCCGCCTCGCAGGCAAGACGACCCACGCCTTCGTGAACCCGCGGTCCGCTTCTTCGATCAGCGCCACGGGCGACTTGCGCCGCCAGCCCGCCGCCGCCACCGCCTTGCCATGCACCCCGCGCTTGATGGACCCCCGAGACATGAGCCAGAGCGCTGGCCCGCCACTCTCAGAGCCATGCAACGGCACGGTGTCGGCCAGGGCCTGACGCCCATCGCGAATCATCTGCTCGCCGGCATCCGCCTTGTCCGCGAGCACCTCGTTGCTCCCCCACTCCGTCACCGGGGTCCCTGCCAGGGCGCGAACCAGCGGCGCCCCATGGCCCTCGTGGTTGCGCACCGTCACCGACGCCGCGTGGAGCCGGTTCGCCAGCGTCAGCTCCCTCGCCGTGGGCCGCCAGCCGGGATAGCGTCCCAGGATGTAGCCCAGTCGCTCGGACGCGTGGTCGTCGGGAGTCCAGCGTCCCCTCCGGTCCCGAAGGACGAGGTTCACGAGGGACCCGCCTGGCATCGACTCGAGGCGAATGCCCGCAAGCTCAGATGCCGCGAGCCTCAGGCGCCCCGTGGTGGTGCTGAGCCATCGCACGGGGCGATGAGTCACGTGAGCTTCGAGGGCCGCTGTGAGGAGGGCGTTGCCCGTCCCCGAGTACCCGAGACACCAAATCTCCGTCGCCCCCTCGGTGATGGGCCTCTCGAGCAGGTGCGGAAGCCGATGCTCGCGCCCCACCGTCACCCAGACGGGCCATGGAGCCGTCGCCGTCAGCCGGGACGCGGCGACGATCGAGTCCGCGCTGCCCGGGATGAAGACGTGCCCCGCGCCAGCGGCTGGGTGGTCGATGTCGAAGGGCTGCCCCATGCACCCCTTATACGGACCGGACCGGCGCCTCGCCACGGTGACCGTTCATTCGGCGGGGCGAGGCAGCTCCCTGGGGAGCCCCTGAGAAACTACTCGGTCCAGTCCTGGGCGTACGCCTGGAGAGCGAGAAGCGCCGACGGACCGACGTGGGGCCGCTCGGCAATCTCGCCGAGGTGCAGGTAGGGGCGCCCGGCCACGATGGCCTGGGCAGCGCGCACGTCGAGGGCGGCTCCGTCGTCGATCTCGTCCAGGGTGCCTGCGTTCCCGAGCAACAGAACCGCGCGGGCGCTCCCGGCCGTGAACGACACACCCTCGAGCACCATGGCGGGAACGTAGTCGAGCTCCCAGGCAGCGTCGGCCAGGGCCAGCAACGCTGCGTCGCCGACGTAGCCGATCTCGTCGAGCTCGAACAGGTTCTCGAAGAGGTCATCGTCTTCGGTGCCGTCCACCCCGTCGGGCCCCTGACGGTGGCCGACGATGCGCTCCGCGGCCCGGACGTCCAGCGCGAGCCCCTGGTCGAGGAACTGCAGATCCGTCGCGGGGTCGTTCACCAGGGCGACGACACCTAGAGCGGTGGGCTGGTCGAGCAACCGGTCGAGCTCGTGCTCCACGGTGCCGAAACGCTCCATGGGCTTGTCGCCAGTGAACCCGTCGCAGCCGGCCGTCAAGGCGAGGGCGAACAGGACAACAGCGAATCGGGCGAGAGTGATGCGAGCGAGCTTGGACATGAGAGGTCTCCTCTTCCGAGGACCTGCAGGGTCAGCCAGTCATTCATCCCTTGACGGGCGCTCGCGTCCCCTCGTACGAGCCGCGGTCAGGGAAGACCGTGGCGGACCATGAGGTCGAAACAACAAATACGACCTGTCGCAAGGCGCTCGGGGAGGGGGTCCAGAAGCACCTGTTCAATGCGCGACGTGGGCAACCTAATGAGCCCTCTAGCCCGCGTCCGCTTTTTACTTCACTTCCTCTTGTCGGAGTTTCAAACCCGAGTTCGCACCCACGACAACGCAACCACTCATTGGGTTGTTGATTCCCCCGCGATCGAAACCGTCCCCCCGCTGCGACAAAAACCCCGCGGCTCTCGGGCCGAGGAACAGGACGGACACAATCATGGTCACTCCAGCGACCACTCAAGCCTCTCCACAGAGCCTCAACATCTCGCCAACGAGGTGGCTCTAGCTTCGCTGGGTGCTTCGATGGACCTCCCAGCCCGGGGTGACCCCGCCGTCCCTCCTGCCCTCGGCGCCGCCGATCCTGCGCGCGGCGCCGGGCTTCCCGCCCGTGACGTCTGCTCACGTGCGCGGGTTTCTCACGGCGCTTCTGCTTCTTGGACTCAGCGTGGGTGCGCCAGCCGAGGCCGAAGAGGTCCTGCCGCCGGGCAGCTTCCTGAGCGAGGGCATCTCCATCGACCTCACCAAGGCAGGCATCGCCCGCCCCGTGGAGTTGATGGTGCAGGGCATCCCGCCGGATCTCGTCATCGGCACCACGCCCGGGCAGGAGCTGATCAACTTGCTGCTCTGCAGCGAGGATCTCCAGGTCCAGAACCTCATCGTGCACACCCAGTTCGAGAACGCGACGGTGTACGCCTCGGCGGCCGGCATGTTCCTCGACATCGACATGGGCCTGCGCGTCAACAACGCCAGCAACCCCTCGTGGGTGGTGCTCGACGGCTGCTTCGACTTCGAGTGCTTCCTCTACACCGATCCCGCCACCCTCATCGTCGAGCTGCCCATCACCTTGGAGCTCGTTCCGGGCCAGCAGCGGGTGGATCTCCAGCTCGGCCCCCTGAACCAGAACATCGGCTGGCTCATCGAGAACAAAGTGCACTTCGGGGGGTGCCCCCTCATCGACATCAACAACTACCTCGTCCAGAACTGGGGCCTCGACCTCATCGACTTCGTCATCGACGAGCTCATCAGCACTCTGGAGGGCGAGCTCGCTGGAATGCTCGCCGAGCTCGAAGTCACCGTGGAGGACGCGCTCACGCAGCTCTGGGTGGCGGACGTCCTCGAGGTCGCAGACGCCCAGATCGCCTACCAGATCGAACCCACCGCGGTGGAGCACACCAACGCTGGCCTGCGGCTTCAGATGGGGGGAGTGGTCGAACCGCTGATGATGGACCCATGCGTCGATCGCTTCGACCCCGGAGGCTCGCCCTGGACACCATCTGAGCTTCCCGAGCTTCAAGGAGTCATCCCCGGGACCCTCATGGGCTACGACGCGTCCGTCGTGCTCTCAGACGACCTCCCCAACCAGGCGCTGTGGGCCTTGTGGCGCGCGGGCGCGCTCTGTTTCGAGGCGGCGGAGTTGGGCGGTCAGCCCCTCACCACCACGCTGCTCGGCGTGATGCTCGGCCCAGAGCTGCAAGAAGGAATGGAGCAGCTGCTCGGTGAGGGCGCGCCCGTGCTCGTGCGCGTGGTTCCCGAGCGCATCCCCCAGGTGCGGTTCAACGGCGACTATCCAATCCAACTCGAGGCCCCGGAGCTGCACGTGGAGTTCTGGGCCGACGTGCTCGACCGCCCCACCCGCCTCGGCTCGATCACCGGAGACCTCCTCGGCGCGGTGGACGCGAGCATCGACCCCACCGGCGCCCTGGTCTTTGATGTCGCGCTGCTCAACGACGAGCTTCGACAGAGGGTCACCTACAACGAGTTCTTCCCAGGACTCGATCCCCAGCTCGCCGACTCCCTCCCCGGTCTCATCGACCTCGCCGTTGGCAGCCTCCTCGGCATCGAGCTCACGGGCGGGGTCGCCCCGCTGCCCACGCTCCTCGGGTTCGGCCTCGACACTCTCTGGATGGAGCCCTCGGGCGAGCTGGCGTTCTCGCCGGACCACGTGGGCGTGTACGTGACCATGGGCCCCAGTGACGGCGGCGGCGACATCCAGTGCTCGGGTCCCGCGTGCGAGGCCATGGACGGCTGCGCGTTGAGCGAGGGCTGCGGAACGGCCGAAGGGTGCTCCGGGGGCGGCGGACTGCTCGGCGGAGACGGCTGCGCCACCCCAGAGGGAGGGGGCTGCGATGCGCAGGACCTGGTCATCCAGAATGGATGCAGCGGCACCCCGGGGACGTCCACCGACGAAGGATGTCGTCATGGTCCCGTGCGCGTGCGCGTGGGAATGATGGATGCCCTCGTCGTTTGCCTGGCGTTGCTCTGGAGGCGCCGCCGGCGACCTTGATCGACCCGCAGGCCTGGCCCCCAGTCGTGCTATATCGCGCCGCCCAAGAGCCGCCACGCCGACGGCGTGCTGCGGCTCCCATCCATCGAGAGGAGATCCCCGATGAGCAATGCCCTTACTCAGCTGTCCGACGACGAACTCGCCTTCCAGGAGGCTTTCGGCAACTTCTTCAAGGAGGCCGTGGGCCCCCTGGTCCACAAGATGGACCACGAGCAGAAGCTCGACCCCGACATGATCAAGTCCTTCTTTGAGATGGGACTCATGGGCATCGAGATTCCCGAGAGCTACGGCGGCGCCGGCGGAAGCTTCTTCCTCGCCTGCCTCGCCGTCGAGGAGGCCGCCAAGGTCGACCCCTCCGTCTCCGTCTTCATCGACGTGCAGAACACCCTCGTGCTCAACGCCATCAAGAAGTGGGGCTCCGAGGAGCAGAAGAACCACTGGTTCCCCCGTCTCGCCAAGGACACCGTCGGCGCCTACGCCCTGTCCGAGAGCAGCAGCGGGTCCGACGCCTTCGCCCTGCGCTGCAAGGCCACCCAGAGCGGGAGCGACTGGGTGCTCAACGGCAACAAGCTGTGGATCACCAACGCCAACGAGGCTGGCGTCTTCATCGTCTTCGCCAACACGGACTTCGACAAGGGCTACAAGGGCATCACCGCCTTCCTCGTGCCCCGGGACTCCGCTGGCTTCTCCGTGGGCAAGAAGGAGGACAAGCTCGGCATCCGCGCCAGCTCCACCTGCGAGCTCATCTTCGACAACGTCAAGGTGCCCGCCGCCAACGTGCTCGGGCCCGTGGGCAAGGGCTACAAGGTCGCCATCGAGACCCTGAACGAGGGCCGCATCGGCATCGGCGCGCAGATGGTCGGCCTCGCCGATGGAGCCCTCAAGGCGGGTGTCGCGTACGCCAAGGAGCGTGAGCAGTTCGGCAAGCCCATCGGCCAGTACCAAGCGATCCAGCACCAGCTCGGCCAGGCCGCGACGGAGGTCGAGGCCGCCCGCCTGATGGTCTACAACGCCGCCCGCCTCAAGGACGCCGGCAAGCCCTTCCTCAAGGAAGCCGCCATGGCGAAGCTCTTCTCGAGCCAGGTCGCCGAGCGCGTGGCCAGCAAGATGGTCGAAGTCCACGGCGGAAACGGGTTCACCACGGAGTACCCGGCCGAGAAGTTCTACCGCGACAGCAAGATCGGCGGTATCTACGAGGGCACGAGCAACATGCAGCTCAGCACCATCGCCAAGATGCTGCTGCGCTGAGACCTGGGCCCCGAGGAGTCGCCATGCGCCGCATCCTGCTGTTGACCGCCGCCCTCGCCGCCGCACCTGGCTGCGAGAACACCGGCGCCGAGAACGATCCGCTCATCTCCAATGAGCTCGTCAGTCGCGGCCTCCAGGTCAGCTCCATCACCACCTTGGTGGGAGCTGAGCTGAGCCTGGTGGCGTCGGCGCCTCCTCAGGGCTTCACCACGTGCCCCACCGTCACTCAGGACGGGGACGAGTGGGTGTTCGACTATGGCGTCGACGGGTGCGTGCCCGACTCGGGGCTCACCACCGACACCATGGTCGGCACCATCGCCGTCACCGTCGCGGGCGGCTCCGGGGCTTTCCTCGGCTCCATCACGGAGTTCGGGGTCGGAGACTCCCTGCTCAGCGCCCAGGTCTCTGGCAGCACCTCGACCGCCGGCGACCTGATCACCGCGGATGTCGACCTCGGGGTCGCCACCTGGCAGCGGGGGCAGGTGTCCTTCACCTTCGAAGCCTTCCTCGAGATGGAGGGGGATGCTGATCAGGTGTCGCTCTTCATCGACGACGGGGTCCTCCTCGGCTCCGACGAAGTCGCTCTCTTTGTGGAGGCGGACGGCGCGTCCGCTCCCCGTGCCTCCCTCGCTGGTTGCTTCGTGCCGTCCGGTGGTGAGATGGAGCTCCTCCGAGAGCTCGGTCGCGCGAACCTCGACTTCACCGAGGAGACCCACACCTCGGGCAGCGTCAGTGCGAGTCACAACGACCGCGACCCCGCGTCCGTGAGCCCCTGCGGCGGGTGACAGCGCGGGGCCCTGGCCCCCCTCCCTACGAGAGCCCCAGCCCTCCCGTGTGGCGCCGGTCAGCACACTGACCTGATCGCCCCGTACTCGGTCACTCCAGTGACCAGCCACGAGTTGTTGCAAAGCTGCGGATCGAGCGCCCTCGCTGCTCGCCGTGATCTGGCCTGCTTCTTGCCTTTGTGGGCGGGGGGGCGTGCACCCGTGCGCGCGCCTGACCAACCCCCTTGGAGCAAGCCATGCATCGTTTCCCGCCCACTCTGAGTGCCCTCGCTGTTCTCGCCGTCCTCTTGGCGAACACTGCGGCACCCAGGAGCGCGGAGGCGACGTCGGCCCTGGCGTTCACGGTGCCCGAGATGGCCCAACTGTCTGCGGCGGTGGTCGTGGGCTCCGTGGGGACCTCGCGGCAGGAGGTGCACCCGCGCTACGAGCGCCCCGTCACTGCCACCACGGTGCGCGTGGAGAAGGTGCTCGCCGGCTCGGCACCGGCGACGCTCGAGGTCCGTCAGTGGCGAGGTACCCTTGATGGGCGCAGCTCGGCTGTCCCCGGTGATCCCTCGCTGGAGCGTGGAGAGCGCGGCCTGTTCTTCCTGCGACAGGTCGACGGGCAGTGGTTCCTCACCGCCCTGAGCCAGGCCTACTTCACGATGGGCAGCGAGTCTGATCCGCACCTCGCTCGGGATGTGGACGTCGCCCTGTGGCTGCGCGCCCCCGACGGGACCCTGTCCCGCCTGGAGTCCGCCCTGCCTGCGCCGACGACCCTGTCGGCGATGGAAGCCGTTCTCGCTGGCGTGGTGGTCCACGGTCCGGAGGGGACGCAATGAAGCGCGCGCTCCTCGTCCCCCTGATCGCGCTCTCGCTGCTGCTGCCTTCGACGGCAAGCGCCTGGAACCCCCTGACTTCCTGCGGCGGCGGGAGCTACAGCGCCTGGCCACCCGGGAACCCGAACACCACCTGGCACTACGCCGCCGCGTACCCCTCCAACGACTTCTCCGTCTCGACGGTCATCGATGTGTTCCAGGACTCCTTCGATGAGTGGGGCTCCCCCGGGTGCTCGGCGTTCTCGGCCAATCAGGGCCCCGACACCACCCAGGACCCCATGGGCTGGAACTCCAGCGAGGCCGCCGGCTTCTACGAGAACAGCTTCCCCGCGAGCCTCGGCTCCGGCACCCTCGCGGTGACCTTTCCGAGCTGGGGAGGGGGCTGCGTGCTCAACAACGCCAACATGGTGGTGAACGGCTACCACCACACCTGGATCCAGGGCGCGAGCGGGAACGACCTGCAGTCGGTGGTGACCCACGAGTGGGGACACTGGCTGGGGCTGGACCACAGCTACTACGGCTCCTCGTCCATGACCGCGACGTACAACGGCGGCACCGGGGACCGGACGCTGTCCTGCGACGACACCGACGCCGTCTGCACTCTCTACCCGTCCGGAGGCACGTCGTGCGACTGGGACGATGACTGCTCGTGCGGCACGTCCTGCGTCAACGGGTACTGCGGCGGGGTGGTGGTCGGCGACGACGACGACGACGACGATGACGACGACGATGATGATGATGATGACGGCGCATCCTCGGGGTCCTGCTCGGGCCCTCTCGAAGCGGTGGTGGAGGTGGAGCCCAACGACTCCCACCAGAACGGCATCGTGCAGAACATCACCAGCTCGGGCGGAGACCTGACCATCAGCGCCGACACCTGGTGCTGGAACAACGGAAACACCTGGACCGGCGACGTCGACTGGTTCGTGGTGACCCTGCCGTGCGACGACCAGGTGCGCTTCACGACGAACTGGTCGGGGCCGTCGGACATCGACTTCTTCGTCTACGACACCGCGGAGAACGAGATCGCGCAGAACCAGAACGAGGACTACTCGGGGCCTGCGTCAGCGGAGGCCTATGGCAGCGGGACCCTGCGCATCGCGGTGGCCTGCTGGTCCGGCATCCCCACCAGCTACACGATGGAGGTGGACTTCTACCCGTGGGGTCCGGGCGACTTCGGGGACGACGACGACGACGACGACGACGACGACGGTGCGTTTCCAGGCGACGACGACGATGATGACGGGGCCTTCCCCGGTGACGACGACGACGCAGCCAACGACGACGACGCAGCCAACG
>JAGSHC010000173.1 GCA_023954745.1 Deltaproteobacteria bacterium | reverse complement strand
CTCGGGGTCGAGCGGGGAAGCCAGGGCGGGCAGCACGTGTGGGTGAGCCTGCAGGGCGATGGAATGCATCCCGGGAGCCGCGACGTGAGTGAGGGGCTGCGCAACGACGACTTGCCCTGGATCTCGTTCGAGTTGGAGAGCATCGAGGGGCTTCACTCCCAGGAGAACCTCCTGCGCCAGCCGCTTCAGGAGGTTGGAGATGGCTGGGGCTTCCTCGAGCGCCGCGTCCCGTTCAGACACTGGCCCGTGCTCCCCGACGACTGGGCCGACATCCCCCGCGAAGAACGCGAAGAGGAGATGGAGGGGATGGACTTCACGCTGAGGGCTCGCGTGGAGGATGCTTGCGGTGATGTACTGGAGGACGAGAGGATCGTCCGGATCCAATTCCCCTGACTCGAGGGAGTCCTGATGCGTGCTTGGTTCATGGTGCTTTCGATGCTGCTCGTCCTCCCCGGGTGTCCCACCGGAGGGTCCGGGGATGATGACGACGCGTCCGCCAACGATGACGACTCCTCCGTCTCCGACGACGATGACGTAGCCGACGATGACGACGCGACGGCCGACGACGACGACGTCGCTGACGACGACGACTCGGCTCCCCCTGGCGACTGCCCCGTCTTGGGCGCCCTGGGCGACATCGACAACTGGAGTCGGATCCTGGGCTGTGCCGCGGTGACGTTCTCCGCGGGACCCGCCGAGGACACCGTGCGGCTGGGGGTCCAGGCGATCCTGCCCCCCGACGCAGCCGGCAGCGTCGGCGCGAGCTACTCGCTGTACTTCACCGACATCGACGCCAAGGACGAGGTGGAAGGGGGCCTCGTGATGGAGCAGGGCAGCAACCTCTCCACCGCGATCTGCAACGACACGCCGGGGTCCGAGCAGATCAAGGCGATCTGGAACCCAGTGATGGGGCGGGTCGGCATCACGGTGACTGGTAGTGGTGAAGGAGGGGGCTTCTTCGCGACCATCCAGACGGTGGGTGTCACTGTGGAGGAGGAGGAGCCAGGGAACGCGCAGTGCCGCATCCCCGATCGGTCTTGGGAGGATGTCCGCCTCGGCTGGCTCCCCTAGGGGGCCCTGAGACGCGCGATCTCTTCGTCGACTGCGGTTGTCGGTCGGTGCGACGTGCCTGAGCAATCGTGGCCTCGGCACGGAAGAGTTCGCCTGCGAACTCCCCGGGAGCCCGCGGGCTCCCCGCGTCACAAGTGGGGCCCATGAACTAGGTCTCTTCGTCCCAGCCTTCCGGGGCGCCCTCCGTGCGCAGCCATTGAGTCACGAGCTCGCTCAGGTCGAGGCCGGTCTCGACCTCCAGCGCGTCCACGAGATCCTGCATCCCCGCGGCCTGTCCGCCGCGACTGGCCACCACCGCAGCGACGGCGCGCTCCACTGCATCGGTGGACGACGCCTCGGAGACCTGCCGCAGGAACCACGCGCCTTTGAGGTACGTCGCCCGCGTGAACAACCCTCCGTCGAGGACGTCTACCTCACCGCAGCTGTCCGGCCACACCACCAGATCCCGATTCAGCGGGCCGTCGACGATCCCGCGCAGCTCGGCGCGATAGTCCTCCCACACCTCCGCCTCGGCCTCCGCGCCCGCCGTCGCCCCGATGGCCCGTGCCGCGAGCCAGGTGGCGACGCCCTCGCTCAGTACCAGATCTTCCCAACAGGCCAGCCGCACCTCAGCCCCGAACCAGCCGTGAGCTGCCTCGTGCGCCTGCACGATGGGGTCGTCCATGGCCCCCGCGGACACATGCCACAGCGGGTGGTGCTCCATGCCCCCGATGGCGCCTGGGCCCCACTCCACCTGCACTGCGCCGGCCCGCGGACCAAAGGCGTACGGGCCGAGGGTCTGTTCGAGCCACCCGAACACGTCCACGAGGCCGTCCGTGCCCGCGGCGACCGCAGCCTCAGCCCCCGGCGGCGCCCACGCTTCGATGACCGTGCCCGCGGGCGTCACCCCAAGCTCTGTGCGCACGTACTCACCCGCTGCCCAGGCCATCTGATACGCCGGGGCGACCCCCATGGTGTCCTCGGCGAAGACGAGGTCTTGAGCCGACGTCACGTCGAGGAGAAACCGCGTGCCCTCCGACGGATGCGGCCGGCACGGGAAGAGGTTGTCGCAGTGGTAGGGCCAGGTCAGGGTCGACCCGCCGGCCATGAGGCCCTCGAACTGTCCCGCGAGGTCGAAGGAGTACTCCACGATCACCGTGGCTTCGGCGACGTCGTGAGGCAGCGCGACGTCCAGTCGATCGTCATCCACGACCCAGCCGAGCTCGGGGAACCCGTCGATCTCGACCGACCCCACGTCCAGACCGCCCGTCCACAGCGACACGGCGCCTTCCCCCAGGGTGCTGACTCCCAACTCGGCGCGTCCCTCCAGCGCGTCGACGTCGATCTGGAGCGCCGTCTGGGGGATCCGCGGCTGCCAGTTCTCGGCCGGCTCGTTGGGCGTGCGCTCCGGGTCGGACGACGTGCAGCCGGCGACGAGGGCGGCGAGGAGGAAACTGCGGCGCATTTGCCGAGCATCGCGGATCGCCTCACGGCCTGCGAGGGGAGAGTTCGCCGGGCGAACTCCTGCGGAAGCCAGCCTTCGGTGGGTTCCTCGGTTAGGATTTGCGCCTTCAATGGAGGACGCATGGCGCTGGAACCCATGGATCTCAACCTCATCAAGCGCGCGGTGACCGAGGCTCTCGAAGACGCAGGGCACCTCGGAGCGACCGAGATGGGGACTCGCTGGGCGGGGGGAACCGCCTTCCTCGAGCCCGGAGACACGAACACGCAGGGCAAGGAGATCGCACTGGACGCCTTGTTCAAGAAGATCGTCTCGATCCGCAACAACCTGCGGGTGCTCGAGTCGAAGATCAACAACCTGGACCAGCTCGACCACGTCGAGAAGGTGGAGCTCCAGCAGTACGTCACGAAGTGCTACGGCTCGCTGACCACCTTCAACGCGCTGTTCAAGGACAAGAAGGACCAGTTCGTGGGCGCCAGCTCACGTCGCCGCTGACCGCTAGCGCTTCTCCGAAGAGGACGCGCAGGTCACGCACAGTGGACTCTCGGGCTTCGCCTTGAGGCGCGAGTACCCGATGGACTCGCCGCAGGACCGGCAGTCGCCGTAGTCCCCGTCGTCCCATGCCTTGATGCCCACCCTCGTCTGGCTCAGGCGCATCTTGAGCCGGCCGCGCTGGGCCTGCGCCATCTTCTGTTGCTGCATGGCGTCCATGCGCGACAGGCGCCCGATGGGCTGGTCCAGGTCCACTGTCTCGGCGCGATCACTGGGCGCGTCCAGCTGCGCTTGGAGCGCAACGCGCAGGGCCACCAGGTCGGCGTGCAGCTCCTCGGCCTGGGCCTCGGTGATCGGGTCGGCGACGTCGTCGTCGTCCTGGAGCCACCAGGGGGTCTCATCAGCCATCAGAAGGAGTGCCCGACGGTCCCGTAGAAGCCCAGGGGCCACCGGATGCCATCGCCCGCGTCGGTGATCTGGCGCTCCGGGCTCGTCCCCATGTCGAAGCGGGCCGTCGTGACCTCGTTGAAGACGAGGCGAAAGCCCCAGCCGAACGAGGGCTGCAGGAACGGCCCGCCGGTGAACGGCTTGGCGATCTCGTCGACGCGCGCGGCGTCCAGCCAGAGCACCGAAGCGACCCTCATGCGGAAGGACCGCAGGATCTGGAAGCCCGGTGGGCGAAAGCGAACCTCGCTGTGGGCCAGCAGCCCCAGTGGCCCGCGCAGGCGGCCACGGTCGAGCGCGCGCATGCCGTTGACGCCCACGAGGGTGCGGCCGTTGGCCTCGAACCCGCCGATGAGGCCGAGCTCGTAGAACGGGACTGCCCCGACGGCTGCTTGGGCGAGGACCTCCCCCGCGAACACCACCACTCCCGACGGCACGCCGACGTAGCCCCGGACGTCGAGCACGAAGCGTCCCCAAGGGGCGCGCGTCGGCCCGTAGGCGAGCTGGGCATACCCGAGGACGAACCCGCCGTTCGTGGGGTCCGTGCGGTCGTCGCGGCCATCGATGCGCAGCCCGCCATCCACCGCGCCGTACAGCCCACCGTCGGGCGCGGTGCGCAGGCCCGCCGCTACCTCCTGCGCGAGCAGCGTGTTGTCCTTGACCCCGGTCCAAGTGGCCTTCAGCCCGCCGCCGATGAACACGTCCACCGGGCCCACCAGCCGCCGGAACAGGCGCACGTCGCCCCGGACGTCGAAGTTGGAGAACTTGTGCCAGTACAGCGGCACGGGGTCGCTGCTCTGGTTGAACCGCTCGTCGCGCGCGGCCTCCTGGCCGACGCCGAACCACCAGTCCCACGGGCGCCCGAGGGACACGACGTTGGCGGAGATCTCCGTGGCTCCGTCGGGATCCGGGAACCACGACCAGCCGAGCGCGACCTCCCAGCCCACCTGTGGCGGCTTCAGCCAGGCGCGGGCGATCGCCCCGAGGGTCCAGATGTAGAAGCGATCCTCCCCAGGGCGGCGCTCCATCTCGATGTCGCCGAAGACTCCCAGCCCGAGGCCGTCATCGCCGTTGAACGAGATCGACGGGAGCAACGCCACGACAGGCTTCGACTTTGGGGGAGCCTCCACCTCGGCGTCGGCCCCCACGGCGGTCTCGCTGGTCTCGGCCGCGCCCTCCCCCTGGGGCTCGCTGGAAGTCGCCGTGAGCGGCAAGGCCAGCAAAAGGAGGATGGCCATGGGGGTCATCAGGCGCACCTGAGCGGGTATACAGGAGCCGGAGGTCTCATGTCGCAACCCGTCTCTTCCCCTTGGCTCGCGCCAGCCGATGTGCTCGCCAGTTCCTTGCCGACCGCTCCGCCCGCGGACGCCCCGACCCGCAAGGAGCTCAAGGGCATGTTGGCCGACCGGGTCGATGCCCTGGCCGACCTCCAGCGCAAGCTCTATGCAGATGACCGCTTCTCCGTCTTGCTCGTGTTCCAGGCCCTCGACGCCGCGGGCAAGGACGGCACGATCCGCAAGGTGCTGTCGGGAGTGAACCCCGCCGGTTGCCAGGTCCACAGCTTCAAGTCCCCGAGCAAGGAGGAGCTGGACCACGACTTCCTCTGGCGAACGAGTCGCGCCCTGCCCGAGCGCGGCCGCATCGGAGTGTTCAACCGCAGCTACTACGAGGAGGTCCTCGTCGTCCGGGTGCATCCGGGGTACCTCGGAGGACAGCGGCTTCCCCGAGGGCTCAAGGATGTGGGCGCCGACGAGTTCTGGGCCGAGCGCATGCAGTCCATCGCCGAGCACGAGCGCCACATCGCGCGGAACGGCACGGTCGTGATCAAGTTCTTCCTCAACGTGAGTCGGGATGAGCAGGCTCGACGGTTGCTGGCCCGCATCGAGGACCCGAAGAAGAACTGGAAGTTCAACGCCGGCGACGTCGAGGAGCGCGAGCACTGGACTGCGTATCAGTCAGCCTTCCGCGAGGCCATCTCGGCTACCCATCGGCCCTGGGCGCCGTGGTACTGCATTCCGGCCGACGACAAGGCGTTCATGCGGTACACCGTGGCAGACATCGTGGTCCGCACCCTGCAGGACCTGCCGTTGCGCTGGCCCGAACTCGGACCGGATGAGGAGGCAGAGCTGCAGACCCACGCCGCCCTGCTCAAGGCGCAACTGGGGACGTCGGGCTAGCGGCTTCGGACGCCGACTACTCGGCGCAGACGTCGTTGGCAGCGCCCGGGGTTCCCGGCTCCCCGCCGCTCGTCGTGATGGAGGTCTGCACGCACCACGCCTCGGCGTAGTCGTTCGCGCCGCCCTCGAGCTGGCTGGGGCTGACGCCGCTGGCCGCTCCGGCCTGGAACCACTCGTCCTCGTAGTGCACCCAGTCGATCTCTACCCCGTCGGGGCGGGAGAGCACGAGCTCGTCGGGGTTGTTGGCCAGCGCCAGGCCGTTCCCGGAGGGGTCGCGCAGGAACCAGCCGTCGCACGGCACGCCACCGTTCACGTTGGGGTCCGTGTTGGCGCAGAGCACCACGTAGTCGTTGGGCGCTGCGACCAGTGGGCCTTCGAGAATGAAGGAGTCGTTGTCGTCGTCGTGGAAGCGGTAGCCCGTCAGATCGATGGGCAGCCCCGAGGTGTTGTACAGCTCGACCCACTCGCCCACCTCGTCCTCGACGACCTGGGGATTGACCATGAACTCGGAGAAGACGAGGTCGCCGGGCTGCGCGATCACATCGTCGAACACCGTGACCGTGACCGTGTCCTGGCCCACCTCGCCGTCGAGGTCGGTGACCTTGAGCGACACGACGTGGGAGCCGACCGACAGGCTGTCCGTCAGCACGAGGGACTCGCCGTTTGCCGAGATGGCTCCTTCGATGACGCCGTCGAGATCGCTCTCCCAGACAAACACGAGGTCTGAGGCCGGAGTCGTCGAGTCGCTCGCTTCGCCGCGGAAGGCCAGGTCGATCCCCGGGGCCACGCTGGTGCCTTCGTCGGGGGCGGTGATCTCCACGGAGGGAACGCCGAAGGGCCCGAGGACTACGAAGCGCACTCCAGCGGTTCCCTGGTCACCATCGGTGTCGACGACGGTGACCACGGCCTCGTGATCACCCAGGCTCAGGCCGTCGGGGGAGAGGGAGAGGCTGACTGCGCCAGCCGAGTCGGCGTCCACGGCGACGGGCGCCTCCTCGTCGATCGTCCAGGTGACCACGAGGTCACCGGGCGCGTCGTAGGAGTCGGCCACCTCGGCGAGGAGCGTGATGTCGCCCTCGCCCTGGCGGAACTCCTGATCCGGAGTAGGGCTGACCACCGTCACGGACGGGCTGGAGTTCACCCGACTCACGCGGTTGGAGTCCGGGCATCCGAGCGCCGGAACGAGGAGAGAGAGAGCGAGCAGGACACGAAGGTGCATGGGGCGGAGCTCCGGGGGTACGCGCAGCGAGCCCCACTTACCGGATCGTGCCCCGAGAGTCACCCATCGATCGCGTGTGTCCTCAGGAAGTTGCATGGCCAAGACGGTTCGCCAGCGCGTCCAGACGGGGCAGAACCGGGGCTCCATGCTGGCGGTAGCGCTCCCAGCGTCCGCGGGATCGCGAGTAGGTGGGGCGCGCCACATCCTGATGACTCGGGGGCGAGGTGTGCATGCCGCGCGCCGCCTCCCAGAAGGGAGTCGGCCGCTCCCCGAGCCGTCAGCGGGAGAGCCCCGCAGGCGGTATCGTCCCCGCTGCGCCGCGCAGAAGCGGCCAAGGAGGAACGAAATGGGCAACCCCACCGCCGTGTTCGACACGAGCGCAGGCACCATCAAGGCTGAGATCTTCATCGACCAGATGCCGGTCACCGGCAAGAACTTCGTGGATCTCGCCAAGTCCGGCTTCTACGACGGACTGCACTTCCACCGCGTGATCAACAACTTCATGCTTCAGTTCGGTTGCCCGCACAGCAAGGACCCGAACAGCTCCCGCGCGGGCACGGGCGGACCGCCCCACGGAAACATCAAGGACGAGCACACTGCGCGCCTGTCCAATGAGCCCGGCACCTTGAGCATGGCCAACACGGGCCGGCCCAACTCCGGTGGCTCGCAGTTCTTCATCAACACGGTGCACAACCACTACCTGGACTGGTTCAGCCCGGGCCAGAGCAAGCACCCCGTCTTCGGCAAGGTGACCGAGGGCATGGACGTGGTGAAGACCATCGAGACGACCCCCACCGCCCGCGGCGACCGTCCGGTCACTCCGGTGCAGGTGCGGTCGATCACGATCGAAGAGGGCTGACACGCCCGCGTGATGAGGCCGCCGTCCCCCCGCGCTGAACGAGCCGCTGCGCTCGTCGTGGTGGTGGCGGCGGCCCTCTACACATTGCTTCATGGCGCCATCGCCGCCTGGACCTGGCGCTCCCTACGCCCTGCCTGGGGCCTGGACCTCACCTACTTCCACAGCCAGGTGTGGAACGCTGCTCGCGGCGCAGGGTTCACGCAGACCGTCCATTGGCACGAGTCGCAGTCCCTCTTCGGCAACACGCACTTCAACCCGATCCTGCTGCTGGGCATCCCGTCCCAGTGGGTGGCGCCGGGCCTGGACTCGCTGCTGGCGACCCAGTGCGCCCTCGTTGCGTTGGGCGCGCTCGCCGTCTACCGCCTCGCCCGAAGTCACGGCGCCGGGCCGAGCCTCGGGGCTGGCGCCGCCGTCATGTTCCTGATGCAGGAGCCCCTCTGGCGGGTCACGCAGTCGGATGTACGCCCGTTGGTCTGGGCGGTGCCCTTCCTCTTGATGCTCGCCGCTGCCCTCGCAGAGCAGCGCCGCCGAGAGGCGCTCGTCTGGGCGTTGCTCGCGTGCCTGTGTCGCGAGGAACTCCCAGTCATCGTCGCGTTCCTCGCCCTGATCCACGCCGCCGGGACCAGCCCCGCCATGAAGCGTCGCTGGCGCATCGCCGCCGCCGTGGGCGCTGGCGCCCTTGGCCTGCTCGTGGCCGCGGTCCTGATCCGGCCTGCCTCGGATACCTACATCGAGCCCGGCATGTGGATCCTTGAGTCCCTGGGTTGGCCTCTCGACCTGCCTCGCGGGGTGGGGCCACTGCCCGTGTGGGTCGACCGCTTCTGGGACCGGCTGCTCTGGTTGGCGCAGTGGGCGTTCCCTGCCGGGCTGCTCGCCCTCGCTGCACCACGCCTCCTGTTCGGCTCCCTGCCGCTCTTCGGCTATCTCCTGACGACCGACGTCGGCTGGGCAGACTGGGATGGCGAGGGGCCACACTACACAGCACCCGCCGTGGCCTTCGTTGGCGGCGCAGCGGCCGTCGCCTTGGGGCGCATTGCCCGCCAAGCCCCCACCGGTCCTGCCCCCTTCGCTGGACGGGTCTCGGGGGCCGGCGGGCGTCCACGCCTCGCCTGGGCCTTGCTCGCCGGGGTCCTGGCGGTGCAAGGCTGGCAGGCAAAGGACGCCTGGAGCGGGTGGATCCACGACGACATCTCCGGGGCACGCAGCGCAGACCCCGCCTTGCTCGCCGTCCGAGAGCTCGTGGCGGGGGTCCCCGATGAGGCCCCGGTCATGGCGGACTTCACGACGGTGCACCTCTTCGCCGGTCGCGAGGTTCTGTACTGCTACGAGCGGGACGCCATGCGCGATGGGGTCGACGCGCACGCCCCTGGAGAACTGTTGCCTCAACGCGTCGTGCAGCCTCAGTGGGCTCTGATCCCCATGGAGCACCAGGACTGGGTGAGGCGCGCCGAGGCCCACGATCTGATCGAGCAGGGACGCACCGAAGACTTCGTCCTCTTGGGCCCGGCGGGGGGAGCCCGACCCGCGAGGGTCAGGTGACGCGGCGGCCCTGATCGCAGAGAAGCGAGTACTCGGTGAAGTCGGCGACTCCCGATGCGATGTCGGGGCTCGCGGAGCTCACGGAGCGGAACGTAGCCGGCACGTGCCGGAAGGCTTCGTCCACGGGCAGAGGCACGTGAGGATCCATCGACAGCCACTGCACCAGCAGCTGCATGCGGCGGGCCGGTGGGCCCTTTGCCAAGACTCCGAGCAGGGAGAAGTCGAACTGGTCCGAACGAATCCGCAGACAGATGGGCGCATCGGCGAGGAAGAGGTCGAGCACCCACAGTGTCCGGCCCCCGGGGGTGTCGAGGGCCCCGAGTACGCAGTACCCGAACCGCTCCCGGGGGGTGGTCTCTGTGCCGCCTCCGGCGATCTTGAACGTGACGGGTCCCGGGGCGCGGCCCGCCATGGAGCGCACCGGCAGAGGCAGGATTCCGTCGAGCCAGAATCCCCGCTCGACCATCAAGACGTCCAGGCCTGCGAGTCGAAGATCCCTGGCCTGGTTGTTTATCTCCCGCGGGTCGTCGCCGCTGGCGAGCGGGACGGGGATCGGCTTCTTCAGGGTCAGCCGCGCCGAGTAGAGATCGATGCCCATGACCTGGTGGAGAGCGAGCTTGAGCTTCTGTTCGTTCGGAGCGTACGCCGCGTTCGGGAGGAGCAAGAGGCGGAAGCGGGCATCGCGATCGCCAAAGGGGCCGCGGCCTGCCGAGAGGCTGAGCACCATGGGGTCGTTCGACCAGTCCGGTTCGACGCTGGGTGCGTCCTCGGATGCAGTGAGGCTGCCGCCCCACTGGGCATCGTCGAGAAGGTCGGGGAAGTCGTCGAGGACCGAAATCATCTGGGCGTGGTCGCCGTCGGCGCCGACCACGGCGATGGCGCGCACGCTGGCGGAGTCCTCCCACAGGGGGTCGAGATCGTCTTCTCTTGCGGCGTCGCCCACCGCTCCCAACTCGACCTCGAGAGGGCCTGGCTCGAGCCCGAGCTGATCGGGGTCCCCCTCGAATCCGAGGCCCGGGGCCGACACCACGGGCGCGTCGTCTTCGACACCGAGATCCAAGGGCAGGTCGAGAGACACCTCCAAGGAGGAGGTCTCCACCTCGACCTCGGCCTCGGGGATCGCCAGGGCCCGGTGACGGCCGGTGTCGCCCATGACCGGGCGGGGCGGTCCGGCCGTGGTCCAAGGCGATTGATGGATCCCGCTGGTGGTCATCGCCGAGCGCTGCGTCCCGCTGACGGTCTCGTTGAGTCGCTGGCGCCCAGGTGAAGGGGGGACGACCCGCTGGACCCTGACTGGCTCGGGGCGGCGCGCGGCGGGCACCGTGGAGGGCACGGAACGCTGCGTCTCTGTGCTGACCTCGAGGGACTCGTCTGCCGGCCCCGAGACGCTGATCGGGGGGTGGCTGCCCGAGAATGCTGGTACCGCTTCGTAGGCCCCGGACTCGCCAGCCGCATCGTTCTGACCCCGGGCCTGCTTCTGAAGAGAACGAAGGAACTCGGCCGGCAAGAGCGCGCGTCGCTCCGGAGTCATGCTCTCGAGGAGGCGCACGGCCCGTCGCGCGCCGTCGTCGGAGTCGACCGGACCACCGACTGTCGGGGCGGCGTATCCGATCCATGAGCCGCAGGACATGCAGCGCGAGAAGTTGGGCCCGTTGGGGCGGTTGCAGGCGACGCAGATGCGCATCGATGCCATGTCGGACCGCTCCCTTGTCCCCCAGCGCCCAGCGCCGTCGTTGACACACTATACCCGGTACGCGGCTCAGCTTTGGAGGGGGCCCTCCGACAGATGCGTCACTACCTCGGGATCCCCGTGCAGGGTGCGGTGTACCGGGCACTTATCGGCGATCTCGACGAGTCGCGCCCGCTGCTCCACGTCCAGCGGGCCCCTCAACTCCAGAGTCCGCTCGATGCGGTCGATCCGCCCCGTGCGCCCCTCCGAGTCCAGGGCGTGGACCTTGGCGTGAGTGAGATGCACGCAGGCCTCCTCGAGGGGCCAGCCCTTGCGCTCGGCGTACATGCGCAGGGTCATGGATGTGCAGGCTCCCAGAGCCGCGAGCAGGTACCCGTAGGGCGTCGGCCCCTCGTCCGTTCCGCCCACCGAGGCGGGCTCATCTGCGATCATCCGGTGCCGTCCAGCCTTCACCTCCGTCCGGAAGCCCCCACTCCCGGTGGCGGTGTGCACCTCGCCTTCGGGGACCGCGGGCCCGGGGTCGCCAGGCTCGGGAATCGCCGTCTCGTCGTCGTCGAGATAGCGCTCGACCCACACAGCGATCATCCGCGCCGCGTATTCGGCATCCCGCGCCGAAGTGAGCAGGTGATCGGCGTCATCGAGGGTCACGAAGGACTTGGGGTGCTTCGCTGCGGTGTAGATGCGCTTCGCGTTCTGGATGCCCACGACCTTGTCGAGGGGACTGTGCATCACGAGGAGCGCCCGTCGAAGCGTCGCGATGGGACCGAGGCCCGACACCGCCTCGAGGTCTTCGAGGAACTCCCGCCGGATGCAGAACCTCCGCCCGGCGAGCTGCACCGTGGCGCTGCCCTCACGCTCGATGGTCTCGCGGTCCTCCACCAGCATGCGGGCTACGTGCCCCGCCTCGGCCGGCGCGCCGATGGTCACGACGGCGGTGGACGAGGGGATCCGCTCCGCAGCCCGCAACACCGCGGCGCCTCCGAGGCTGTGCCCGATGAGGATCGAGGGGGCTTCGTGCTCGGCGGCCAGCCACTCCGCCGCCGCGACGAGGTCGTCGGTGTTGCTGGAGAACGTGGTGTCGGCGAACTCTCCCTCGCTCGCTCCCAGCCCGGTGAAGTCGAAGCGGAGGACGGCGATTCCGTGGGCGGTCAACGTGCGAGCGATGCGCGCCACCGCCCGAAGGTCTTTGCTGCAGGTGAAGCAGTGGGCGAAGAGCGCAAAGGCTCGTGGCTTGCTCGTCGTCGGGAGATCGAGACGACCCGCAAGGGAGTGCCCCTCCACGGAAGGGAACCGAACGCGCAGTGTGCTCATGATGAAGCCTCGTCAGCGGGTGAAGGAGAGCCAGGCGTCCATGCCCTTGGCCACCATGGGGGTGAGTCGGGTGCGCATGAACTGGCTCCCGAGCTTGGGGAAGACCTCGGCCTGGGTCGGGTACGGGTGGATGACGCTGGCCAGGCTGCCGAGGCCCATGCCCCCAGCCATTGCGACGCTCACTTCGCTGATGAGGTTGCCCGCGTTCTTCCCGACCACGGTGGCGCCGAAGATGCGGTCGCTGTTCGCGGCGATGTGCACCCGGGCGAACCCCTCGGTCTCGCCGTCCAGGATGCAGCGGTCCACGCTGGCGAAGTCCTGGGTGAAGGTTCGGTACTCGATGCCCCGCCCCTCGAGGTCCGCCACCGTCCATCCGACATGGGCCACTTCGGGGGCGGTGTACGTGGCCCGGGGCATATTGAGCGCGGAGAGGCGCTGCCGCCCTCCAAAGAGCGCGTTGCGGATGACGATCCGCGCAGTGTGGTCCGCGGCGTGCGTGAAGTGGAAAGGCTGGGCGACGTCCCCCGCGGCAAACACTCGGGGGTTGCTGGTCCGCAGGTGGTCGTCCACTTCGATGCCCTTCGGGTGCACCTTCACCCCCGCTGCGTCGAGCCCGAGGTGCTCGGTGTTGGCGGCGCGTCCGATGGCGAGGAGGATGGCGTCCACCTCGACCTCCTGGTCTTCGTCGCCCGAGAGGTGGAGCACCGGATGGTCGCCGCTGTTCTGCACCCGTGTGAGCTCGTGGGCCACATGCAGCTGCACCCCGTCCCTGGAGAGGGATGCGTGGACCAGCGCACTGGCTTCGGGGTCCTCGTGCGGCAGGACCCGGTGGTCGAGCTCCACCAGATGAACCTCGGCGCCGAACCGAGCAAAGGACTGGGCGAGCTCGCAGCCGATGGGGCCGGCGCCGATGACGCCGAGGCGCGGCGGCAAGTCGGTGAGTGAGAACACGGACTCGTTCGTGAGAAAGCCAGCCGCGGCGAGCCCGGGGATCGGGGGGACGAACGCCCGCGCGCCGGTGGCGATCACGGCCTTGGCGAAGTGGAGGCGGGTGCCGTTCACCTCGATGGCGTCCTGGGCCACGAAGGTTCCAGCACCGAGGAACACGTCGACTCCGAGGTCACGGAAGCGGCCAGCCGAGTCGTGGTGAGAGATGTCGGCCCGGAGTCGGCGCATGCGCTCCATGACCTTGCTGAAGTCGACCTTGGGGAGCTCCCCGCTCAGCTCGACGCCGAAGCTGGCGGCGTCGCGCACATCGGCCGCGGCGCGGGCGGCGCGAATGAGGGCCTTGCTGGGCACGCAGCCGGTGTTCAGGCAATCGCCTCCCATCATGTGCTTCTCGATGAGGGCCACCTTCGCCCCCAGCCCCGCCGCCCCGGCCGCCGCGATGAGGCCGGCAGTGCCTGCCCCCAGGACCACCAGGTTGTACCTGCCCTCCGGGGGAGGGTCGGTCCAGTCCTCCGGGTGCACGTGGCTCCATAGGGTCTGGTTGTGCTCGTCCCAGGGAGTCAGGGGCTCTGCAGTGTCGGTCGGGCGCATCGTCTCTCCTGCAGACTCGGCCCCATGGGCCATCGGGCGATGATCGGCTTCGGGGTCGGTCCGGCCCTCAGGCCACCACAGGGGTAGAGTGACCGCCACCCGTGCACCTCCCTTATGTCGGAGAGCCGCGGTCGGTTTCACCCCCTTCTGGAATGCGCCTCCTTGATCGCCCTGGGACCCTTCGTGCTGGAGTCCATCCTCGGTCGTGGGGGCATGGCGGTGGTGTGGCGTGCGCGCCACCAGGAGCAGGGCGACCCCGTCGCAGTCAAGGTGCTCACCAGCGACGGGGCCCGAAACCCTCTCTTCTTCAAGACCTTCCGGTCCGAAGCTCGAGGGGCAGCGGGCCTCGATCACCCCGGGATTGTGTCGGTCTACGACCACGGCCTCGTGGATGACGCGGCAGATGAAGCAAGCGCGGGCACGCTCCTCTCCGGCAGTCCGTATCTGGTCATGGAGATCGCGGGGCCAGGCACGCTCACCCGCCACAAGGGGCGGCTCGCCTGGCCCGAGCTGCAAGGGGTGCTTCTGGGGCTCCTGGATGCTCTCGCTCACGCGCACGCACGGGGCGTCGTCCATCGAGACATCAAGCCCGCCAACGTGCTCGTGGGAGACGACGGCACGGTCAAGCTCACGGACTTTGG
>JAGSHC010000206.1 GCA_023954745.1 Deltaproteobacteria bacterium | reverse complement strand
TCGGCTGGAGCCACGGAGACCAGGAGATCTTCTCGGTCCCCGAGCTCGTCGAGGTCTTCGGGCTCGACCACGTGGGCAAGAGCCCCGGCGTGTGGGACGGCAAGAAACTCGAGTGGGTCAACGCCCAGCACATCGCGGGTCTGGATCTGGTGGATCTCGCCGGACGTGTGGCGCCCAGGATCGCGGCAGCGGGATTCGCGCCGCAGCCCGTCGACGCAACCTTTCTCCGTCGGATCGAGACCCTGCGCGGCCGAGCTCAGACCCTGAACGCCTTCGTGGACAGCGGGGCCTTCTACTGGACCGACCACGAGGATCTTCAATACGCCGTGGACACCAAGGGCTTCAAGAAGTGGATGAAGGCGGGCGCGCGACCCGTCCTCGAGGCCACCGTCGGAGCCCTCGACGCGCTCGACGACTGGAGCAAGGCCGGAATCGAAGGCGCCTTGACCCCCCTCCTCGAGAGCCTCGGGATTGGGATGGGCAAGCTCGCGCAACCAATCCGCTGCTCCATCGTCGGCACCCCCGTGTCACCGGGCGTCTACGAGACCCTCGAGGCCCTCGGCAAGGAGCAAGCGATGCCGCGTCTCCGCAAGGGAATCACCCTGTGCGCCCAGCCGGTGGCTTCCTGATGGCCCGCGATCTCCTGAAGGTCCGCATCGACGAGATCCCCGATGCCGGGCTCGACGTGTCGATCGAGAAGGCCGATGAGCGCTTCGCTGCTCTCGTGGCAGGGCTCGCTCAGGGACCGGGCGAGCAGACGGGCAAGGCGCAGGTGCGCTTGGAACTCTGGCCGAAGCGCATCGACGCCATCGGGAGCTTCGCGGTCACGGTGCCGCAGGTCTGCGTGCGGTGCCTCGAGCCCTTCGTGATGCATCTGGAGCACCAGTTCACCCAGTACCTCATGCGGACGAGCGCCGACGACCCCGAGGAAGCTGGTGACGGGGAAATCGAGCTCAGCTTGCGCGATCTCGATCGTTCTTCCCTCGTGGGAGACGAAGTGGATCTCGGAGGCATCCTTCAGGAGGAGCTTCTCCTCGCGACGCCCACAAAGCTCGTGTGCAAGGAAGAGTGCAAGGGGATCTGCGGGGGATGCGGGGCGGAGCTGAACTCCGAGCCATGCACCTGCGAGCCCGAGATCGACCCTCGCTGGGATGCTCTCAAGGCGCTGAAGCTGGACTAATTGTTGACACAGAGTGGGCCATCTCCATAATGGCCCGCCTTACGCCCCGGGTTCGAAATGGGGCGAGTGGAGCTAGAGACCGATGGCCGTTCCAAAGCGTAAGACGAGCAAGACCCGTCGCGACAAGCGTCGCACCCACGATGCCCTTCAGTTCAACGCTGCAGTGGAGCGTTGCCCCGACTGTGGGGAGTGGAAGGAGCGGCACCACGTCTGCATGAGCTGCGGCACCTACCGCGGCAAGCAGGTCTTCGAGGTGCAGGAGGTCTGAGCCTCCGCGGTCGAGCCTCCGTGGCTCCCGCACTGCCCCGTCCCTGTTCCCCCATGCGAGGCTGATTCGCCATGCGTATCGCGCTCGACGCCATGGGGGGAGACCACGCCCCCGAGTCCACGGTCGCCGGAGCCCTTGCGGCTGCTGAGCATGGATTCGAGATCGTGCTCGTCGGAGACGAGGGCATCATCCTGGAGCAGATCGCCGACGCAAAGGTCGGCGGACTCCCCCCCACATGCACTGTCCATCACGCCACCGAGGTCGTGGAGATGGAGGACTCGCCCGGAGCGGTCCTTCGTCGTAAGCGCGACAGCTCGCTGCGCGTGGCGTTCGAGCTCGTCTCGAAGGGCCAGGCCGACGCGGTCGTCACGATGGGGAACTCCGGCGCCGCCCTCGCCGCCGGCATGTTCGTCGCTGGGCGCCTGCCAGGGGTCCTTCGCCCTGCCATCACCGCCCTCGTCCCGTCCCAGAAGGCGCCGGTGGTCGTGCTCGACGTGGGCGCCAACGTCGAGTGCAAGCCCGAGCACCTGCAGCAGTTCGCTCTGATGGGGCGGGCACTGGCCCAAGTGGGACTGCGCAGGGAGTCCCCCAGCGTCGCCTTGCTCGCCAACGGCACCGAGGACGAGAAGGGCACCGATCTCACGCGCGCGGCTGCGTTGCTGCTCCAGGAGACGCAGGGGCTGACGTACTCCGGGCTGGTGGAACCAAAGGGAGTCTTCGAGGGGAACGTCGACGTCGTCGTCACGGACGGCTTCACGGGGAACGTGTTCCTGAAGACCGCCGAGGCCACGAGCCAGCAAATGACCGCCCTGGTGCGGGAAGCGGCAGACAGCGGGATCCTCGCCCGAGCCGGCGGCCTGCTCCTTCGGCCGGCACTGCGGAGGACCCTCGCGCGCCTCGACGCCGCCGAGGTCGGAGGAGCTCTCCTATTGGGGATCGACGCCGTCGCCGTGATCGGACATGGAAGCGCCGACGCCCGGTCCGTGGGGAACGCGCTGCGCACGGCCGCGCGGCTCCAAGGAGAGGGCCTGCTCGAACGTGTGGCAGCCGCCCTCGCCACCCAGGAACCCGGTCACGCAGTGGACCGCTCCTCGCGCTGAGACGACGCCCGTCATTGGGCTTCCCTGGCCAGAGAACCGCAGGGCTGGCACCCCACGAGGCGCTGCGTTATGGTGCGCGCGCCGCGCGGGCGAGGGGCAAATCGGCCCCGTCACAGCGGCGCCATGCAACGGTTTCGGAACGACCTTCCGCACCTGAGCACACTACGAAGACAGGAACACACTCATGGCCGATGAGCTCGAAGGACGCGTTCGCAAGATCATCGCGGAGCAGCTCCAGATCGATGCCGATTCCATGAAGACCGAGGCCTCGTTCATCGACGACCTCGGCGCCGACAGCCTCGACATCGTCGAGCTGGTCATGGCGATGGAGGATGCGTTCCAGATGGACATCCCGGACGAAGCGGCTGAGAAGATTCAGACCGTCAAGGACGCGGTCGACTACATCCGCGAGCACTCGGCCTCCTAGGCCGCTTGCGGGCCAGGCGGCCCCCGTTGACCATGTGGCCGGGACGGCCGGGCACGACCCGGAGGTTCCGGCCAACGTGTTTCGGGGCTCCCGGTTGGTTGAACCACCAAGTCAGGTGGAGGCTGAGCCCCACCGCAGGGATCCGATGAAGAAGCGAGTCGTCATCACCGGAATCGGAGCGGTCTCCCCTCTCGGCAACGACGCCGAGTCGTTGTGGGAGGGCATCGTCGCGGGCAGGAGCGGGATCGATACGATCAAGCGCTTCGACCCCAGCGAGCTGCCGGTCACGTTCGCGGGCGAAGTCACCGACTTCGACGCGGTGCGCTACCTCAAGAACGCCAAGGACCTCAAGAAGCTCGACCGCTTCCTTCAGTTCGCCCTCGGGGCGGGGAAGATGGCCGTCGCCGACTCGGGTCTGGAGATCACCGACGCCAACGCCGACGACATCGCGGTGTACGTGGGCAGCGGGGTAGGCGGCCTGGACTCGATCATCGAGGGCACCCACACCCTGGACGCCCGCGGCGCCCGCAAGCTGTCGGTGTTCACCATCCCCAAGATGCTGATCAACCTCGCTTCGGGGCACCTCAGCCTCGAGCTGGGCACCCGCGGCCCCAACTTCAGCCACGTATCTGCCTGCGCGACGGGGAACCACTCCATCGGTGAGGCCCTTCGCTGCATCCAGTACGGCGACGCGAAGGTGGCCATCGCGGGAGGGGCCGAAGCAGCTGTCCTCCCCCTGGGAATCGCTGGCTTCGCGCGGATGCGCGCCCTCTCCACCCGCAACGACGAGCCCCAGCGCGCCTCGCGGCCCTTTGATGCGGAGCGCAGTGGCTTCGTCATGGGGGAAGGCGCCGGCGTTCTGGTCATCGAAGAGCTCGAGCATGCCCGCGCGCGTGGAGCTCGTATCTACGGTGAGCTCGCCGGCTACGGAGCCACCAGCGACGCCCACCACATGACCGCGCCCGACCCGGAAGGACGCGGGGCCATGCGCTGCATGCAGCGCGCGATGAACGACGCAGGCTGGGCACCGGACTCCGTGCAGTACATCAACGCCCACGGCACCAGCACCCAGTTCAACGACTCCATCGAGACCCTCGCCATCAAGAAGGCCTTCGGCGACGCCGCGAAGGACCTCGCGGTGAGCTCCACGAAGTCCATGACGGGTCACCTCCTCGGTGGCGCCGGGGGCCTCGAAGCGGTCATCTGCACCCTCGCGCTCACCCGCGGCGTGCTCCCGCCGACCATCAACCTCGAGAACCCCGACCCTGCCTGCGATCTCGACTACGTGCCCAATGTGGCGCGCGAGACCCGCGTCCGGCGGATTCTCACCAACGGCTTCGGCTTCGGTGGCACCAACGCGACCCTGGCCATCGGTCAGTTCGAGGACGACGCGTGAAGATCGCTCTCGGCGCAGACCACGGTGGAGTCGGCCTCAAGGACGAACTGGCCACCCACCTCCGGGAGCAGGGCCACGAGGTCAGCGACCTCGGAACGTCCGGCTCCGCCTCCGTGGACTACCCCGACTACGCCCAGGCCGTCGCCGCTCAGGTCGCCGACGGCACCGTGGACCGCGGCATCCTCGTCTGCGGCACGGGCCAGGGAATGGCCATGGCTGCCAACAAGGTCCCCGGCGTGCGAGCCGGAGTCGTGTCGGACACCTTCTCCGCCCAAATGATCGCGGAGCACAACGACGCCCGCATCCTGTGCCTCGGCGCCCGGGTTGTGGGGCCGAGCCTGGCCCAGGCGATTGTGGACAGCTACCTCGGCGCCACGTTCGAGGGCGGCCGGCACGCACGGCGCGTCGGCAAGATCGAACCCGCTTCCGGCTCCTGAGCCGCGGGCACAACGACGGCCCGCCTCCCCGGCGGGTCCGGGAGATGAGATGCAGTCCCTCAGCAAGCAGGATCCGGCCGTCGCCAAGGCGGTGCTCCACGAGCTCGAGCGCCAGGAGTACGGCCTGGAGATGATCGCCTCGGAGAACTACGTGTCTCCGGCGGTGCTCGAAGCCCAGGGTTCGGTCCTGACGAACAAGTACGCCGAGGGCCTGCCCCACAAGCGCTACTACGGGGGCTGTGAGTTCGTGGACGCGGTCGAAGACCTCGCCCGGGACCGGGCGAAGCAGCTGTTCGGCTGCGACATGGTGAACGTGCAGCCCCACAGCGGGGCCCAGGCGAACATGGCGGTGTATCTCGCCGCGCTGAAGGCCGGCGACACCGTGCTCGGCATGGACTTGTCCAACGGTGGGCACCTCACCCACGGCAGCCACGTCAACTTCAGCGGCATCCTCTACAACGCCAGCAGCTACGGCGTGAACGAGGAGACGGGCCGCATCGACTGGGACGACGTGCGGGCGAAGGCCCACGAGCACAAGCCCAAGATGATCATCTGCGGCGCCTCCGCCTACCCCCGGGAGATTCCCTTCGCCAAGTTCCGCGAGGTCGCCGACGAAGTAGGCGCCCTGCTCATGGCGGACATCGCCCACGTGGCCGGACTCGTCGCCGCAGGCCTTCACGACGACCCCATTCCCCACTGCGACTTCGTGACGACGACCACGCACAAGACCCTTCGGGGTCCTCGCGGCGGCATCACGATGGCCCGCAAGGAGTGGGGAAAGAAGATCAACAAGGCCGTCTTCCCCGGCATGCAGGGAGGCCCCCTGATGCACGTCATCGCCGCCAAGGCCGTCGCCTTCGGCGAGGCTCTCGAGCCGGCGTTCAAGGACTACGCCCAGCAAGTCATCGACAACGCGCAGGCCCTGGGGGCGGCGCTGACCGCCAGTGGGCTCGACCTCGTGTCCGGGGGCACCGACAACCACCTCGTCCTGGTCTCCCTGCTGGGCCGCGAGCTGACGGGCAAGGTCGCCGAAGCGTCGCTGGGCAAGGCGCACATCACCGTGAACAAGAACACCGTGCCCGGCGAGACGCGGTCCCCCTTCGTGACTTCGGGCCTGCGCATCGGCACCCCCGCCCTCACGTCTCGGGGCATGGGAACGCCGGAGATGACCCAGATTGGGGAGTGGATCGGCGAGATCCTCGCGGCCCCTGAGGACGACGGGCTCCAGGCGCGCATCGGCGCCGAGGTGAAGACCATGTGCGAGCGCTTTCCCCTCTACCCCGAGCGTCTCGCGACGGCCCGCGGCGTCATCGGAGCCTGAGCGATGCTCTGCCCCGCCTGCGGGAACATCTCGAGTCGCGTCGTGGACTCCCGGCCCGCCCCCGACGGCGATGCGATTCGTCGTCGACGAGCCTGCGAGCGGTGCGGCGAGCGATTCACTACCTGGGAGCGGGTCGAGGAAGTCGTCCCCCTGGTGGTCAAGCGTGACGGGCGGCGGGAGCCGTTCCAGCGCGACAAGATCCGCCACTCCGTCTCCATCGCGATCCGCAAGCGTCCCGTGCCCGCCGACGAGGTGGAGCGCATCGTCTCTCGCGTCTCTGACGAGGTCACTCGATCCGTGGGAAGCGAGTTGCCCAGCGAAGACATCGGGGAGTTGGTGTTGAGCCAGTTGGCCGCGGTCGACGAGGTGGCCTACGCCCGCTTCGCCAGCGTGTACCTGCGCTTCGAGTCGCTGGAGGACTTCCGCGACCTCGTGGCCCCTTCGAGCAAGCCCCCGGAGCCATGAGCGGCCTGACCGACGCAGCGGCCATGAGCCGAGCTCTGGAGCTCGCCGCCCAGGGGCGCGGGTTCGTGTCGCCGAACCCCATGGTGGGCTGCGTCATCGTGCGCGACGGAGCCATCCTTGCCGAGGGCTGGCACCACGCCGTCGGACAAGCCCATGCTGAGCCCGATGCCTTGCAGCGCATCGGGTACGCAGCCCAGGGCGCCACGCTCTACGTCAACCTCGAGCCCTGCTGCCACTGGGGCCGCACGCCCCCGTGCACCGAGGCCGTCTTGCGCAGCGGAGTGACCCGGGTGGTCATCGCGATGCAGGACCCCGACCCACGGGTGAACGGCCGAGGCATCGCAGCGCTGCGCGCAGCCGGCATCGACGTGCAGGTGGGGCTGCTCGCCGACGCCGCCCGCCAGCTCAACGAGCGCTACCTCGTCAAGACGGTGCTACGACGCCCCTTCGTCACCCTGAAGACGGCCATGACCCTCGACGGGCGCACGGCGACCCGCGATGGGCGATCTTCCTGGATCACCGGAGAGACGGCGCGCGCGCACTGTCACCGGGAGCGGGCCGAGAGCCAGGCGATCCTCGTTGGGGTCGGTACCGTGCTCGCCGACGACCCTCGCCTCACCGTGCGGGATGCCGAGTCCCTCAGCCGCGGGCTCGCCTCCCCGGTTCGCGTGGTCCTCGATAGCCACCTGCGCACCCCCCGCCACAGCAAGGTCCTCGCGCGCGACGGCGTGGAGGTCCTCATCTGCACGACGGCGGCCGCACTTCAGTCTCCCGAGGCAGAGGCCCTCCGCGACGCTGGGGCGGAGCTGCTCGAGTGCGGCTCTGGCGAACGCGTGGACGTGGATCTCGCCCTACGCGCCCTGCTCGAGCGCCAGATCGTCGACGTGTTCGTCGAAGGGGGCGGTACCGTCCACGGCGCGCTCCTCGACGGGGGCCTCGTGGATCGCTACCTCGTCTACATCGCCCCGAAGGTGTTCGGGGGCGAAGGGGCGGCACCGGTGGCGCGGGGGCTTGGGATCGCAGACCCTGCCAAGGCCCCGGCCCTGAAGCCCTTCACCGTGCGACACCTCGGTGAAGACTTGCTGCTCGAGACCCGCCCGAAGCAGGGGCCACTGCACGCCCCCAGCCCCCAGGACCTCGCGGACCGCCGCGCCGCCCGTCCCAATGGAGAGCCCATGTTCACCGGAATTGTCACCAGCGTCGGAAGCATCGAGTCCATCCAGGACGTCCCCGCCGGCAAGCGCATCGCGGTGCGCGCCACGTGGGAGAGCCCGGGGTACGTGCTCGGCGAGAGCATCGCCATCGATGGAGCCTGCATGACGGTGGTGCACGCCGACGAGCAGACGTTCGCGGTGGAGGTGTCGCCGGAGTCCCTGGCCCGCACCACCCTCGGCCAGCGGCAGCCGGGTGAGCCCGTGAACCTGGAGCGCGCCCTCGCTGTGGGAGATCGTATGGGCGGTCACTACGTCACCGGACACATCGACACCACCGGGTCCCTCGTAGCCATCGATCCCGCCGGCGACTGCCTCAAGATGACCTTCTCGGCGGCCGGAGCCATGCGATACCTGGTGGAGAAGGGCTCCATCGCCATCGACGGCATCTCGCTGACGGTCAACGGGGTGCAGGACGGGCCCGAGACCTTCGACGTCATGGTCATCCCGCACACGCAGCAGGAGACCTCGCTCCGCATCAAGACCCCCGGGGACCCGGTGAACCTCGAGTTCGACCTCCTCGGGAAGTACGTGGAGCGGCTCGCCGCGTTCAAGTAGGCGGCGGATTCGGTCACCGCAGAACCGATCGGGCCGCCTGGAGCCTGAAACCGGAGTGCCTATCAGCACGCTCTGTTCCACACTGGATCCGTGCGAAAGGCCCCGATGACGCTCCGCTTGCTTCTCCTCGCCGTGGTGCTCGCCACCCCCGCGTCGGCCCTGGCCGAGCCGGGCCCCTGCGCTACTCCGCACCTGATGCCGAGCTTCGTGCCCCCGCGGGTGTTCCCCGCTCTGGCGGCAGGGGCACGGGAGAAGGACAGTCGGAACCCGTACGGCGTGCCGAACGAGCTCCTCACCGAGAGCTTCGCGGTGCGCTGGGGCAACAACTGGCAGGCGAACCAGGCCGGTCTCCAGACCCTCGCGGAGGCCCTCGAAGACGCGTGGCAGACCCAGATCGTGGACCTCGACCACCCCGCTCCCCCCTCGGCGGACGCCACGCGGGTCAACGTCTACATCGGGGACTCCGGCAACGGCACCCCCTCGGCCTTCGGGGCAGGCGGCTACTTCTCGCAGGACGAGGAAGGCTTCCCGATGATGGTCATCAACCAGGCATCGCTCGAGACCCCAGCCTGGACGCGGGTCGTCGCGTTGCACGAGTTCTATCACTCGGTGCAGTGGGGCCTGGGCAGCTACAGCTACGACGAGAGTTCCCCGGGAGCCTGGTACTGGGAGGCAACGGCGAGCTGGGTCCCCTCGGTCACCGACCCGGAGTCACCAGCCAACGGAACGTTCCTCTTTGGGTACGCCCTGCTTCCCCACCTGGAGCTCGACGCGTTCGACTACCCCGACAGTGGGGCCCTTGACGAGTACCACCAATACGGCGCGTTCATCTTCCCCACGTTCCTGGTCGAGGCCGGATTCGCTCCGGAGCTCATTCGAGACACCTGGGTCACCCCAGCCGGCGGCACCGGCGACCCCATCGAGGCTCTTCGGGCGCGTCTGGCGGACGAAGGCGCCGACTTCGACGCGCTCTTCACGGAGTTCGTCGCCGCCAACGCCTTCTGGGACTACACCCACGGCGACTACTGGGAGCAGGTCGTGCTCAGCGGGCAGCAGTCCTACCCCAACGCGGACTTCGTCACCGCCTGGATCGACGGCGAAGGCACGAACGGCTTCGAGAGCGCTCCCGTGAACCGCAAGCCGCGCCGCTACGGCGCCAACATCCTTCGACTGGATGATCTCGACGACGGGGAGTGGCTGCTGCGGGCCCGCTTCGACGACGAAGGCAACCAGGGCTCGCCAGCGAGCTTCGGCGCGATGCTCGTGCGCGAAGCGCTCGACGGCGGAATCGACTATCAGAGGGTATCGAGCGAGGAGCTCGACGTGGGCGTCACCGTGGAGCCCAGTGGATCCCAGGCAGTGGCCCTCGTCGTCACCGCGTCGTCCGTCGAGCGGCGGCCCGGAGAGCGCTTCGACTGGGATTGGTCCATCGAGCCCATCGTCACGCAGGACGACGACGACGCGGCCAACGACGATGACACAGCCAACGACGACGACGATGACGCCGCATCCGACGACGATGATGGCCCCCGCGGTGGCTTTGGTGGAGGTGGCGCGGGCTGCGGGTGTTCGAGCATCGACGCCCCGGGCGGTGGCCTCGCGGCGGTGCTCCTGCTGCTCTACGGAATCGCCGCGCCGCGGCTCCGCAGGCGCTCAGCCGCCTCTTCACGCAGGGTGCCCTCCGGGTACTCGGCCGCAAAGTCGACGTAGATTCGCTTCGCCTCGGCGATGCGCCCCAGATCCGTCAGGGCCATCACCTTGATGAAGATGTCGTCGACCTGTTCGTCGCGGCGTCTCCCCGCCAGCAGCTCGTCCACCACCTTGAGAGCACGCTCCGGCTTGCGGTCCAGCACGAGCCCGAGAGCCAGCGTATTGCGGTACATCCGGTTGCTGCGATCGTCCTTCATCGCCCGCCGCACGCGGCGTAGCCCCTCGTCCACGGACGCCTTGTCCTCGGGCTCGGCGAGGAAGAGGGCCCAGGCCAGACTGTTGTCACCCCCGGCGAGGACCTCGAACTGGCGCGCATCGATCTCCTCGAGGGACCGCAGCGCGGTGACGGCGACGTCGGGGCGCTCGACCTCAAACGCAGCCCGCACGGTCAGAGGCAGCAGGGCGATGTCGTCCTGTGCGACACGCTCGAGCTCGGCAAAGGCCTCATCCACCTCTCCGGTCTCCATGAGCACCAGGACACGGAGGAACCGCATGCCGTCCGAGTCCGGAAGCTGGGTCCACAGCCGTCGAGTCAAGGCCTGGGCTCGCTCGTGCTCCCCCTCGTCGAGGGCGGTGAGCACGGCGCGAATCTCCTGGGCGGGCATCCACTGAGCGGTCTGCCAGATACGGAAGCCGGCGACGGAGAGCCCGGCCAGGAAGATGCCGAGCAGCACCGCGGACAACCCCTGCGCCAGCATGCGGAGTGGGGGATCCGGCCGCTCGTCGAGCAGCTGGGCCGGCCACAAGCCGCCGACGACAAAGCCCACCAGGAAGCCGCCCAGGTGTCCCGCCCAGTCCACGGCGGGCAACAGGGACATCAGCCCGACGAAGAAGACGAAGAACCAGATATCGAGGCGGAACGAGTCGCGGAACGCCTTCGGGATCCGGTCGCCGTAGCGCAGCCCGAACGCGGCGATCACCCCGAGGAGGCCCAGGATCGCTCCCGAAGCTCCCAGAGAGTGCACGCCGTTGAGCCACATCGACAGCAGCCCACCCCCGATGCCGCCGCCGACATAGGCCGCGATCCACGCAGTGCGCCCGTGCACGTTCTCGACGATGCGGCCCAGGAAGAAGAGGACGAACGCGTTGCCCACCAGGTGCAGCACCGAGCCGTGGAGGAAGGTGGCCGAGACCAACCGCCACCACTCGCCGCGCATCACGGCGGCGCCGTCGAGCCACCCCATGCGATTCCCCAGCGCCTCCATGATCACCTCCTCCTGCAGGGACATGCCCGTCGGGAGAAGGAAGATCAGCGGCCAGCCAAACGCCAGCTGCACGAGGTAGAACCACACCAGCAGAGCGCACACCGCGGCCGTCAGATAGGGGAAGGCGACGACCTTCTCGACGAAGCGATGCGCCTCGCGCCCTTCTTCCCGGGTGAGGGGGCTCCAGCGACGTAGCCGCGCATGGTGAACGAGGCGACGGCGGGGCGGTTCTGAGGAAGGGTCGGTCACGAGGTCGCGAGGATAAGCCCGCCCCCCCTCCCTTGCCAGCCAGGGGCACGAAGCCGGCGCCCATCGCTGTAGACTCCGGCCTCGTGCGTCGCTTCCTCAACCGCAGCTCCACCTCC
>JAGSHC010000256.1 GCA_023954745.1 Deltaproteobacteria bacterium | reverse complement strand
CCAGCGCCGAGGCCTGCGCGGGCACCGCTGGCGCCGCCGGAGCCGGCGCGACCGGCATCGTGGCCTGGGTCGAGGGGATCCTCGCCGGCGGGTCGGGCGGCTCGTTCCTCGCGTTCCTCGCCCTCGTGTTCCTCGGAGGCCTGGCCTCCTCCCTGACGCCCTGTGTCTACCCGATGATTCCCATCACCATCAGCGTCATCGGCGCGTCCGCAGACCAGGGGAAGATGAAGAGCTTCTCGCTCTCC
The DNA here is from genome assembly GCA_023954745.1 of Deltaproteobacteria bacterium. Classification (GTDB taxonomy): domain Bacteria; phylum Myxococcota_A; class UBA796; order UBA9615; family UBA9615; genus JAGSHC01. The sequence goes on along the minus strand of JAGSHC010000256.1, from coordinate 8,796 downwards.
GTCACCTACGTGCTGGGCATCGCGGCGACGTACACGGTGCTGGGCCTCGCAGCTGCGTATTCGGGCGACCTGTTCGGCGGGATGATGCAGAACCCTTGGGTCATCGGCAGCGTGTCGGTGGTGTTCTTCCTGCTCGCCGCGGCGATGTTCGGCTTCTACGAGTTCGCGCTGCCCTCGAGCCTCACCACCAAGGCTTCCATGGTCGGCGGTGGTGGCTACGGCGGCGCCTTCATCGTCGGCACCGTCGCAGGCGTGGTCGCTGCTCCCTGCACCGGACCCATCGTGGCGCTGCTGCTCGTGAAGATCGCTTCGGACTACACGGTGCTTCAGGGCGTCGCGATCATGCTCGCGTACAGCCTGGGCCTCGGGCAGATCTTCCTGGCCATCGGGACGTTCGCCGGCGTCATGGGCTCCATGGCGAAGCCGGGCGCCTGGATGGTCGAGGTGAAGCACATCTTTGGTGTGGTGATGACGGGCGTGGGCATCTGGTACCTCGGGCAGATCCTCTCCCCGACGGTCATGACGGTGCTCTGGTCGCTCTTCCTCGTCCTCTGCGTCTTCGAGATGGCTGGCCGCATGGAGGCCATCAAGGGCCCGCGCAACATGGGTCGCGTCGGCGCTGCGGTGCTCCTCCTCCTCATTGGCGGCTTCGTGCTCGCGCAGCCCGCCGAAGACGTTCCGGTCGAGGTCGCGGACCATGGCGTCACCTGGGGCAGCAGCCACGACGATGGGGCTGCCCTGAGCAACACCGCCGGCAAGCCAATGATCGTCGACTTCACGGCCGACTGGTGTGCCGCGTGCAAGGAGCTCGAGCACTTCACCTACACCGACCCCGCCGTCACCGAGTGCGCGGCCGAGTTCGTCCCCGTGATGATCGACGGAACCGAGAAGACGCCCGAGTTCGAGCGGCTGCGGAAGAAGTACAAGGTGCGCGGTTTGCCGGCGGTGTACTTCGTGTGCCCGGAGGGTGAAGTCGTGGACGAGTTGACTCTCAAGGGTTTCGAGCCTGCCGACCAGTTCCTCACGAAGATGAACAAGGCGCTCGCCGCGTGCGGGAGCGAAAGCGCGGACGCGGGGTAGGGGAGTGGGCCAGCCCCGCACCTCGCTGGAGCACCTCGGCCTGGGGCCTCTCTGGCTCGTCGAGGGAGACCTCGCCGCCGAGCGGGCCGACGTGCTCGTGAACGAAGCCAACAACACCCTGTCCATGACGGGCGGCGTCGGTGGTGCGCTGCGCGCTCGCGGAGGGATGGCGATCCACACTGAAGCCATCGCCATGGCGCCGCTGCCCATGGGCCGCGTCGTACGCACCGGCGCGGGCGACCTCGAGGCCCGTTTCGTCTACCACGCCATCACGAAGGACTACGACCTCAACCGCGGGCTGTCCGGCAAGGTGGTGACGGCGGTGGTGGAGGAGTCTCTGATGATGGCGGCCGAGGACGGCGCGGAGAGCCTCTGCCTGCCGCTGTTCGGTGAGGGCGGGGGCTCGGACCTCTTCGGGCTGGAGATGCCGCTGGTGGCGCTCGTGGAGGGGCTGGAGTCGGCTGGCCGGGACAAGAGCTCGTCGCTGGAGATCTGCATCGTGGTCCGCGACCCGGATGAGCACGCCCAGGCCCTCGAGCTTCTGCTCGGCATGAAGGCGGGGAAGGCCCGCGAGAACGAGGAGAGCCAGCTCGCTGAGGACTACCTCGCGCAGCTGATGGCAGAGATGGGCGACGTCAGCTTCGAGTAGCGGCGATGCGTCGAGCGGCGACCTGGCGCCTCAAGGATCAGTCGGGGCAGCCGTCGTCGTCGGCGCGACCGTTCTTCGTCTCGGGCTTGTCGGGGCAGGCGTCCTGGGTGTCGAGGATGCCGTCCTCGTCGTTGTCTGGATCGGGGCATCCCCCCAGGTCCTCGAAGCCGTCGATGTCTTCAGCCAACGTTGGGCATCCGTCGAGCATGTCGGGGATTCCGTCGGAGTCGTTGTCGGGCTCGGCGCACCCGTCCTCGTCCTGGAAGCCGTCGAAGTCTTCCTTCGCGCCGGGACACTGGTCGTAGGCGTCGGGGATCAGATCTCCGTCGTTGTCCATCTCGGGGCAACCGTCCTCGTCCTCGAAGTCGTCGAAGTCCTCGCGCTGGCCGGGACAGAGGTCGAACTTGTCGGGGACGCCGTCCCGGTCGAGGTCCGCCTTCATCGCTTGCTCGCGGGTCTTCTTGATCTTCGGCCCATACCGCGCGGCCTCGGCGGGGACCACGGGAACCAGAAGCGACAACGCCAGACCAAGCGCTCCGAGGAGGAGCGCGGGGCGTAGAGACGGAGGGGAGGGGAGCGCCGGCATCAACCAAGAGTACCGCACCGCGCCGCAGACACGGTCAGAGCGAGAAGCGCTGGAAGACGAAGTCGGTGCGGGTGTGGTCGAAGCAGGACCAGTTCAGGCGTCCGCTGCTGTCCATCTCGAGGCTGTTGTGGAAGCCCACGGCGCCATCGGCCATGTGGGTCGAGAGCGTCCACCCGCCGGCGCCGTCCTGCACTGCGATCTTCGCGTCGTTGTTCTGGCTGTCCTGGTACACGATCACGGCGTTGCCGCCGTCCCACACGATGGAGGAGTCGGCGCCAGTGAAGGCGCCCTCGTCGATGACCTCGGTGAGGATGCCGCCGCCGGTGACGGTGCCCCACCACAGGGTATGGCTGCTGAGGTTCTGGAAGGCGACGTACACGGATCCGCCGTCCGAGGTCAGGGTGGGCCAGGTGCCCGCGTCGATCTCGCTGCCGAACGTGCCCTCGATGGACCAGCTGCCGAAGCCACCGCTGGCGACCTTGAGGTCCCCGTTGGCGCGGTCGTAGTAGGCGAGCCAGACGGTGGAGCCGTCCACGAACAGGTTGGTGTAGAGGCCGACGTCGGCCGCTTCGAGCTCGGCAGCGACCGCATCGGGGCCGACATCGCCTTCGTCGACGGTCTCGTCCTGCCAGCCCGTGGCGCCCTTGCGCGCGACCTTGAGGGCCCCGGACCCGTAGTCGTAGTAGGAGATCAGAGGGGCGCCATCGACGAGCACGATGTCCGTGAACTGCCCGACCTCGCCGGTCTCGACGTCCTCGGCCTCCCACGCGTCTCCCACGAGGGTGGCGTAGCGCAGGCCGCCGTCTTCCTGGTTCCAGTGAGCCACGTGGGGCTGGTTGTTGGCGTCGATGACGATGGATGCGTAGTAGCCGCCCTCGAAGCCGCCCGAAGGAATGGGGCCGGAGGTGTCTGGCTGCCCGTCGACGTCCCAGACGGTGTCGAAGACCGCGGGGTCGCCAGCGCCTCGCGCTACCTGAAGGATCCCCCGCTCCCCGTCGCGGAAGGCGAGCCAGGGTCGTCCCTCGGAGTCGAGGGCCATGTCGAGGTAGTAGCCGCGGTTGTACTGCGGTGCTTCGGTGTCGTCGTCGTCCGGGGCCGACGTGATCGGCTCGTCGATGATCGGCTCACCGTTGCAGTCGCTACACCCAGGAGTGAAGGCCGCGGAGAGGGCGAGGGTGGCGCCGAGGATCGTCGAGGAGAGGGAGCGCATGGGACCTGCTTTCCGGCTCATCTGCCCGCGGTGCGGGCACAGAGAGGCAGCGCACAGTTAGCACTCCGCCCGGAGCGCGGTCAAGGCTCCGCAGGTGCCCTAGGCCTTGCAAATGACGGGGTGGTGCGTACGCTCCCGCCCGCGCTCCCGTAGCTCAGTTGGATAGAGCGACCGCCTCCTAAGCGGTAGGTCGCAGGTTCGATTCCTGCCGGGAGCACCACTTCGTGAGCTCCCGGCAGGAGCCCGTGTCCCCCACGCCGCCGTACCGGCGCGGCCGTGCGATTCCTGCCGGGAGCACCAAGTTGCTCTTCGACCGCCGGCGCAGGAGAACTCATTCTTCATCACGTCGAAATCTACGTGTCGGACTTGGAGCGGACGCGCGCCTTCTGGTCGTGCGTGCTCGGGCCCCTCGGCTACGCGCAGACCTCCTCCTGGGCTGACGGTTTTACGCTCGCCAAGGGCGACGACGCCTACCTCACCTTCGTGCAGGTCCGCGGGGAGCACGCCGCGGCGGGATATCACCGGTGCGCCGTGGGGTTGAATCACCTGGCTTTCAGAGTCGGGACCCGCGAGGCAGTGGACGACCTCCGGCGGCTCTGCCAGGAGCGTGGCTTCCTCGAGCTGTACCCAGGGCAGTACCCCTTCGCCACGGGCGACGACTACTACGCGCTGTTCCTGGAAGACCCCGACCGCATCAAGGCGGAGTTCGTGGCGTCGTAGGCACGCGCCGCAAGACAATCCCTCGGCCGGCGCGAGTGCCTCCGTTCCGTGAGAAGCGGTTTAGACTCCGCTCATGGCCCGACTGCCCAAGCTCCGAAAGCCCGCCCCGCTGAGCCCTGGTGACGTCGTGTGGGTGGTGGCCCCCGCCTCTCCGCTCACCACCGAGGTCCTCGACGCGGGTGTGCACTTCCTGCGTGAGGAGTGGGGTCTCGAGGTCCGCATGACTCCGGGGCTGCGCGCGCGCCGATCCCTCTACTTCGCGGGAACTCCTGAGGAGCGGGCGGCCGAGCTCATGGCCGCGTTCACGGACCCGGACACGAAGGCGATCCTGCCGGTGCGTGGCGGGTACGGCCTCACCTCGGTCCTCCCCCTCCTCGACGCCGCCGCCATCGCGGCCGCAGCCCCCAAGGTCGTCATCGGCTGCTCCGACCTCACCGCCCTCCTCAACTGGCTGGTTCAGGAAGCGGGTCAGACCTCGTTTCATGGGCCCATGCTCTCGTCCTTGGGGCGCGGCACGGACGCGGCGGGGCACGCGCGCATGCACCGCCTCCTATTCAAGGGGGGCAAACCCACTCCCTTGCGCTCCGCCATGAAGGACGCACACGACTACTGCATTGCCCCTGGGGTCGCAGTGGGGCGGGCTGTGGGCGGCTCCCTCTCCCTCGTCGCCGCGACGTGCGGCACTCCCGCCCAGGTGGACACCCGGGGCTCGGTGCTCTTCCTCGAGGACGTGGGTGAGCGCCCCTATCGCATCGACCGTCTGCTCGTTCAGATCGCCCAGGCGGGGCTCCTCGACGCTGCGGAGGCCGTCGTCTTCGGCGACTTCGTGGGCTGTGAAGAGCCGGGAGGTGCCGTCTCCTGGCGGGACGCCGTGCAACGTGTCTTCCGGCGGAGGGCCCTCCCCGTGCTCGCGGGGGTTCCCTTCGGCCACCAGGCGCCCAACCTGACGTTCCCCCTGGGAACCCGCGTGCAGGTGGATGCGAGCGCGGGGGTCGTCCAGTTCCGAGAGGCGCCCCTTGCCTGAGCCCGGAGCCGAGGTTCGCTCCCTTCTGGATGCCGCGGTCGACGAGGGAGTCTTCTCTGCCGTCGTCCTCCGAGTCGAGCACCTGGGAGGCCAGCGCACCCTCCTGGAGCACGTCGCCGGGACCCTCAGCAGCACGCCCCCGGGGCCTCCAGCGCAGAGTGAGACGCCCTTCGACCTCGCGTCCCTCACCAAGCTCGTGACCGCCACCGTCGCGCTGAGGATGGCGGCCCGCGGGGAGCTGCGCCTCGACGCGCCGATCAGCGAGGTCCTTCCGGGGCGGGTCCCTCGCGAGCACCCTTTGATCACCGCCCGGCACCTGCTCGACCACACCTCGGGGCTCCCGGCCTGGGCCCCACTGTGGCGCGAGGGGGAGGTCCTGGAGACGGCCCTCACCACCGCGCCGGTGGCCTCTCCCGGTGAACGACACACCTACTCCGACATAGGCTTTCTCTGGCTGGGCGCCGCCCTGGAAGAGATCGCAGGGGACTCTCTGGACGTGCTGGCGCACCGTGAGGTCCTCGCCCCCCTGGGGATGAGGTCCACCCGCTACCACCGCCTCCCCATGTCGGGCGACGACCCCCGCCGCGAGGGTGTCGCAGCCACCGAACACTGCCCCGAGCGGGGGTTCCTCGTGGCCGAGGTCTCCGACCGCAATACCTGGCATCTCGGGGGCGTGGGCCCTCACGCAGGGCTCTTCGGGCCGGCGTCAGACCTCGCCCGCTTCGCGCAGGGGTGGTTCTCCGCCCCCGAGTCGGGGTACCTGCCGACCTCATTGCGCGACGAGGCCTGGGGGCCGCCTTCCCTGCCTGGGGGTCACGTGCTCGGCTGGGACACGGTGGCTCCCCAGGGGTACACCTCCGCCGGACGCGCACTCTCCCCCGACAGCCATGGCCACCTCGGCTTCTCGGGGCCGTCTCTGTGGGTGGACCCCGACCGCGAACTCGCCGTGATCCTGCTCTGTAACCGCATCCACCCGTCGCGGGACGAGCCACGACTCAAGCCTCTGCGGCCGACCCTGCACGACGCGGTGGCGCGGGCCGTCGACTCGATGTCATGATGCGCCGCCCATGGACCCATGGGTGTAGGAGCGAGCATGACCGATCAAGACGGCGCAGGCCCCGAGTGGTTCCACCGCGAGCATGGTGGCAAGGTCCCAAAGGGTGAGGACTCACGCCCCCCGAACCAGGCCATCACTGGCATGTGGACCAAGTGCGACGGCTGCTCGGAGTTCCTCCGCAACGAGGATCTCGAGGAGAACCTGCAGGTCTGTCCTCAGTGCAGCCACCACCACCGGGTGGCCGCCCACGTCCGGCTCGAGGCCATCGTTGACGATGGCACGCTCGAGGAGCGCGATCTCGATCTGACCTCCACGGACCCGCTCGGCTTCGTCGACAGCAAGCCCTACCCGCAGCGCCTGGCATCGGCCATCGCGAAGACGCGTGAGAACTCCGCGTTCATCTACGGGCTGGCCACCATCAACGGGCGGCAGGTCGCCATCGGCACCTTCAACTTCGCCTTCATGGGCGGCTCGATGTGGTCGGTCCTGGGCGAGAAGGTGACTCGTCTCTTCGAGCTCTCGCTCGAGCAGAACTGCCCCGCAATCATCATCAACGCCTCGGGTGGCGCCCGGATGCAGGAGGGCGTGCTCTCCCTGATGCAGATGGCCCGCTCGACCGCGGCGCTGGCGCGGATTCGAGACGCGGGGATTCCCTACATCTCTGTCTTGACCCATCCCACCACCGGTGGAGTCGCGGCCTCCTTCGCGATGCTGGGCGACGTGCACCTCGCAGAGCCCCTGGCCCTCATCGGCTTCGCCGGCCCCCGGGTCATCGAGCAGACGATCCGCCAGGTCCTGCCCGAAGGCTTCCAGCGCAGTGAGTTCCTCAGTGAACACGGCATGATCGACCAGATCGTGGATCGTCGGGAGCTGAGGAGTCGCATCACGACCATCCTCTCTCTGCTGCTCGACTGAGCCAGGGACCGACCTGACTGCGTTCGATCTGCAGGCCTGGCTGCAGCGCGCCCAGGTCCAGGGGATCAAGCTCGGACTCGACAACATCCGAGCGGCCCTGGCCGCCCTCGGCGACCCCCAGCAGAGCTACCCGTCGCTCCTCGTCGCTGGCACGAACGGCAAGGGTTCGACGGTCTCCATGGCGTCGGCGATGCTGCTCGCGGGCGGGCAGCGGGTGGGATCGACGGTCTCACCGCACCTGACGGAGTATCGGGAGAGATTTCTACTGGATGGGGTGGCGGTCTCCCAGGAGGCGCTCGAGGAGCACGGCCGGTGGGTCGCCACGCGCCTCGACCCCGCCCCGGACTGCCAGGACATCACGTTCTTCGAGCTCGGTGTCGCCCTCGCCTTGAGCTTGTTCGCCGCCGAGGAGGTCGACTGCGCAGTCATCGAGGTGGGCATGGGCGGCGAGTTCGACGCGACTCGCGCCTGCGGGCCCCACGTCCTGGCCCTCACCAACGTGGACATGGACCACGTCCGGCACCTGGGCCCGACACTGCTCGACATCGCGCGAACGAAGGCGCGCGCGGCTCCTGAGGGGGGCGTCGTCGTCGTGGGAGAGAAGCGCGAGGACCGTCTGGGGCCGATCCTGGAAGAGGTCGCCGCCGCGGGCGCGACGCTTTGGCTTCGGGGGCGCGACTTCTCCATCACTGAAGGCGCCGGGGGGCTGCGCTACGTGGGCCCCTCCCTCACGTTGGACGGAATCACCCTGGGCCTCGCAGGTGCGCACCAGGTGGACAACGCCGCCGTGGCCCTCGCCAGCGTCGAGGCCTTCTGCGCGCGGGCCGGGATCGCCCTGCCGTCCGACGAGGCGCTCCGAGAAGGCTTGCTCGAGGCACGCGTCCCAGGGCGTCTCGAGCGCCTGCCCCTCGGCAACAGCGGGGCTGGCGTGTTGCTCGACGGCGCTCACAATCCTGCGGGAGCCCGGGCGCTGGAGCGCGAGCTCGCGGCGACCTCTCGCCCCCGTCGTCGGATCTGGCTCTATGCCGCCATGAACGACAAGGACCGCCAGCCCCTGGTCTCGGCGCTGCTTCCGCACGTGGACGAGGTCTGGTGTACCGCCGGGTCGAGCACGCCGCGCTTCGCCGAACCAAGCCAGTTGGCCCAGGAGATCCGGGACGCTGGGGGCCGCGCCCAGGTGGTCACCGCCCCCCCGCAGGGCGTCGAGCGCGCGATGGCCGCTCTCGGCCCGGGGGACGAGCTGCTGGTCGCCGGCAGCCTGTACCTGGTGGGGGACGTCCGGCCACGACTGGTGGCCGAGCAAGGGGCTGGAGCTACGTGATCAGCCAGGCCAGCTCGTCGCCCTTGGGCAGGGGAACCGCCTGGTGTGTTCGCAGCACCTCCTCCTGGTGCAAGACCAGCAGCGTGGCCTCTTCTTCGGCCGGTGCATCGCCGTAGCGCGCGGTGATCTGCAGCGCGAGGTCGAAGTCGGCGCTCTCCTCGTCGCCGATGTACAGCGACAACGGGCCCTTGTGGTCACGAAGGCGCAGGAAGCGCCCGAGCTTCCAGTACGCCT
>JAGSHC010000018.1 GCA_023954745.1 Deltaproteobacteria bacterium | reverse complement strand
GAGGAGGCGAGATGACGGACGAGGGAAAGGTCGGGCCCATCGCGGGGATGCCGCCGAGCCAGATCGTGACGGCGGCGGGGATGGTCCGCGAAGGCAGGATGATCTCGCTCGCGGCGACCCGTTTCACGGGCATGCCGCTCTTCCCCGGCGCCGTCGCCGAGTGGACGACGGTGATGATGTCCCTGGCGGTCATCGGCATCATCTACGGCGCCCTCGTCGCCATGGTGCAGCCGGACATGAAGAAGCTGGTGGCGTACTCCTCGGTGAGTCACATGGGCTACATCATGCTCGGCGTGTTCGCCCTCAACTCCCAGGGAGTCGAAGGCGGCATCCTGCAGATGCTCAACCACGGCATCAGCACCGGCGCGCTCTTCCTCCTCGTGGGCGTCGTCTACGAGCGCACGCACACCCGGCGCATCTGGGACTACGGCGGCCTCGCCAAGGTCATGCCCGTCTACACGGTGGTCTTCGTGATCGTGGCCCTCAGCTCGGCCGGCTTGCCCGGCACCAACGGGTTCGTCGGCGAGTTCCTCACCCTGCTGGGTGCGTTCCTGTGGGCCAGCGATGCCGCGGCTGCAGGCGCTGGATTCCTCGGCAGCTGGGCCATCCCGGCGGGGGCCGCCCTGGGAGTCATCCTCGGCGCCGTCTACCTGCTCTGGATGATTGAGCGAGTGTTCTACGGCAAGGTCACGATGAAGAAGAACCTGCACCTGCCGGATCTGACGACCCGTGAGATGGCGGTGTTCGCGCCCCTGCTCGTCATGATCTTCTGGCTCGGCATCTACCCGAAGCCCTTCATCGACGCGATGGAGCCCACGGTGGACGCCTGGATCGAGTACGTCGAGGACGGCGAGACGACGACGGCGGCGCTGCCGGCGGACCTCGGCGCGCCTGGCATGCAGTCCTGGGAGGCCTGGGAGTCCGTCACGGGGCACACCGAGCGTCAGTGGCGCGCGGAGCACCCCGTGTCTTCGGACACCGGCGACGCGGCGGCGCTCGCCTCACCGGACTCCGCTTCGAAGGGAGGTGACCAGTGATTCCCTCCATGGACTTCGGCCTCATGGTCCCCGAGCTGCTGCTCATCGCGGCGGGCATCGTGGTCCTCCTCGCGGACGCGTTCCTGCCTCGTGAGGCTGGCAAGGACGATCCGCGCGGCGACGTGAACGACCCTCGGGGCATCAACCTCGGCATCACGCTGGTGGGGCTGCTCGCCGCGGGAGCGTTCATCGCCTTCGGTCGCGGCGACGTGACGGGCGCGCAAGAGACCTTCGAGGGCCTCTTCATCGTCGACCGCTTCGGCGACGCCTTCAAGATGGTGGCCCTCTTGGGGACCATCCTGGGCGTGCTGCTCAGCGACGGCTGGCTGCGCAACCAGCGCCTGCCCACCGGCGCCTTCTACGCCCTCATCCTCTTCGCCACCACGGGGATGCTCTACCTGCTGAGCGCCACCGACATGGTGATGGTGTTCGTGGGCCTCGAGCTGATGTCCATCCCGCTCTACTGCCTCGCGGCCGCGCTGCGGTGGGAGGACCGGTCCGTGGAGGCCGGCGTGAAGTACCTCGTGCTCGGCAGCTTCGCCACGGCCGTGATGCTCATGGGCTTCGCGCTGCTCTACGGCTTCGTGGGCATCTACACGGGGGAGGCCACCACCCGACTGGACGCCGTCGTGACGGCGGTGAACGCGGCGAGCGCGGCCGGAGAGCTGCCTGGATTCGCCTTGCTCGGCGGCGTGCTCGCCATGATCGGCCTGCTCTTCAAGATGAGCGCGGTGCCGTTCCACATGTGGACGCCCGATGTGTACGAGGGCTCCCCCACGTCCATCACCGCGTGGATGTCCGTCAGCGTGAAGGCGGTCACGGCCGCCGTGCTGCTCCGCATCTTTGGGGGCGAGGTCCTCGACGCGCTGCACCTCGAGGGCATCCTCTGGGTGGTCGCGGCGCTGACGATGTTCCTCGGGAACACCATGGCGCTGACCCAGGACAACGTGAAGCGCATGCTCGCGTACTCCTCGGTGGCCCACGGCGGCTACATGCTGGTGGGCGTGCTCGCCGCATCCTCGGCCGGCAGCGCGGCGGTGCTCTTCTACGCGGCCGCCTACACCTTCGGGAACATGGCGGCCTTCGCGGTGCTCATCTACCTCAGCCGCGTCGGCTACGAGGTGGAGACCTTCGACGACCTCAAGGGCCTGGGCACGAAGATGCCGCTGGTGGGGGCCGTCATGGGCATCTCGATGCTCAGCCTCATGGGGATCCCGCCGCTGGCCGGCTTCTTCGGCAAGTTCGCCATCTTCCGCGCGGCGGTCACCGAGGGCTATGTGTGGCTCACGGTCATCGGCCTGCTGACGTCGGCCATCTCCGTGGCCTACTACCTGCGACCCATCGTGGTGATGTTCATGAGCGACGCCCCCGCGGGCACGGCCAAGGCGACGGGCCAGGCATGGACGGTGCGGGTCGCCCTCGTGGCAGCGGTGCTGGTGACGGTCGGCCTCGGCCTCATGCCCGGCGGCACCCTGGACTGGGCGCTGGAGTCGGCGCAGGCGCTGGTCGCCGGTCGGTAGGACGGCGGAGTCTGGCCAGGCGCACGCCCCGAGAGTCTCTCACGGTCGCCAGGCGGCCTCTCCCGTGGTGAACCGTCGGACGGCGTCGTCGTAGCCCGGTCGTACTCCGAGGTCCACGACCTCTCCGCCCAGCGTGGCTCCGAACAGCAGGCCCTGACGGGCGAGCTCGCTCAGCAGGGCGGGCATGCGCGCGTCGTCTGGGGGCGCTGCGTCGATGAGCCTCTGGTGGGCGGCGCACCGCAGGACCGCGAAGGTGCTGCGATGAGGCGGCGGCTGGACTCGTTCTTCCACGGCTGAGATGCGGAACGATCCTTCCGCGTCCCCCAGCGGCTCGGTCCACACGGCGGCGGTGCCGCCCATGCGCGCGTTCGCCTCCGCCTGGGGCGCCCGCAGTCCAAACCACGTCCCCGGCCGACCGTGGGCTGCCCTCAGGAGGCGCGAGAGCCCTCGCTGGTCTGGCAGGTGGACGTAGTCGGGAAAGAGGACCACATAGCGCCCAGGGGTGCCCAGGACGGTTCGGCCGCGCTCCACAGCGTCGAGCACGCCGGTGGGAGCTTCCTGCACCGCAGTCGTGATGCGGAAGCCCCACGTACCGGTTGCTGCCTCCTCCTCCACCCAAGCGGCGAGGGTCTGCTTCTGAGGCGCGATCACGACGCAGACATCATCGGCGCCGGCTGCCTGAGCTTCGAGGAGCGCTCCGAACAGCGCCGGGCGTCCTCCCAGCGGCAGCAACTCCTTGGGCGTGGTGTCGGTCAGGGGGCGCAGGCGCGTTCCGAGTCCGGCGGCGGGGATGATGATGGGCGGGCACAGCACGGTGGACGGAGTTCTAGCACCGCCGGTGAGCGGCCATGGAACCGGCGGGCCTTCCGACGGTCGCGCTCCCCGCTCAGTCGATGCGGTGCCTCCCCACCATCGTGCGACCGCGCGGCATGTCGATGTTCATGGTCGGAGGAGCCAGCTTGCGGAGTCGAGCCGCAGTGAGCGCGCGCGCGATGTCCGCCTCCGGGGAGCCGAGAACCTGCACCCGCACGATGGCGTCTTGGGGCAGCTCGGCGATCCGGTCCCTCAGTACCGCTTCGACGCTCGCAGCGGTGAGCCCTCGCACGTGCAGAGGGAGAGCCAGCATCGGCCGAGCGGGGAGGGGCACGAACTCCGCGTCGAGGAGCCGGCCGCCGTTCCCGTCTGCGGCGAACTGAAGCCGGGCGTACCCCTTTGCTTCCTCCCGCTCTGCGTACGACGTGCGCTCCACGGAGCCCGGATAGATGACCGGGCAACGCAACGGTGACCCATCGAGGCTCTCCTCGAGCACCTGGGCGCGATGGATGTGGCCTGAGAGCACTGCGGCGAAGCCCGTCGGCAAGTCCTCCGCCGCGACCACGTCCGCCCCGAACCGAAACGTGTAGTCCTGCGCCCCCACCTGGGCCCCGGCGAAGGCCTGGTGCATGCAGAGGAGCCGGACGTCCGCCCCCTCGTCGAGAGGTACCCCGGCGAAGACCCGGGCGAGGCCCTTTTCTGCGACGTTGCGGATGTTGGGGAAGCCAACCATCTGGAGGCGATGCCCTCCGGCGCGGACCGAGAAGGCGCGAGGCCGATCGAACACCCGGATGTTGGGGTGCACGAGCAGGAGCGGGAGCGGCATGCGGCTTCGCTCGTGGTTCCCTGGGACGATGAAGACGGGGACTCCGCATTCGGCGACCTCGAGGAGGGGGCGATAGCCGTCCCGGACCACTGCGTCCGGCACCCCCGGTCGATGAAAGTAGTCCCCCCCGTGCACCACGACGTCGACCTCGCCCCGGAGCGCTGGCTCCAGGGCCTCGGTGAGATTTGCGAGGAAGTCAGGGCCTCGTCGGCGCCGCTTCACCCGGGGGCGAGCGGCGCAGTCGAAGCCGATGTGGGTGTCCGCGAGCAGGAGAAGTCGTAGGGGGCGCATGGGTCGGTACCTCGTTTCGTGACGCTACACTGATCACATGTTCAGTGTCTACCGTGGGCCGCCACGCCGCTTGGTCCCATCTGACTCCCGCGCCTCCATCGGATAGACTCGCCAGGGGGCTACACAGGCCTCTCTACGAGGGGGCCCTGGGAGCATCGTGCGGTCGAGTCTTCATCTCGCCTGCGTCTTCTGCTTCGACCAGCCGTACACCGCGAGCGCGGTGTCCATGGATCGAAGGTTCGAGAACGCGGTGGAGCCACTCATCCGCTCGTTGGAGAACGACGACCGGCTGTCGTTGGTCGTCCACATTTCGGGCCGACTCCTCGAGCACGCCATCGCCCACCGGCCGAAGCTCCTCGGCCGCATCTCCGCTCTCTCCCAGCAGGGCCGCCTCGAGCTCCTGGGCGGCGCGTTCTTCAGCCCGGTGCTCGGATCCGTCCCCGAGCGGGACGCCGTGGGGCAGCTTCGCTTCACCGGAAACTGGCTCAAGCGCAACCTGAACGCCTTGCCGACGGGAGCCTGGCTCGCCCTGCGGGCGTGGGACCCGACTCTGCCTGGTGTGCTGTCCCAGGCCGGTGTTCGCTACACACTTGCCGACGACGCACTCTTCTTTGGGGCCGGGCTCCAGCCGGGGCTCGTGCACGGCCACTTCGTCAACCACCGCGCCGGGAACTCGGTGTCGGTGTTTCCCATCGACCGTCGACTCACGAAGACCGTGGCCCACGCCGGCAACACCCGAGCGCGAGAGATTCTCGAGCGGGCGAACGAGGCCCACCAGGGGGAAGGGGACCGGATCGCGGTGCTCGCCTTCGACGGGGACGAGCTCGTGCAGAGCGGCCGGTTCGCCGAGCTGGGGCCTCTGTTCTCCGAGAACAGGCACTGGCTCAAGACCATCACCCTGCAGCGGGCGTTCGAGACCTTCCCCACCCGGGGCCCGGTGAGCTTGCTGACCGGGGCGGACCCCGGTCTCGCCGAGTGGGCGTGCACGGCCGAGGCGCGAGAACGCAGGCGCTACCTGCAGTTTCGCCTCGACCAAGCCCACGTGTGGAGCATGGTCCAGTACCACGTGGACCGCGTCATCTTCGACAACTTCCTCATCAAGTACAGCGAGGCAAACCGGCTGCACAAACGCATGCTGTCGGTGTCGAACTCCATCGATCGGCTGCGCAATATCCTCAGCGATCGGCAGATCGCGAAGCGGGTCAGCAAGACGGACTCGCACGCGCGCAAGGTGCTCGAACGGGCCTGTGATGCCCTCTGGCGGGCCCAGTCACACGCGGTCTTCTGGCACCGCGGCAAGGGCCACGCCGGCATCTACGACCCCGCTCTGCGCATCGCCACCACGCGCCAGCTGATGCAAGCCCAGCGCATGGTGGAGAAGGCCTTGGGCGACCCGGCGAAGCACGGGTTCTGGGGGGGCGCGCGCGACTACGACTCCGACGGCAACAACGAGGCCATCGTGATGACCCAGCACCTCTCCGCGGTGGTGCACGCGGCGGACGGAGGCTCGCTCTGGGAGCTCGACCTCCGCCGGAAGGGCATTCCGCTCCTCACGGCCCTCTCGCCCGTGGAGGAGCCCTACGACGACGAACTGGTCGGCAACGAGGTGGTCCTCGTCGAAGGCCAGGAGCTGTCCCGCGAGCGCATCCGCGCGGTCCCCAAGACCAATCCTGGTGTTCCCTTGCCGAGCCGCAATCGCGAGCTCGCGCGGCGCCGGGTGGACCGCGTGCCCCGAGGAGCGTTCCAGGACCACATCCTGGGCCCCGAGACCACCTTGGAGACGTACGCTCACCGCCAGTTCCGCGAGCTCGGCGACTTCGCGAAGGGGCGCTTCGAGCTGGCCCGCATTTCGGCCCCCGAGCTCCCGGACAGCCCCTTCGGCGTCGTGCAGGTCATTCGCAGCGGCGTCGCCAAGGATGTCGACAAGACCATGCTGCTCCGCATCACCAAGGAGTATCGGTTCGACCCCCATCGGGCGCGCATGGTCCTCGAGCACAGCATCGCCAACCGCTCGCGCGACACCGCCTCCCTCTGGCATGGGCTGGAGTGGACGTTCGGGCTCCCGTCGGGAGAGGACCTGAACCTCTGGGCGACGGCGTTCGAAGACAATGACGAGCGCACCTACCAGCTCATCGATGGGGCCCAGGACCTCGGCACGGTCACGTGGCTCGAGATCAAGGACACCGAGACCGAGCTGGCCATCGTCTTCGAGACTCCTGAACCCATGCGCGTGTGGTGGACTCCGGTCACCTCAGTCTTCGAGACGGACGAGGGGTGGCAGGAGAGGGTCCAGGGTCAGACGTTGCTCTTCCACCGGGACTTGGAGATCTGGGGACAGGACACGCAGAGCCTCGAGCTCACAATTGACTTCCTCTTGGGATGAACTGTGTTCGTCGCGGCGCTCAGACTCCCGTCGGAGCCGCCGATGAGGTCGGCTCGTGAGGGACGTCTCCTGCCGAGCGATGGCCCGGTCCGATGCCCCTACAGGTGCTTCTGGATGAGGGCGTCGTTGACTTGCGAGGGGTGGTTGCGGAAGACCACGTTGCCGTCCTTGTCCACCAGGGCCGCCGCAGGAATTCCGCTCACGCCGTAGTTGCGCGACGTGGTGCCCGGGTCGATGGCGACGGGCATCGTGTACCCGTTCTCCGTCATGTAGTCCCGCACCTTGTCGGTGGTCTGGCCCCGGCTGTTCTTGGTGACGGCGACCACGTTGAGCCCCTGGTCCCGGTACTTCTGCCAGACATTCTCTTCAATGCCGGGCATCGCCTTGCGGCAGTGGGGGCACCAGGTGGCCCAGAAGAGGAGGAGCGTGGGCTTGCCCTTCATGCTCGCCATCGTGCCGAGGTCGTCGCCGACCCACTCGGTGATGTCGAGCTCCGGGGCAGGCTTGCCCAGCAGCTTCAGGGAGGACAGGTTGCTGCGGGCGCTCTTGCTCAGGCGGTCCTTCGGGAAGGCCTCGACGAGCTTGGTGTAGATGCGCTCGGCCCGGGGGTAGTCCTCGTCGTCGAAGGCGGCCCGGGCGACGTTGAACAGGGCGCGCGGCGCCTGCTTCGCTCCGGGGAACTTGCCGGCCAGCTCCGAGGCAGCTGCTTCGGCTTCGTCCATCTGGCCCATCTCCCCCAGCAGCGCGGCCTTGTTGAGGTACGCCTGCTCGAGCGACGGGTCCTCGGGCCAGCCGGTGATGGCCTTGTCGAACAGGGTGATGGCGTCGTTGTAGGAGCTCTTCTTGGCGGGGGGGAGGCCACCGTCTGGCGAGTCCGCGATGCGCTTGGCGTCCTTCATCACGGCCTTGCCCTCGGCGATGGTCGCCAGGGCCATGTGCTTGCTCATGGGGTAGGCGTCGCGCCACTCGGTGAGCATCGTGCGGCCCTCAGCCACCTCTCCCACGGAGACACGGGCGTCGGCGAGCAATACGCCCACTTGCTCGCGCCAAGCCTTCCCATCGGACTGGCTGTGGAGCGCCGTGAGCGTGGGGCGGGCCTTGCGGGCGTTCCCCTGGGCCATGAGAGCCACGGCCTGGGAATACTGCTCCAGCGCCGCAGAGTTGTCGCCGAAGCTGCCCTTGATGTCGCCGCTCAGGAACGGCGAGTCCAAGGGAGCGGCGGGGGCTGCGGGCTCGGAGCGGGCCTTCTTCTTGTTCAGCAGCTCCTTCTTCTCGGCGTCGGACAGCTTGCGGAGCTCGCCGCCGGAGTTGTTCACGACCCGGGCCTTGTCCTGGCCGGACATGCGCGCTTCCACGGCCTTGTCGATCTGCGCAGAGAGGTCGGCGTCCGAGGGGCCGGAGCTCCGGGAGGTGCCGATCATGTAGCCGAAGATCAGTCCCACCATGGCCATGCCGAGCCCGAAGGCGATGCCGGTGGGGCCAAGGGCCGAAGAGGTCGAGGAATCGCTCATCTTGGATGCTCCGAAGTCTGCCGCGGCGGTACGCCCGGCCCGGCGCACACTAATGCTCGGGTTGTCGCCCGGCAAGACCACAGGGCCCCACCAAGCGAGCAGAGCGCGTTCGCTCTACGATTCGCGGCCAACCTCGGTCCACTCCCGTCGGAGAACCTCATCTCAGAATCCGCCCCGACCCTCGCGCTCATCATCCCCGCGTACAACGAGGAGAAGCGTCTCCCTCGCACCCTTCCGGGGGTGCTCGAGCACATGCGCGCGACGCACTCCACCTGGGAGGTGAGGGTGGTGGACGACGGGAGCGCGGACGGAACCTGTGGTGTGGTCGAGGAGTTTGCGCGTGACGAACCCCGGCTGATTCTCCAGCGGGAGCCGCACCGCGGGAAGGGAGGCGCAGTCAAGGCGGGCATGCTCGCCAGCGACGCGAAGTACCGGTTCCTCTGCGACGCCGACTTCTCGATGCCGGTGCACGAGGTCGACCGCTTCTTGCCGCCCTATCTCGATGGCTACGACGTGGCCATCGGAACCCGCGAGGGGCCAGGAGCGCATCGGGTGGGAGAGCCCGAGTCCCGGCACGTCATGGGGCGCGTATTCAATGGCCTCATCCAGGCGACGCTGTTGCCCGGCATCGCGGACAGCCAGTGTGGGTTCAAGTGCTTCACGGCCGAGGCCGCGGACGCGCTGTTCCCGCACCAGACCATCGATGGCTTCTCCTTCGATGTCGAGGTGCTCTACCTGGCCCGCAGGCTCGGGCTGTCGGTGATCGAGGTGCCCATCACCTGGTACTACGACGACGTGAGCTCCGTGAAGCCCGTGCGGGACACCTGGCGCATGTTCAAGGAGGTCTTGCGGATCCGCGCCAATCATCTGCGGGGCCGCTACGCGATCTCTCCACCGGGCACTCGGTGAACCGAGCGGCCCGCCTCCTCTTGCACGGGGCGGGGCTGCTCGCTCTCCTGGCGGCGTGCGGCGTCGCGTGGGTGGGGGACCTGGCGGCCCACGTGCCGGCGTACCTGGCGGCGTGCGCCCTCGGGATGATTCCCCTCGGGCTGATCGGCGTCGCGGCGGCGCGGGGGCGCGGGCTGCACCCCCTTGGGCGACGCCGCGTGGTCCTGGCCATCCTCGTCTGGGGGCTGCTGCTCCGGTTGCCCGTCCTGCTGTTTGCCGGCCCCACCCTCTCGGACGACGTCTACCGCTACGTCTGGGAGGGGCGCATGGTGTCGATGCAGATCGACCCATACGACATGCCTCCAGACAGCCCAGCCCTGACCCGCATCGCTCTGGACTCGCCCGAGTGGAGCCAGATCAACCACAAGGAGCTCCCGGCCATCTACCCGGCGGCCACGCAGTGGGTGTTCGCGATGCTGGCCAGCATCTCGCCCGAGCCTCGGTTCTTCCGCGCCGCCATGGTGGCCGTGGACTGTCTGCTCATCGCCATGCTGGGCACCCTGCTGGTGGTGTCGGGCCGCGACCCTCGCTGGCTGGTGCTGTACGCCTGGCATCCCTTGGCGGTGACGGAGGTCGCCGCCTCGGGGCACTACGAGCCGCTGGCGTTGTTGCCGCTGGTTGGCGGCCTGCTCGCCTGGCGACTGCGCCGGCGGGGTATGAGCTCATGGCTGTTGTGGGGAGCCGCCATCGCCACCAAGTACGTGGGCGGTGCGGCGGCCTGGTTTGCTGCGCGACGTCTCTTGGGCGAGGGGCGTCCGGGCCAGGCCTTCTTGGGGCTTGCCACCGCGGCGGTCATGGCGGTGCTCTTTGCGCTGCCCTTTGCCATGGACGGGACGCTGCCCGTGGGGTCTCTGGGCACCTACGTGGAGCACTGGGGTCACAACGGCTCAGTGCACGCCTTGCTGGCCGACCTGATCGGGTATCACCCGGCGCGCAAGGTCGTCGGCGTCTTGTTCCTTCTCTGGGCAGCGTGGCTGACCTGGCTCGGCCCGGAGCCCGCGCGGGGCTTCCTGCTGCTCTTCGCCGGGCTGCTGGTGCTCTCCCCGGTGGTGCACCCCTGGTACGGCCTCTGGATCGTCGTGCTGCTGCCGCTGATCCCGTCGCCGCCTCTGCTGGCCCTCAGCGCCCTGCTTCCGCTGTCGTACCTCGCGTGGACGACGCAACTTGCGGGGGGACCGTGGGAGGCTCCAGGGTGGGTGCCGTGGGTCGAGTATGGGATTCCCCTCGCGCTGGCGCTGGGCGCGTGGCTGGTGCGGCGGCCGCCGGAGACGGCTTGACGAGAGAGCCCAGCCCCAGCTGGAGGAAGCCCAGAGCAAAGAGGCCCACGAAGGGGACCGCCAGCCAGAAGCCGCGGAAGAGCGCATAGCCGAGCGTCGCTGTGTAGTAGACCCCGAAGCCAATCTCCACCAGGGTCTGCGCGCTCAGCGGCAGTCGGTAGCGCACTGCGTCGGCGCCGCCGCTCTTGGGAGTGCGCACGAACGGCGACTCCTGCCCCGCGAGGGCCTCGGTGACGGCGCGGGCGTTGTTGGGGGTGAGGCTTGCTCCCAGGGCCAACACGAAGGGGACGAGGGGGAGCCGCGTCCAGAACGCTCGCCAGCCGCCGACCTCCTTCTCCGACAGCGCGTAGAAGATGGCGAGGTTGAGGGTCGCGAAGACGAAGATGGGCAAGTCCACCGCGAGTCCCACGAGGAGAGAGCTGCGCACCCGGAAGTGCAACGCCACCGGCAGCACGATCAGGAGCGCCACCATCAGTGGGTAGGCGAGGTTGTTGCCCATGTGGAAGCTGGCTTCGATCTTTCGGCTCAGGTCGACCGGAGCCTTCCAGACGACGGGGAGCAGCTTGCGGGCCGCCTGGATGGAGCCCTTTGCCCAACGATGCTGTTGGCTCTTGAAGGCGCGCGCGTCCTCGGGAAGCTCCGCGGGCACCTCGATGTCCTGTCGGTAGACGAAGCGCCACCCGGCCAGCTGAGAGCGGTACGACAAGTCGAGGTCCTCGACGAGGGTGTCGTGAGACCAGCCTCCCGCGTCGTCGATGGCGGTGCGGCGCCACACGCCCGCCGTGCCGTTGAAGTTGAAGAAGCGGCCGCTTCGCGAGCGGGCCCCGTGCTCCATGATGAAGTGCCCGTCGAGCAAGACCGCTTGAGCACGACAGAGCAGGGTGCTGCTCCGGTTGATGTGGGTCCAGCGGGCCTGGACCATGCCGACGGAGTCGTCTTCGACGAGCGAGCCCATCACCCGACGCAGGAAGTCCGAGGGGACGACGAAGTCGGCGTCGAAGACGGCGATGAAGGGCGCATCGTTCCGTCGCAAGCCCTCTGCGAGGGCCCCGGCCTTGAACCCCACTCGGTCCGCGCGGCGCTCGTGAGTGATCTGGATGCCCTTGCTGGCCCAGGCATCGACGGCGGCCTTGGCGATGGCGACGGTGTCGTCGGTGGAGTCATCGAGGACCTGGATGACGAGGCGGTCTCGAGGCCAGTCGAGGGCCACCACGCTGTCGATGAGGCGCTCGACGACGTACCGCTCGTTGAACACGGGGAGCTGCACCAGCACCGTCGGGGCGTCGGCGTCGGCGACGGGCGCCGTGACCGCGGCGGCGTTGCGCCGGTTCCAGTAGTAGAGGATGACGAGGGTGAGCCGGTGGATGCCGAAGATGCTGAGCATCCCCACGGTGACGAAGTAGGCACCGAGGACCAGAGTGGGCAGGGTCAGCATCAAACAGCCTTCGCGGGAGTGGGCAGCGCAGCGGGGTGCAGTCGGAGTCCTCGAACCGAGCCGAGGTCGCAGCCACGAAGCCATTCGTCGAGAAGAGGCACGATGTGTTGGATGGCCATCTCTCCCGAGATCAGGTCTGCGTGGCCTAGCGGCGGACCGGCCACGTCGGCCGGAAGCTCAGGGTCCCCAAACAGACGGTATGCCACCGGGGCCTCTTCGGTTTCACCCCAACCGCCCGACTCATCGAACGGGACCCGCACCGCGCTCGGAGGGGCGAGCCGATCCTGGATTCCTGCCACCACCAGGGTGGGCACCGGCAGGTCCGCGAAGCTCGGGCCGGCTCCTCCGGGGACGAGGCTCCGGTCCTCGCGCCAGTGGTCGATGAAGAACGCGGCGAGGGCCGGGGAGGTGTCTTCGAACGCCTCGCACATCAGCGACATGCGCTCCTGGAGGTTGAGGAACTCCGGGGTGCCCGAGGTGCGCATCGTCACCCCGGGGGCGAAGATGGCGAAGGGGAGCGCGAGGAACAGGAACGGCCGCATCCGCACGAGGTGAAGCCAGTGCAGCGCGCGCCAGGCGAGGGGGCCCGTGGGGCCGAAGAGGGTGACGATGTGCGCGAAGCGGGTCGGTGAGCCCAGGGTCGTCAGGCTCGCGAGGCGCCGGCCGCCGGTGGAGAGCGCGTAGGCGTATCCGAGCATGCCCCCCATGGAGTGCCCCACCCAGTGGACCTCTTCCTCGCCGGTGATGGCGCAGACCCCGTCGATGATGGCGGGCAGGTCCAGCTCGACGTGGTCGTCGAAGCCCCACCCGTCGAAGCCTCCGGGGCGCCGCGAGTACAGGGAGGGGGCGTCGGGCTGTCGGCCTCGACCGGAGCCGCGATACTCGGCCACGAAGACGTCGTAGCCCAGACGTGACAGCGCCAACGGCATCGAGCCGGCCTCGCTCAGGGACCAGCACCAGCGATTCATGGTGAACCCGTGCCCGAGCACCACGGGGGGACCCCCGCGCGGCGGGCCGATGGGCCGATACCGATGGACGAACACGGTCCAGCCGTCGGCGCTGGGGAGGGCGTGGACCTCGCCGTCGGGGGCCCGAAACGCCCGTGTCCAGGCGAGGGACCACACGATGGCGATCACCCAGGCGATTCCGAGGAGCGCCAGGATCACGGCAGGGGTGGACACGACTACTCGGTGAAGGGGCGCAGGCGCTTGGAGCGGCTCGGGTGCCGCAGCTTGCGCAGAGCCTTCGCCTCGACCTGCCGAATGCGTTCGCGGGTCACGCCAAAGTCCCGTCCGACCTCCTCGAGGGTGTGGTCGGCGAGCTCGCCGATGCCGAACCGGAGTCTCAGGACCCGCTCCTGGCGGGGGGTGAGCGTCGCGAGCACCTTGTCGGTCTGGGACTTCAGGGACGACGCAGCCACCGCATCGGCGGGGGAGATGGCCGTGGTGTCCTCGATGAAGTCGCCGAGGTGGCTGTCCTCCTCGTCACCGACGGGGGTCTGAAGCGAGATGGGCCCCCGATTCAGCTTGAGGATCGCCTCGATCTTCTCGGGCGGCATCTCGAGCTGCTCCCCGAGCTCCTCGTGGGTCGGGTCTCGTCCGATGTCCTGCGTCATCTGCCGCGATGTGCGGATGACCTTGTTCAGGGTCTCGATCATGTGGACCGGGATACGGATGGTGCGCGCCTGGTCGGCGATGGCCCGACTCACGGCCTGCCGGATCCACCACGTGGCGTAGGTGCTGAACTTGTATCCGCGCCGGTACTCGAACTTGTCCACCGCCCGCATCAGGCCGATGTTTCCCTCCTGGATGAGGTCCAGGAAGTCGAGGCCGCGGTTGGTGTACTTCTTCGCGATGGAGACGACGAGCCGCAGGTTGGCCTCGACCATCTCGGTCTTCGCGACATCGGCCACCTGCTCGGCGTCCCGCAGGCGGTTGTAGAGCGTCTTGAAGACCTCGGGATCGAGGGCGAGCGCGGCTGCGGCCTCGGCCACGTCACGGTCCGTCTCGGCGAGCAGCTCCTCGAACCAGGCGAGGTCGTCCGAGGGAATCAGTGACCGGGTCGACTTCTTCTGAGACCGGGCCTTGCGCACGTGGGCGAGCGTCTCGCGAAGTTGGGGAAGGCTCATGCCGGCCCGCCGCGCTCCGCCCCAGGCGCGCCGCTCGGCGTCGAGCATGGCGTCGGCTTGCTCCTTGAACGTGTCGAACATCGCGACGTGGTGCTTCCGCACGATGCCGAGCTTGGTCAACACGTCGAAGCTCTGCTCGTGGATGGTCTCGAGGAGGTCGAAGAACTGAGCCTCCACCTCGGGCGAGGAGCCGGTCGCGGGCTGCTGAGCGACGACGTCGAGGTACTGGGTCTCCAGGGAAGCGAGCTCGTCGAGCAGCGCGCGCTTCGCCTTCGGGACCGGGCCGTCCTTGTTGAGCAGCGGGGCCGCAAAGTCAGCGCCGAAGCTCGTGGAGAGCAGCGCGCGACGCACGATGGTCTCGCCGAACTCGATGCGCCGCGAGATCTCGACCTCGCCGTCGCGGGAGAGCAGCGAGGTGCCCCCCATCTTGCGCAGATAGACCCGCAGGGGGTCGGGGCGGGGGCTCGCGTGCAGGTCCTCTTCGCGACGGCGGCGCGCGATGTCGAAGAGCGCGTCGGTCTTCTTCTTCAGGGCGGCCTTGCGCACCTTCGCCGCGGACGCCTCGGAGTCGGTGACTGATACGCCGAGCTCCGACAGCCGATCCATCACTTCTTCGATGGCTTCGGGGTCCGTCATGCCCTTGGGGAGGGCCTGGTTGACGTCGTCGGAGGTAAGAGTGCCGCCCTTGCGGCGCCCGGACTCGACCAGGGTGTCGAACCAACGTTCGCTCTGCTTGCTCATGCCACCTCGTCCAATGCGCGCTTGATCTGCGGGGGCCCCACCAATAGGTCTCTGCCGGCCTTCTTTGCCAGGGCTGGCATCCGGGCGGCGGGCACTGTAGTGCTGGGGCTGGGGGCGCACAACCCTGTCCCGCAGGAGGTCGGCCACCCAGCGCGGGTCCCGGTCGTTCCGGTGGACTATCATCGGTGCAATGAGCGACATGGGGAAGCAGGAGACCGGGCGGCCGGATGGCCGACACGGAGTGGTAGTGGTCGGCGCGGGTCACACCGGCCAGGACGTTGCGCGCCGGGTCGTGCACGTGATGTCCGTCACCCTCATCGAGAAGGAGCTGCCCGAGGGGGAGCTGCAGGAGGGCCTGACCGACGCCCGCTACATCCGCGGCGACGGCACCTCGGGCCTGGTGCTCAAGGAGGCGGGCATCGACGCGTGCTACGCGTTCATCGCGACCACGCGGAACGATGACGTGAACCTGGAGGCGTCTCGGCTCGCGGTCAAGGCCCGCGTCCCCGAAGTCCTGTGCCGCTTGCGGGACCCCAGCCGGGTGCACGAGGCGGTCGCCTTGGGAGCCCGCGCGGTCTCGGCCCCCGAAGCCATGGCGTCCGCGATCGTCAGCCGGATCCCCGGTGTGGTGGTGACCACATCCCAGGTGGGCCTGGGCCAGGGGGACATTCTTCAGGTGCTGGTGTTGCCGGGCAGTCCGGTCGTGGGGAACCAGATCAAGGACATCGCGACGCGCGCCTATCTCATCGCCGCCATCTATCGCGACGGGCATCTGGTGATCCCTCACGGCGACACCGTCATCAATGCGGGCGATCAGGTGCTGCTCGTGGGAGAGCCCGAGACTCTGGGGGCGGTGGCCTCCTACTTCCGACTCGGTGGGGCCCAGTTCCCCCGTCAGTTCGGACGCACCGTGATGTTGTGGGCCCCCCCTGACGACGCGACGACCACCGAAGAGGCGCGCTGGCTGCGAGAGGTGACGAGCACCGCCTCGTTCATGCGCGTCGCCCTGCCCGACGAGCCCGCGGGGACCTCGGAGCCGTGGCCGGTGCACTTGCTCGCCGACGGCATGCGGGGGGATGGCAGCGCTACGCCTCAGGCTCTGAGCCCGCTCCTGAAGGTCCAGCCGGGGATCTATGTGCTCCCGCCGCCGAAGCGCGGGTTGCTCAAGGAGCGCGGCATGGCCTCGGTGCGCTCGCTCCTCGACGTGGCGCACGCGCCCCTGCTCATCGCCCGCGGGACCCATCCCTACTCCCGCATTCTGGTGGCCGTCGCCGACAGCGCCTCGAGCTGGCGCGGTCTCGAGCTCGCCTTCGACATCGCTCGACTGCTGGGCTCCCGAGTCACTGCTGTGCACGTCTCTCCGCCGCGATTCATCGGCGGCGACCGGGCTGAGGAGACGGCGAAGAAGGTCCAGGCACGAGTGAACGAGCTCGCCCGGCTCTTCGAGGTGGACCTCGAGTGCCTGCTCATGGAGGGGAACCCCGTCCGCGAGGTCCAGAAGCTCGCGGAAGATCATGAGCTGCTCGTCGTCGCGAGAGGCCGTGGCCAGTCCAATAGCTACCTGCAGCCCGACATCGGCCTGCGCATGGTCCTCGGCTGCCCTTGCAGCGCGATCCTCCTCACCCGGGACTGATCGCGTGCACACCGACGTAGCCGCCCTCCTCCTGCTCCTCGTCATCGGCTCGGCCATCGCGCCGGTGATCGCGCCGCGCCTCGGGGTCCCCGAAGCGATTCTCCAGATCGCCTACGGCATCGTCATCGGCATCTTCGGCATCGGCCACCACGGCGCCCCCGAAGAGGTCCTGCATCTCCTCGCTGAGCTGGGCTTCATCCTCCTCATGTTCGGCGCCGGGCTGGAGATCGACTTCTCCGCCATCGAGCGCGGGGGCCGGGCAGGGCTCTTACGGGGCCTGGGCGTCGCCGCCGGCTTCAGCATCGTGTCCTTGGGCCTGGTGGTGATCTTCAAGCTGCCGGTCTTCTACGTGGTCGTCCTGGCCGCGACGAGCGTCGGCCTCGGGGTCGCAGTGCTCCGCGAGGGAGGGCTCCTGACCGCACCCGTGGGGCAGTGGGTGCTGCTCGTGGGGTCCATCGGGGAGTTCATCACCCTCATCTCCATGACCGTCTTTGGAGTGGCGTCGCGCGTGGGCTTCTCGGCCCAGCTGTTCATCGACGTCGGCAAGCTCGCAGCCCTCTTCGTCGCCGGTGGCGTGTTTCTGCGGTACCTGCGCGGGTGGGCGTGGTGGCACCCCGGGGTCTTCCAACGCGTCTTCAAGACCCACGACGCCAGCGAGGTCGGCGTCCGGCTCGCCCTGGTGATCTGCTTCATCTTCACGGCCCTGGCGGTGGTGCTGGGGGTCGAGGCCATCCTCGGCTCGTTCATCGCGGGGGCCGTGTTCCGCTTCGTGTTCCGCGAGGTGCATGTGCTCGAACACAAGATGAGCGCGCTCTCGTCGGGGTTCTTCATCCCGATCTTCTTCATCTCCGTCGGCGTGTCCTTCGATTTGGCGCAGCTCTCCCTCCCGGGACTCGGCAAGGCAGGAATCCTCGCCTTCCTGATCGTGACCGCGCGCCTCCTGCCGTCCATCTTCCTGGTGCGCGGCGACGTCAGCCCCCGCGATGCGCTCGGCGTCGCGCTCCTCCTCGGAGCCCCGCTGACCCTGCTCGTCGCCATCGCCGAGCTGGGCGGGAGCCTCGGGATCCTCGATGAAGCGGCCGAGAGCGCCATCGTCCTGCTGGCCATCATCCTCAGCGTGGTGTTGCCCGTCGCCTTCAAGGCCCTCTTCTCGGAGCCCAGGGGGAGCACTGCGTGACCCGCATCCTCGTCATTGACGACCAGGCCTCGACGTTGGAGCTCCTGAGGAAGCTCTTCGTCAAGGAGGGCTACGAAGTCGATGTCATGAGCGACGGTGAGCAAGCGCGGGAGCAGCTTCAGGGCACCGAGTACGACGTGGTCTTCACCGACTTGAGGCTGGGCTACCCCTACGACGGCCTCGAGGTTCTCGAGATGGTGAAGTCCATCCAGCCGCGGGCCCAGGTCGTGATCATGACCGCGTTTTCCTCGGTGGAGAGCTCGGTGCTCGCGATGCGCGGTGGCGCGTACGACTACATCACCAAGCCCTTCAAGGGGGAGGAGGTGTTGCTCCTGGCCGAGCGCGCGTCGGAGAAGGCACACCTCGCCGAGCAGGTGCGGTCCCTCGAACAGAAGCTCGAAGGCCAGGTCCCCGAGCCCGACGGGCCCACCCAGATTGTGGGGTCGAGCCCAGCGATGATGCAGATGATGCGGCTCGTGACCCAGGTCGCGCGCACGGACGCCACGGCCCTGGTCATCGGAGACAGCGGCACCGGCAAGGAGCTCGTCGCCCGGGCGATCCATCAGCTGTCGCCTCGCAAGAACGGCCCCTTCGTGGCCGTGAACTGCGGCGCCATCCCCGAGACGCTGCAGGAGTCGGAGTTCTTCGGGCACGCCAAGGGCGCGTTCACGGGGGCCATCCGCACCAAGATGGGCCTCTTCGAGCAGGCCTCCAAGGGCACGCTCTTCCTCGATGAGGTGGGTGAGACCAGCCTCGCCACCCAGGTGAAACTGCTGCGCTTCTTGCAGGAGGGGGAGGTGCGCAAGGTCGGGGAGACCCGCTCGGTCAATGTGGACGTGCGCCTGGTGGCGGCGACCAACCGCGACCTCGTCGACATGATCGAGGAGGGCTCGTTTCGCGAAGACCTCTACTACCGGTTGAACATCGTGGCGGTGGAGGTTCCTCCGCTTCGGGACCGGGACGGCGACCTGGAGCTCCTCGCTTCGTTCTTCCTGCAGAGATACTCGCGGAAGCTCAAGTCCGAGGTGAAGGTCTTCTCCGAAGAGGCCATGCGCGCGCTGAAAGCGCACCACTGGCCCGGCAACGTGCGGGAGCTCGAGAACGCCGTGGAGCGCGCGGTGACCCTGGCCCGCGGGCCCATCCTGCATCGGGAGGACCTGCCGTCGTTCGATCGGGGCCCCCGCCGAGCGGAGGAGTCGACCACCGGCTCGTGGAGCACGACGCCGAGCGGGGGCTGGTTGGCTCAGCCCGCTCCACGTCCGCGTCCTCGGGTCTCCTGGGACTCCGAGCGTCAGCCCAACCCAGCGCGGTCGGACGACCCTGCGGCCATGTTCGGTCGCTCGGCCTCACCGGCGGTGGGCCCCCGCGAGGTAGGGGAGAGCCGAGGTCCCGCGGTGTGGCGCCCGCTGACGGGCCCCGGGGCGGTGGGCGGTGGTCCCTTCAATCGAGAGCTCGAACAGGCTCGCTTCCCGAGCATCGAGGAGATGGAGCGCCGGCACATCGAAGCGGCGCTGCATCTGTTCAAGGGCAGCCGCACCGAAGCAGGGAAGGCGCTTGGGATCAGCAAGGCGACCCTCTGGCGGAAGATCAAGCGGTTCGGCCTGGAGTCGGTGGGGAGAGACCAGTCGTGACCCGGGTGCTCGTGACGGGGGGCGCGGGCTTCATCGGGAGGCACGTGAGCGAGCAGCTCCGGGACGCGGGGTACGAGGTCACCGTGATGCTCGCGCCGGGGGAGTCGAGCGCATCCACTGACCGGATGGATCTGCCGTCGACGGTGGCCGACGTGCGAGACCTCGTGGCGCTGGACCGAGCGGTGGCGGGGCACTCCATCGTGGTGCACATGGCCGCCATCTACTCGCTCTGGATGAAGGACTGGACGCCGCTGTACGACGTCAACGTGCAGGGCACGGCCAACGTCTTGCGCGCTTGCGAAGATGCCGGCGTGGACCGGGTGGTCTACACCTCGAGCATCGCCGCCCTCGGAGTGCCGGCCGGCCTCGCCCCGGCGAACGAGGACACCGAGTTCGACCAGCATGGACGCTGCGCGCACTACATCTTGAGCAAGCACTACGCCGAGCGGCGCGTGCGAGCTGCCCAGCGAGCCGGCGCGCCCGTGGTGACCGTGTACCCGGCCATGCCCTTTGGCCCCGGGGACCACCGGCCGACCCCGACGGGGATGCTTCTTCTGCGTGCTCTGGGTGGCGCCTACTTCGCGGCGGGCCCGGGCTCGGTCAACGCCGTCGATGTGCGCGACGTGGCGCGGGGCCACCTGCTCGCCCTCGAGAACGCTCCCGATGGGGGCCGGTACCTGCTGAGCGGGCACCACCTCACCATGAAGGGCTTTCTGAAGCTGGCCCACGAGGTGGGGCAGGTCTCGCGGCCGCTGCTGTCGGTGCCGGGTTGGTTCATGCGCGCCCTGGGACGCATCGGAGATCAGGTGGGCCGCTTCACCGAGCCCCTGGTGGACAGCAAGGCGGTGATGTACACCTCGCAGCACCTCACGTACGACTGCAGTCGAGCCGAAACGGAGCTTGGCTACACCCGTCGTCCGATCGAAGAGACCCTCGCCGACGCCATCGACTGGTTCCGCGCGCACGACTACCCCGAGCCCGGCATGGGCCTGTGGGACCTGCGCACCCGGGGCCGCATACGAGAGGCAGCACGCAAGGAGCTCGCGGCACCGCCCGCAACCCAGGGAGAGTGATGGCCAGCTGGCTCAAGGTGAAGTTCAAAGGCAAGGACGTGTGGGCCGAGGCGGGCGCGGACGGCAAGATCAAGGCGGACAGCTCTGGCAAGACGACGGTCGTCTATGCCCTCGGCGGAAAGGGCTACACCACGTTCGCCGATCGGGTGAAGCCCTTGCCGGGCGCGACCCCCGAAGAAGGCCCCGCGGCCCAGGCAAACCCCTCGACGCGGGGGCGGGGCGGCAAGAAGAGCGGCGCCAAGGCGAACTCCACGATCTTCGGGGGTGGCCCCTCGGACATCGAGGACGAGCACGCCATCCACTTGTGGACCGACGGCGCGTGCAGCGGGAACCCCGGGCCAGCGGGCTCGGGGCTGGTGCTCATCGATGGCGACGCGCGCCTGGAGATCGCCTCCTGGCTGGGCCAGGGAACCAACAACATCGCCGAGCTCACGGCCATTCTTCACGGACTGCAGGAGCTGAGCCGGCCGGTGCGTCGCACTCTCGTCGTGCACACGGACTCGCAATACGGCATCGGGGTGCTCGCGAAGGCCTGGAAGGCAAAGAAGAACGTCGAGCTCATCGCACAGATCAAGCGAGAACTCCGCGGGATTCCGCGCGTGGTCTGGCACTGGGTGCGCGGGCACGAGGGCGTCGAACTGAACGAGCGCTGCGACGCCCTGGCGCGCCAGGCCATCTCCAACCGCGCCGACTGGCGCTCGGAGACCTGATGCGGCTGTTGCACATGACCGACGTGCACTTCCTCGGTCCCAGCTCCCTGCGGGGAAAGCTCGGGAAGAGGACGCTGGGGCTCGCGAACTTGTGGATTCGCGGGCGCCGCCACTACTTCGACGCCGCCGCGGTGGTGCCCGCCGCCATCGAGGACGCCAGGACCTTCTCCCCGGACCTCTTCTGCATGACCGGGGATGTCACTGCCCTCAGCTCGCCCGCCGAGTTCGCCGAGGCGCGCGCGGCCTTCGGTCCGCTGCTGGACACCCTGCCATCGGTCGTCATCCCCGGGAACCACGACGTCTACACGACCGGAGCTCACCGTGCCGCCCGCATGGAGAAGACGTTCGGCGCGTTCATGTCGGGAGGGGACTGGGATGGCTCCGCCGGCTCGTGGACGGCGACGCCCCCCTCGGTGGGACCCGTGGACTGGCCCACGCGGTTCCGCTTCGGCGACGTGGACGTCATCGCCACGAACCCCTGCCGCCCGGGACTGCGCGCCTCGGGTCGCTTTGACGCCGGCGCCATCGCTCGTGCGGAGGCCCTGGTGGCGGAGAGCCGCGCTGCCGGTCAGGCCGTGGTCTACATGCTGCACTACCCGGTGCTCGAGCCGGACGGCACGGTCTATCGGGACCCGGGACACTCCCTCGACGACATCGACGAGCTGGTCGCCAGCCTCAAGCGCCAGCCGCCCCACCTCATCCTCCATGGCCACAAGCACACCGCCTTCCGGCAGACCCTCGCCGCCGACGACGGAACGGACGTGGTCATCCTCGGGTGCGGAACCACCTCGGCGGTCTCGCCCCTCCCCGAGCGGGCAGCGGGCTACTACCTCATCGACCTCGACGCCAATGGAGTGAATCGCATTCACCGTCGTCGCCGGGGGGGAGAGACCGGGGGGTTCGTGGACGACGAGAGGCTCTCAGACCCGGTGTAGGATGCGCCGTCATCCCCGCTGAGGGGGGAGGAGTCTCAATGAGTGATGCGCCGCAGCCGCGAGGTGGATTTGCCACCCGCATCGGCTTCGTCTTGGCCGCTGCAGGGTCCGCCGTAGGCCTGGGCAACATCTGGAAGTTCCCCTACATCACCGGCGAGTACGGTGGCGGGGCCTTCGTGCTCGTGTACCTGTTCTGCATCGCCCTCGTGGGCCTGCCGCTCATGTACGCCGAGCTGATCATCGGTCGCCGAGGCGGCAGCGACGTGCTGGGGAGCTTGCGGAAACTCACCCAGTCCTCGGGGCCAGCGGGCGCTGCGGTGTCGTACGCCGTGGGCGGCATGGCCGTCGCATCGGGCTTCCTGATCCTGAGCTTCTATGCGGTGGTCGCAGGCTGGGCCGTCTACTACGCCCTCGCCTACGCCGGGCTCTTCCCGCTCGAGGCGGGCGGCGACATGTTCGGGTCGCTGTACGGCAAGAACAAGAGCCTGCCCTGGCACACGTTCTTCATGGTCCTGAGCGTTGGCGTCGTCGCCGCCGGGGTGAACGGCGGCATCGAGCGGGCCTGCAAGGTCCTGATGCCGATGCTGGCTGCGATCCTCGGGATCCTGCTCGTCTACGTCGGGGTCACCGGGGGGCTCAGCGAGTCCTTCACCTTCCTCTTCAAGCCCGACTTCGACCGTCTGCTGCGGGCGGAGGACGGAGGCCTGAAGCCCGACGCGATCCTCGAAGCCCTGGGCCATGCCTTCTTCACGTTGTCCCTCGGCATGGGCGCCATGGTGACCTACGGCAGCTACCTCAAATCGGAGGTCGCGGTGGTCCGCGACGGCATCATCGTCGCCATCCTCGACACGGTCATCGCCCTGGTCGCGGGGCTCGTGATCTTTGCGGTGGTGTTCTCCCACGAGGGGGCAGAGCCCGGCGCTGGCCCAGGATTGGTGTTCGTCACCCTCCCTGGTCTCTTCGCCGACATGCCCGGTGGCCAGGTGTTCGGCTTCGCGTTCTTCGTGTTGCTGGTGTTTGCCGCCTGGTCCTCGGCGATCTCGCTGCTCGAGGTGGTGGTGGCGTTCCTCGTGGACTCGTTGAAGCTGGACCGGAAGATGGCTGCCCTCGGAGCGGGGTTCGCCATCTGGGGGCTCGGTATCTGGCCCGCTCGGTCGACGTCTGCGCTCGACCTCCTCGACAACATCACGACGAAGTACATGCTGCCTCTGGGGGGGCTCGGCATCGCGATTGCCGCGGGCTGGCTGCTCACGAAGGAGGATCGCGAAGCCGGCTTCCGCGCCCTCGGCCCCATCGGAGACGTCCTCGCCAAGGGCTGGACGGTGATCATCCGGTTCGTGACGCCGGTCCTGGTCGCCCTCGTGATCCTCAACAAGCTCGGGGTGCTGGGCGGCGAATGATCGATCGCGAGTCCGACGAGCCCGAGGTCATCGACGACTCGGACCGCGACACGCTGCGTTGGGCCGCGCGCGAGATGCTGCCTTGCGTCGTGGTCTTGCCGGGGCGCCGGATCTGGGGGCGCTCGTACGTCATTGATCTCCGTGAAGGCGGTCCGCGCCCCGCGCTGGCTGTGGCTCAGCCTTCCGACCTCCTGACCCGGGAGCTTCGGCCCCTTCAGGCGGGGGAGTCCGTCCGAATCTGGAGCGTGCGCGACTCCAGGCCATTCACCGCGTCGGGCTTTGTTCTTGGAGCCGGCGTCGCCGAGTCGAGGAGCGCTGGGCCCGTCGTCGCTGCAAGCGTGCGGCTTCCGCGGCGTCTGTTCGAGAGCGGCTCGCTCCTGTTCCGCTCGGTGCGGACCGAGGGGGTCTCGTTGCGGATCAGCGCAGCGGTCCTCGACGAAGACGGCCCCATGGGGCGCACCACCTTGTTGGAGCGCTGGCTCGAGCCCGCGGGCGCATGGAGCGCCCGGGGCGGGGGGCATCTCGTCGAACTCAGCCGTCGCAGCCTCACATTGAGCCTCGCTCGGGCTGACGCTCCTGCCCTCTTGCCAGGGGCACGCCTCGAGCTGCAACTCGAGTTGCCCGACGACGGCCTGCGCACCACCGTGGAGGCCCGCGTCGACGTGGCCCACCGCCACGGTGATCAGGTGCTCGTGGGCATGGCCCTCGGCGACGTGGGGGCCTCGACCTCCGCCGACGAGCACCGCGAGGTCGTGCGCCGCCTCGGCGCCCTCATCTAGACCCCGGGCGAGCAACGCCCCCACTGTCCTCGACTCAGGAGAGCCCGTGACCGTCTACACCAGCAGCCGCCCCGATCCGGTCGTGCCCGACCAGTCCGTCACTGAGTACATCCTCGCTGGCGCCGCCGCCCGAGGCGACCGGCCAGCCCTCATCGAGGGCGCTACCGGACGGGTCATCACGTACGCCGAGCTGAACGCTCGGATTCACAGCCTCGCCGGCGGTCTGGCGGCCCGGGGAGTGGGGCCAGGGACCACCTGGGCGCTGCTCGCCCCAAACCTGCCCGAGTACGTCATCGCGTTTCACGGCCTCGCCCTGTGCGGAGCGACGACCACGACCCTGAACCCGACCTATGGCCCCGAGGAGGTCGCCACCCAGCTTCGCGACTCCGGGGCGACGGCCATCATCACGGTGGGGCTGTTCCTCGAGACCGCGAACGAGGCAGCGAAGCACAGCGATGTGCAGGAGGTCATCGTCATCGGACCCGGGGAGGGGACGCCGTTCTCCTCGTTGTTTGGCGAGCCCCTGCCCGCGCAGGTGCCTGTGGACTTGAAGGACCACGTGGTCGTTCTTCCGTACTCGTCGGGAACCACTGGCTTTCCCAAGGGCGTGATGCTTACGCACCACAACCTCGTGGCGAACCTCGAGCAGTTCTTTGGGCACATGAGCCTGAAGGACGACGAGGTGGTGTTTGCCGTTCTGCCGTTCTTCCACATCTACGGGATGCAGATCCTCATGAACGCGATGATGCGTTCGGGAGCCACGGTCGTGACCGTGCCGCGGTTCGACCTCGTCCAGATGCTGGAGCTGACCCAGAGCCACGGAATCACCCGTCTGTTCCTGGTGCCTCCTATCGTGCTCGCCCTCGCCAAGCACCCGCTCATCGATCAATACGACCTGAGCTCCGTGCGTCAGATCTTCAGTGGCGCCGCCCCCTTGGGGGGTGACGTGGCCGAGGCGGCCGCGAAGCGCCTGGGCTGCTCCATGGCTCAGGGCTACGGCATGACGGAGCTCTCGCCGGTGACCCACTCCATCGCTGAGGGCGAGTACCGCGCTGGTTCCGTGGGCACCTTGGTGGCCGGCACCGAGGCCCGACTCATCGACCCGGAGACGGGGACTGATGCCTTCCGGGGCGAGCGTGGGGAGATCTGGGTGCGCGGGCCCCAGATCATGAAGGGGTACTTGAACAACCCAGAAGCAACCGCAGCCACGGTGGACGCGCAGGGCTGGCTGCACACCGGCGATGTGGGCGTCATCGACGACGACGGCCACACCTTCATCGTCGACCGGCTCAAGGAGCTCATCAAGTACAAGGGCTTCCAGGTGCCGCCGGCGGAGCTGGAGGCTCTGCTCCTGGCGGAGCCGCGCATCGTCGATGCCGCGGTGATCGGCGTGCCGGACGACGAGGCGGGCGAGCTGCCGAAGGCGTTCGTGGTGCGCGCTCCAGGCGCCGACATCGACGCGGCGGGGGTGCAAGCCTTCGTGGCGGAGCACGTGGCGAGCTACAAGCAGGTGCGCATCGTGGAGTTCGTGGAGTCCATCCCGAAGTCTGCCTCCGGGAAGATCCTGCGACGCGAGCTCCGCGCCCGCTGAGGATGCGCGGGAGCGACCGCTCTCAGCCGCCGGATGAGGCGGGCGGCACCGTGGGGTCGCTGCCCTTGATCGCCTGGGCCACGGGGCCGACCCGCAGCGGCACCCAGCCGCCGGTGTCCCCGTACAGGAAGGCGTATGCCTGCCAGGAGCTCACGACCCGCTTGACGTAGTGGCGGGTCTGGTCGTAGGGGATGGTCTCCACCCACGCATCCAGCTCGAGGTGCCCACGGGCATCCACCCAGCGCTTCACGGCGCCGGGGCCCGCGTTGTAGCTGGCCACCGCCAGGGGCAGGTGGCCGTTCCAGCGCTTGGCGAGGCCGTCGAAGTACGTCGTGCCGATCCGCACGTTGAGCGACGGGTCGTTGAGGTCGGCGCGGCGGACCCGGATACCCATGCGGCGCGCGGTCTCCTTCGCCGTGGGCCACATGAGCTGCGACAGGCCGATGGCGCCCGCCCAGCTCACCACGGTGGGGGAGAACGCCGACTCCTCGCGGACCAAGCCCTGGAACAGCAACGAGTCCCAGTCGTAGTCGGCGGTGTGTCCGTCGATCTCTGCGGCGAAGGCCCGTGGCCAGGCGTGGGTGAGGGTGGCTGCCTGGGCCGGTTCGGCCTCAGGGAAGGCGGTCTTGCAGGCCCGGCGCAGCAGGTTGTGGCTGCGGGCTGGGTCGCCGGCCTCTTCGTAGAGGTGGGCGGCGAAGAGCAGGGTGGCGGGGTCGGCCCATGTCTCGTGGGGCTTCGTGCCCAGCGCCCGCGCGAACTCCTGGGCGGCCTCCTCCCCCAGTCCGGCCCGGAGCAGGACCATGCCGTCGGTGACTCCGGGCAGGTCGACGAACTCCTGGAGCGGCTCGAAGCGGGCGGGCTCCTTCGCGGCCGCCTGCATGGTCCCGGCTCGGCTCCGCACGGCGGCGTCGACGGCGGCTGCGCGGTCCGGCGCCTTCGCCGAGAGCAGCCAGCCCCCGAGGGTGCCGTACCAGTGCAGCGGGTGCTCCGTCGCGAGCAACTCCAGGGCTCGCAGCGCCTCGTCCGAGCGCTCGGGCGCCGACTTCAGGAGGACGCGGGCCTGCCAGTAGCGTCCTTGGAGTACGTGTTCTCGATCGTGGCCGCGGGGGTCCCCGGCGGCCATGACCTCGAGCCAGGGCAGCGCGTCCATGGGGCGGCCATCGGCCAGCGCGCTCCAAGCGAGGTTCCACAAGGTGCTCCCGCGCATGTCACCGTCGGGGAACTCGTCCACGAGGCGCTGGGCGTGGCGAGCGGCCTCGTCGTTCCGCCCTTCGTCGAGGGCCAACCGGCTCGCTTGCCACAGTCCGTCGTCGGCGTAGGTGTGCTCGGCGTGGTCGTCGGCGAGGCGGACGAACGTGGTGATGCCACCGCTGACGTTGCCGGAGCGGGCCTTGCCTTGGGCGAGGAGGTAGACGGTCTTTACCTTTTCGTTCCCCGCGCAGAGGCTGTCGGCGAGGGAGAGGACTGGGACGGACTCTCCGTAGGTGCGTTGCTTGTGGTAGGCGCGTCCGAGCTCGAAGAGGCCGGTGCACGCGGTCGCCGGGTCGGTGGCGCCGAGGGTCACCATGGCCTCGGTCTCGCCGCTGAGTAGCTTGACGATGGACTTCTTGCCGTGCCGGGTCCCGAGGCTCTTCGCCCGGGCGACCGAGTCCACGAGGCTGCGGCGGAGTCCTTGCCCCACCTTCGGTTCGAGAGCTCCCAGGAGCACCTTCGCGTCACCATCGGCCTGGCTGCCCGGGGCGCCCCGCCAGACCCGCTTCGCAGCAGCCACTGCTGCCTCCACGTCCCCCTTACCCCGGCGGGCGTCGTAGGCCCTGGCCCGAATCAGGTCCGCCCGGGCTTCGAACGAGTCGTACCCGTCGTCGCGCGGGGGGCCGAGTAGCTCCAGAGACTGGTCGGCGCGACCCAACTCAAGCGAGATTTCGCTGCGGGCCAGGAGGGCCTCGGACGAATAGCGGCCTCCTTCCGGCACCGCGCTGAGCACGGTGAATGCCTCGTCGGGGCGATCCAGGGCCCGCAGGGCGCGCGCTCGCGTCCAGTCGGAGAGGGTGGCCAGGGGGCCGCCATCCAGGCGGGGGGCGAGGGTCAGGGCGTCGTCGAAGCGCCCGTCCTCGAGCGCCACGATCGCCGCCTTCACGGCGCCGCCGGCTTGCCCGTCCGCGGTCTCCGGGGCCGCTGGACGTACCTCGCTGGGGGCGAGGGAGGCCCGGGCCGGTGGGGGAGGGGTCGCGGGCTCCGGTTCCGGCGTCGGTGCCTCGACGACGGCCTCAGCCTGTTCCGCCCCGACCGAGGTCGTGGTGTCGGGGACGCAGCCGCGGCCCAGTGGGGCTACCGCCAGGAGAAGGGAAGGCAACCCCAGGCGCAGCAGCACTGATCAGCGACGCTTGCTTCGGCTCGAGCTGCTGCTCGACCGCTTGGAGCTGGAACTCTTGCTCTTGCTGCTGCTGGACCGGCTCTTCGACGAGGAAGAGCTCTTCTTGCTGCTGCCGCTGCTGCTGCTGCTGCTGTCGCCACTGGAACTGCTCCGGCTGCTGCTTCCCGACCCGTAGCGGGTGGAACTGCTCCTGCGGGACGGGGTTCCGTAACTCCGGCTCGACGAGCTCGAGCTGCGCGACGAGCTGCTGCTGGGCCGGCTGGATCCGTAGCTCTTGCTCGAGGAACTCGAGCTGCGCGACGAGCTGCTGCTGGGCCGGCTGGACCCGTAGCTCTTGCTCGACGAGGTTCCGCCGTAGGTGCGGGAGCTACTGCTGCGACCGGACCCGTAGCTCTTGCTCGACGAGGACCCGCCGTAGGTGCGGGAGCTGCTGCTGCGACTCGACCCGTAGCTCTTGCTCGACGAACTGTCGCCGTAGGTCCGGGAGCTGCTGCTCGGTCGGCTGGACCCGTAGCTCTTGCTCGACGAGCTTCCGCCGTAGGTGCCGCCGCCGTAGGCCCGGCTCCGTGCACGGTCGTTCGTGCGCGAAGAGTCCGCGGACCGACGCTGGGAGTCGGCCGCTGCCTCTCGCGACGTGCGGCTGCTGTCGCTGCGCTCGCCGTAGGCGCGCTTGTCGTGGCCCACGGAGTCCCGGCTCCCGGCGCGGCTGCCGCCGTCCCAGGTGGCGCGCCCGTTTGCCGCCCCCGAGGAGCGAGAGCTGTCGGATCGCTCGCCCCGCGCGCGGTCACGGTCGTCTCGGTCCCGGTCGTTTCGAGGCCGCGCCTGGCTGCTGTCGGCGCTTCCGCCCCAGGAGTCACGAGGCCGCGCCGACGAGTGGTTGCTTCGGTGGCGATGGCGGCCGGAGTAGCTCGGTCGGCGGTAGCTGCGGTCCTGGTAGCGGTAGACGGGGTGGTGGTGACCGTAGTGGTGCCGGTGCCGATTCACGACCCGAATGTGGACGCCCCACACGCTCGTGTAATAGAGGTCCCACGAGTAGGTGAACCAGCCGTCGTAGAGCCCGGTGTAGACGTAGTAGCGGTCGTGCGTGCTCCAGTAGGGCCGCCCGTAGTGGCGGTGGCCCCAGACGGGTGACCAGCGGTGGGAGTGCGGCCCCTCGAGGATGCACCAGTGGTTGCTGATGTGACCCACCGGGTGGGGGTCGTAGTACCAGTTCACGTTGCCCTGATACCCATACAGCATGGGATCACCCATGAAGTGGATGACCCCGTCGACCTCGTAGATCGGAAACTCGTCCGGGTCGAGATAGTAGGAGTGGACGTGGATCCCAGCCTCCTCGCACCACCCGTCGAAGGGCTCCGGAATCGGGTGGTTGCCGTCGTACTCGTACATCGTGACGGTGCGATGGGCTTCGGCGTCCCCCGGCGCGAACGCCACGATCATGGCGGCGCAGGCGAGCATCGCCGTGAACAACGAGGTGAGACGAGGGAAGAGAGAGGGTCGGGGACGGGTCATGGTCGGGGTCCTCCGCGGGACGGTCGGGTCAAGTCCGCCGCCCCGGGGCACGGAGCGGGTGAAGCATAGGGCGCGGCTCGGGGGCGCACCAGGGAACAACGGGTCCATGCACATCAGACGGAGCAGGTCGCAGTCTCATTCAGCAGCAGGCAAAAAAGGCTGCAAGGATCCGCTCGTGACACGCCATCTCCTCGTCATCGCCTGTCTTCTGTGGCTCCTCCCCAGCTGCGCCACGACCCGGGCGGGGCAGGGGACTGCGCCGATCCGCGGCATCGTCGTGACCTCCTCCGAGGATGCCGCGATCAGGCTGGACGAACAGGGCTTGATCCGTACCCTTGCCGGGCCTCGCCAACTGCTGGATCAGCTGGCGAGGATCCCCGGGGCCTATGTCTCTGTTGTCGGTGCGGGCACCACCACCACGGTGCGCGTGAAGGACTTCGAGATCATCGACGCCGGGGACGGTCTTCGCCCGCTGGTCGGATGGCTGATCGTCGACCAGTCGGGAGTCCAGCTAGCGGACAGTGTGACGGGCACGCGGCTCGCCCTTCGGGGGCAACCGCTGGCGAAACTAAGGGCCGAGCATGGCGCGCGGATCTGGGTCACCGGCTCGGTTGTCGGTCCCCAGACCCTGCTCGTAGCCCACTGGGGGATCCTCATCCCCCGCTGAGCGCCGGGAGAGACGATGCAGGACACTCCGATTCGACGCGCCATTCTCTCGGTCTGGGACAAGACCGGGATCGTGGAGTTGGCCCAGGACCTCGCGAACCGCGGGGTGGAAATCCTCTCCACGGGCGGCACGCTCCGCACCTTGACGGCGGCCGGCATCCCGGTGACCTCGGTGGCGGACTTCACGGGGCATCCCGAGATCTTCGCGGGCCGGGTCAAGACGCTGCACCCGAAGCTCGAAGGCGCGATCCTGTACCGCCGGCACGATCAGGCAGACGAGGCCGGCGAGCTCGGCATCCCACCCATCGACCTCGTGGTGGTGAACCTGTACCCCTTCGAAGCGGTCACTGCGGATCCCTCCTGCGACCTCGCAAAGGCCCTGGAGCACATCGACATCGGTGGGCCGACGATGATTCGCGCCGCGGCGAAGAACCACACCGCCGTCACCGTGGTCATCGAGCCTGCGCAGTACGGCATGCTCCGGGTCGAGCTCGAGGACAACGACGGCTCCGTCACCGGCGCCACCCGCGCGAGCCTGGCCCGCCACGCCTTCGCCCGCGTCTCGGGCTACGACGCCACCATCGCGGCCTGGCTCCAGCCCGAGGACGCACCCTTCCCAGCGCGCCTCAGCGTGCCCATGAGCAAGATCCAGGACATGCGGTACGGCGAGAATCCGCACCAGCGCGCCGCGTTCTACGGCGAGCTTGGCTGGAGCGGGCCGTCGCTGGCGAAGGCGAAGCAGCTGCATGGCAAGGCTCTCTCCTACAACAACATCAACGACGCGGACTCCGCCCTGCGCATCGTGCTCGAGTTCACCGAGCCCACCGCGGTGATCATCAAGCACGCCAACCCCTCGGGAGTGGCGTCGGCGGACGAGTTGATCACCGCCTACGACCACGCGCTGGCCTGCGACCCCATCTCGGCCTTCGGCGGGATCCTCGCCATCAACCGTCCGTTCACCCTCGAGCTGGCGGAGCGCATCGGGAAGCACTTCTTCGAGGTCATCCTCGCGCCGGCCTTCGAGGAGGACGCGGCGGCGAAGATGATGCGCAAGAAGAACCTGCGCCTCCTCGTGGTGCCGGAGATGAGTGAGCCGCGCTCGGGAGCGCACTACGTCGCCCGTGTGATGGGCGGGTACCTCGTGTCCGACTGGGACGAGGGCGGGCCCGAAGAACGCCGCGTGGTGTCCGAGCGGGCCCCCACGGACGAAGAGCACGCCTCCATGGACTTCGCCTGGAAGGTGGCGAAGCACGTCAAGTC
The DNA here is from genome assembly GCA_023954745.1 of Deltaproteobacteria bacterium. Taxonomy (GTDB): domain Bacteria; phylum Myxococcota_A; class UBA796; order UBA9615; family UBA9615; genus JAGSHC01. Next base: position 17,335 of record JAGSHC010000018.1, on the reverse strand, counting down.
CAACGCCATCCTGCTCGTGAAAGGCACCCGCACCATCGGCGTGGGCGCAGGGCAGATGTCTCGCGTCGACGCGAGCGAACTGGCGGTCCTCAAGGCGAGCAAGGCCGGCATCGACACGACTGGCTGCGTCCTCGCCAGCGATGCGTTCTTCCCGTTCCGCGACGGTCTCGACGCCGCCGCGAAGAGCGGGTGCTGCGCCGTCATCGAGCCCGGTGGGTCCATCCGCGACGACGAGGTCATCGGCGCCGCCAACGAGCACGGCTTGGCCATGGTGTTCACCGGAACACGCCACTTCCGTCACTGAGTTTGCACGGGGCCTGCAGCCCTTCCCCGACCGGTCGACCAGCGGCGCCGGCACGACTTCGGCTTCATTGGTAGAATTCTCTACCGATTACAAGGCGAGTTACGTCCGGCGTATGCCATGACGGAGGGTTCATGCAGGTCAGTTGCATTCACTGCAGCCACAGGTTCGACCACGAAGTTCCGAGCTTCGCTCAGCCCGGCGGAAGCACCGTCTGTCCCTCTTGCGGCCGCGACACGCCCGCCGAGGAGGTGTGGGGTGGTGACTCGGGCCTGAACATCGTCGGGGGCACCGACAACCGGGTCTACTGCTTCAACTGTGGCAAGGGAATGACGCCCCAGGAGGGCGAGCTGATCCCGGTGTGCGACGAGTGCCGCGCCGAACAGGGAGGGCCCGTGCCCGGCGCCGGCCTCGAGCCCGAGCCCGACGAGCCCGTCGCCGACTGGATGATCCGCAAGGCCAACGGCAACGTCTACGGCCCGTTCCCCTCCGAGACCATCGTCGAGTGGGTGCACGCGCGGAAGATCAACGCCGACGAAGAGGTCGCTCACATCGGCGGGGCCTGGCGCCTCTTTGGCTCACACGAGGAGTTCGGGAGCTACTTCGAGAAGCCGAAGAGCGCACCGCCGGTGGGGGCCCCGACGGACCTCGACTTCCGTCGGAAGACCCCTATTCGCGATGCGCTGGGCCGCTTCGGCGTTGCGGGGATTGCGCTCCTCCTCATCGGGGGCATCGGATTCGGTGTCTGGTACGCCGTCTCCAATCACGCCCTCGTCCTCCCCGAGTCCACCCTGGAGAGGGTGGTGGAGAGGGTCGGAGACCTCTCCGCGAGCAACCAGGCGTCTTCGCCCTCCATGTCGCCCGACGCGCGCAACCTGCTGATGACGCTTCTCGAACAGAACAGGGGCGCCACGGGCAACTCGATGGAGCTGTTCCTCCGCGGGCGCACGCTCATGCTCCGGGACAACTACGGCAACCTCGTCCAGGCCCGCAAGGAGCTCGAGAAGGCCGTCGCTCTGGACCCGTCCAACGTGCTCGCCCTGACCGGCCTCTCGGAGGTCTACAACCTCCTCGCCTGGAGCGGCTACGACACCCTGGACCTGCAGCGGCAGGCCATCTACCTCATCCAGATGGCGGAGTCCGATGGCAACTACCCCGCCGCGACGCTGCGCAGCAAGGCCGCGTTCCTCATCTACTCGGGCAACTACGCCGAAGGCCGGGGCATTGCTCTGGAGGCGCTCGGCAAGAACGCCGCCGACCCGTCGCTGCACTACCTGCTCGGCATCGCAGCCATGGCCGGGGGGGAAGAGGTCACGGACGAGGTGCAGGGGCACTTCGACAAGGCCATCGAACTGGACCCGAAGTTCCACCAGGTCTGGTACGCCCTGGCGCGGGCCGAGGAGGCCTCGGGGCACCTCGGCAAGGCGGTGGCCTACTACAAGAAGAAGATCGCGACGGACGCAGCGAGCTCCGCCAGCCACACCCGGTTGGGCCACATCTTCCGCTCGGTCGGCCGGTACAAGACCGCCATCTCGCACTACGACTCCGCCATCGCCTTGAACAAGCGTGAGAAGGAGGCCTTTCTGTCGCGGGGGGTGCTCGCCTACCAGGTGGAGGGAAACCCCCAGAAGGCGGTGATGCTGTTCGAGAAGCTCCTCGTCGCAGACGGTCCGGAGCTTCGTATCGCGGAGCGCAAGGAGATCGGGACGCACCTCAGCGCGGCGTACCGCCTGTCGGGCAACCCCCAGAAGGCAATCACCGCCGCGGACGAGGTCATCAAGAAGGACCGCACGTACGGCGCAGCGCACTTCCAGCGTGGGCTCGCCCTCGTAGCGGCGGGTCGTCCCCAGGACGCGATGCCGGAGTTCAGCAAGGCTGAGGACTCCGGTCTGGAGCCCAACGAGCTCGCGCGGGTTCTCTTCTACTCCGGTCACGCCGCCTACAAGGCGGGGCGCTTGCAGGAGGCCGCTGAGGCCTTCCAGCGTGGTCTCGACACGGACTCGTCCTACACGCCGTTGTCGCTGTGGGCGGCCAAGGTGAAGGGCGAGATGGGGGACGTGAAGCTCGCCGCCACCAGCTTGATGGACCACATCAAGGATGACCCGCTGGACTACGTCCGTGACCGGAACGTCGGTGACTGGTGGGCTCCGGTGCCCTCGGCCCAGCCCGTCGCGGACGTCTTCCTCAAGGCCCTCGAGGGGGAGAACTTCGCCCCGGAACTCAACGCCGCGGTGGGTGTCGCACTCTTCCACGCGGGCAAGGACGAGAAGGCCGATGCGTTCCTCAAGGCCGCGGTCGAACAGGATCCTCGCGCCGGTGGGGCGCTGTTCTATCAGGGTCTGATCGCCCACAAGAAGGGGCGTGCGAGCGCTGCGGTGAACTACTTCCGCGAAGTGATGGGCGTCGTGAACAGCAGCGGAGTGCTGTACGTGTACCTCGCCGATGCGCTCCTCTCCTCGGGCAAGGTGGACGAGGCCCTCGGCTCCTTCGAGCGAGGCATGGCCTATGGCGGCAAGGGCGCCTGGTCTCTCACCCGGCAGGCAGCTGCGCTGACGAAGGCGGGACGCGACGACGACGCTCGTGAGAAGCTCGACGAGGCCCTCGACGGCGACCCCAAGGCCATCCTGCCGAAGCGCGCGAAGTACGACATCCCCTCCTGACTCGCGGGAGATCTTGGATCGCGGTGGAGCCCGCTTCCTGGTGAGTTAGGGTCCGCGCCATGCAGATTCTCGTGCTTGGTGGCGGCGGTCGCGAACATGCTCTCAGCTGGGCGATCGCCCGATCTCCGCGGTGCTCCCAGGTCTTCTGCGTGCCTGGCAACGGTGGCACCCAGGCAGTGGCCCCGAGCTTCCCCCTCGACGTCACCGACCATCGCGCCGTCGTCGCGGCGTGTGAGGCCCGAAGCATCGATCTCGTCGTCGTCGGGCCCGAGCAACCCCTGGTCGACGGTCTCGCCGACGCGCTGCGCGCCGCCGGCATTGCGGTGTTCGGCCCCGACGCCGCGCCGGCCCAGCTGGAGGGCAGCAAGTCGTTCGCCAAGGAGTTCATGGCCCGCCACGGCATCCCCACGGCGGCCTACGACGTCTTCGATGACGGCGAGGCGCTCATCGCGCACCTCGCCAGCTGCCCGGTGCCGGTGGTCGTCAAGGCGGACGGGCTCGCGGGTGGCAAGGGCGTGCTCATCTGCATGGACCGCGCGGAGGCCGTGGCTGCGGGACAGGCCATGGCGCGCGAGCACCGCTTCGGCGCCGCCGGCGCGAGGGTGGTGGTCGAGGAGTTCATGGAGGGGGAGGAGGCCTCGCTGCTGGCCCTGGTGGATGGAGAGACGGTCGTCGTCCTCCCACCGCTGCAGGACCACAAGCGCCGCTTCGATGGGGACGAGGGCCCGAACACCGGAGGCATGGGGGCCTACTCGCCCGTGCCCGCAATGACCCAGGGCCTCATCGACCAGGCGGTGCGGGAGGTCCTCGAGCCTGCCGCGCGTGGCCTCGTGGCCGACGGGACGCCGTACCGGGGTGTGCTCTATGCGGGCTTGATGCTCACGTCCACTGGCCCGCGCGTCGTGGAGTTCAACTGCCGCTTCGGGGACCCGGAGTGCCAGCCCCTGATCCTGGCGCTGACCTCGGACCTCCTCCCGCTGCTCGATGCCACGGCCCGCGGGGTGCTGGCCGACCAGCCCTTGCCGTCGGTACGTGATGGCGCAGTCTGTTGTGTGGTCATGGTGTCCGGCGGCTACCCGGGCTCCTACCCCAAAGGCATGACCATCTCGGGGATTCCGGTGGACGACGAGGACGTTGTTGTATTTCATGCGGGCACTCGGCTCGATGAAGGCGACCTCGTGACCTCCGGGGGCCGGGTATTGGGAGTGACCGCGCGGGGCGACAGCTTCGCGCAGGCGCGCTCCCGGGCCTACGACGTCGTACGAATGATTCAATGGGAAGGCGCCGCGTTCCGAGAGGACATCGGTTGGCGAGCCCTTCAGGGAGAGACCACACAATGAGCCAGCCCCGCGTCGCCATCCTCATGGGTTCCATCAACGACCGAGACGTCATGGGTCGCGCAGCGGACGTCTTCGACCGCTTCGGAATCGACTACGAGTGGAAGGTGAGCTCTGCCCACCGCACGCCGCACGCCACCCACGAGTACGTCTCGACGGCTCGGGAGCGCGGCATCCAGGTGATCATCTGCGGGGCGGGCCTCGCCGCTCACCTCGCGGGGGCAGCGGCGGCTGCGACGACACTCCCGATCATCGGGGTGCCCATCAACGGGGCGCTCGACGGGCTCGACTCACTGCTGGCCACGGTGCAGATGCCCCCCGGGATCCCCGTGGCCACGGTGGCTATTGGAAGCCCGGGGTCCCGAAACGCTGCGTACCTCGCGATTCAGATGATGGCGTTGTCGGACGACGCGCTTCGCCAGGCCCTCGAGGACGACCGGGCGGCCATGCGCGAGACCATTCACGCTGCGTCGGCGGAGCTGGCCGAAGAGGTCGCCCGCCGCCACGCGAACCGCTAGCGAGACTCCATGCACCGCGTTCCGTGGCCGCTGCATCGGGACGACGTGGGCCCCACGTTGTCCGCGCTGCGCAGCGGTGCCCTCGTTGTCTACCCCACCGAGACGGTCTTCGGGATCGGCTGCGTGTTGTCGGCTGGCGAGGCTGGAATCGAGCGGGTCCGGGCGGCGAAGGGCAGCCCGCCTGGGAGGCCATTCCTCGTGCTCGCTGCGTCCCGGGAGATGGCCTTCTCGCTCTGGTCTGAGGTTCCGCCGGTGGGGCTGATCCTGGGGACGTCTGAGTGGCCGGGGCCGCTGACGCTCGTGGGGCCTGCGCGGCAAGGACTGCCCAAGGGCTTGCTGGGTGAGAGCGATGGCCCAGACGGCGTGGTCTCGACCGTCTCGGTGCGGGTGCCCGGAGACCCCGCGTTGCGGCAGCTCATCGGGCGCCTGGGCGAGCCGCTGCTCTCCACCTCGGCGAATCCAGCCGGGAGCCCTCCCCCCGTGGACCTCGCCGCCGTCGACCTGGAGTCCCTGTCGCCGGACCTGCTGCTGGCGGCCGGGTCGTGCCCGGGCGGAGAGCCATCGACGGTCCTCACCGTCGTCGAGGATCCCCCGCGGGTCCTCAGGCAGGGGGCGTGGCACCCACAGCTGCTCGAGGCGGCGAGCGAATGAGCAAGCCGCGGCCCACCGTGGGGATCGACAGCGCGCTGCACGGCTTCCTCCGGAAGGCGGGTCTCGAGGACGCGCTGCTGCAGCACGCCGCCTGGGAGCGGGCGGCGGGAGAGCTCCTGGCGCGTCACGTGCGCCCAGTGGGCCGCAAGAACGGAGCGCTCATGCTCGAGGCGGACACTCTGCACTGGCAGAAGCAGGCCCTGGGGATGAAGGCGCGCCTGCTTCCCCGCGTGCAAGCGGAGGGGCTCGACGTCCTTCGGCTGGTGATCAAGCTGTCGCCGGACGCGCCTCCCAAGTAGGGCGCGAGACCGCCCGCTCGGTTCGGTGGTCTGGGATCGGCGCGTCGCATATCGTCTGCGCCATGACCTCGCGCCTCACCTCTCTGCTCGTGCTCCTGCTCGCCCTTTCCCTTGGAGGGTGCCTCTCCCTTCGCGGTCGGGGCGGAGGCGACGACGACGACGACGCGAACGATGACGACAGCGCCCTCGACGACGACGACGCGACGGGTGACGACGACGACGCGACGGGTGACGACGACGACGCGACGGGTGACGACGACGACGCGACGGGCGACGACGACGACGCGACGGGTGACGACGACGACGCGACGGGTGACGACGACGACGCGACGGGCGATGACGACGACGCGACCGGTGACGACGACGACGCCTCCCCTGGGACGATCACCTTCTCCTACACCGGCGGGGTGCAGTCCTTCGCGGTTCCCTCGGGGGTGACGACCCTCTTCGTCGACGCCTATGGCGCAGCCGGCGGGGACGGAGACAGCGTCCTCGCCGTCGGCGGTCTCGGAGGCTACGCCTATGGCGAAGTCGCAGTGACCCCCGGCGAGACCCTCGAGGTGTACGTCGGTGGGAGCGGGGCATCGCTGGTGACCAGCACCACACCCGTCGGTGGGTTCAACGGTGGCGGCGGCATCATCCAGTGCTGCGGGAGCGGGGCCAGTGGCCTCGGCGGCGGCGGCTCGGACATCCGGCGCGGGAGCACGTTCTCTGACCGACTGCTGGTGGCCGGCGGCGGCGGCGGGGGTGGCTGGGGCGACCGCGACGGCGACGGTGGCGACGGCGGTGGGCTCATCGGCGGCGATGGGTTCTCCAACGATCCCGGCTTCCCCGCGGGCAACGGGGGCACGCAGACGGCGGGCGGCGCGGTGGGCTGGACCGGCTCGGGCTACCCCAACACCCCCGGTTCGTTTGGCGAGGGCGGGGTCTGCTACATCGATGGTGCTGGATGCGGAGGGGGCGGCGGCGGCTGGTATGGCGGCGGCACCGGAGGGTTCGCCGGCGCGGGCGGTGGGTCGTCCTACGTCGCTGCCCCCGGGACCACCAACGGGTCCACCCTGGCAGGCCAGCAGTCAGGCCACGGCGAGATCACCATCTCCTGGTAGGTCGCCCAATGACCGGTCCCGCAGTCACCTCGTCCCGCTTCCTCCTCGGCGCGCTCGCGGTCCTCCTGTGGGGATGTCCGCCCGTGCTCAGGAACGAACCGGGGGTCGTCGCGGACGATGACGACGCCACCGCGAACGACGATGACGCGACCGCGGACGACGATGACGCGACCGCCGACGACGACGACGCGACTGCGAACGACGATGACGCCACTGGTGATGACGACGACATGGTCGAAGAAGCCTGCGTCTTCGACACCTTGAACCCAATCGTCGTGTTCGAGTACACCGGCGCCGCCGAGACGTTCGATGTCCCCGAGGGGGTGACCTCGATCCAGGCGTGCGCGGTGGGGGCGTCCGGCGGCGACGGCGACTCCGGCATCACGGGGGGCCGGGGCGGAGTCGCTCGCGCCACGATCCCGGTCACTCCTGGGGAGAGGTTGCTCGTCCTGGTGGGGGGGAGCGGCCTCTCGGCGGTCACCGTCACCACGGAGACAGGGGGCTTCAACGGGGGCGGAGGCGCCATGGAGTGCTGCGGTGGCGGGTTCAGCGGCCTCGGCGGCGGAGCGACGGATCTGCGTCGCGGCGAAGACCTCGAGGACCGGCTGCTCGTGGCTGGAGGCGGCGGCGGCGGCGGCTGGACGGCGCGCGATGGCTTTGGTGGTGATGGCGGTGGGGCGGTGGGGGGCGACGGCACGTCGACGGATCCGGAGTTCACCGCAGGCGGCGGGGGACTCCAGGACGCCGGAGGCGCGGTGGGGTGGGCCCGTGAGCCCGACTACCCGAATGAACCCGGCTCCTTCGGGGCCGGGGGCGCGTGCTGGTTCGACGGAGCGGGCTGTGGTGCGGGTGGCGGGGGCTGGTTCGGCGGGGGGACGGGCGGCTTTGCTGGCGGTGGGGGAGGCTCGTCGTACACCTCCGCCGCGGGCAACACGGTCACCTCGACGGACACCGGGGTGAACCTGGGGAACGGCTGGCTCGAGCTCTCCTGGTAGACGCCCTCGTCACTGTTGTTGCTGCCGCGCCTTGACCGGGCGGGGTCCGGGGCCGACGATTCCGAACCCAGCACACACCGAGAGATCCCATGTCCGACCACTCCGACGAGCAGCAGTACGATCCCGCCACAGTCGAGGCCCGATGGCAGGCCCACTGGGAGAAGGACAAGACCTTCGCGGTCCCCGAGGAAGCGGGAGACAAGCCGAAGTTCTACATGCTCGAGATGTTCCCGTACCCCAGCGGCAAGCTGCACATGGGCCACGTGCGGAACTACTCCATCGGGGACGTCATGGCGCGGTTCAAGCGCGCCCGGGGGTTCGATGTGCTGCACCCGATGGGGTGGGATGCCTTTGGCCTGCCTGCCGAGAACGCCGCCATCAAGCGCGGCGTGCATCCGGCCGACTGGACCTACTCGAACATCGCGGTGATGCGGCGCCAGCTGCAGCGCCTGGGCTTCTCGTACGACTGGGACCGGGAGCTGGCAACGTGCGACGCGTCCTACTACCGGTGGGAGCAGGCGGTGTTCCTCGACCTGCTGGAGAAGGGCCTCGCCTACAAGAAGGGCGGGATGCTGAACTGGTGCGAGAGCTGCCAGACCGTCCTGGCCAACGAGCAGGTGGACGCTGACGGCAACTGCTGGCGGTGTGGCAACCCGGTGATCCAGAAGGAGCTGGAGCAGTGGTACCTGCGGATCACTGACTACGCCCAGGAACTGCTGGACTGCCTGGGCTCCATGGACGGTTGGCCGAACGCGGTCACGACCCAACAAGTGGGATGGATCGGCCGCTCCACGGGTGCGTCCATCCGCTTCGCGCTGTCCGGCGACGTGCCCGACGGCAGCGACGGGGTCATCGAGGTCTTCACGACCCGCCCCGACACGCTCTACGGCTGCACCTTCATGTCGCTCGCCCCCGAGCACCCGCTGACCAAGCGCCTGGCTGCGGGCACCGAGCAGGAAGCGGCCGTCAACGCCTTCGTGGACCGCATGGGCCGCACCGACAAGGCCGACCGCACCGATGCGGCCACCGAGAAGGAGGGGGTCTTCGTCGGGCGCTACGCCATCAACCCCGTGAACGGGCGAGAGGTGCCCATCTACACCGCCAACTTCGTCCTGGCGGACTACGGCACGGGCGCGGTGATGGCGGTGCCGGCTCACGACCAGCGCGACTTCGAGTTCGCCACCAAGTACGGCATCGACAAGGTCGTGGTCATCGACCCGCCGGGGGACGCGACGCTCGACGCCTCGACGATGACCGAAGCGTTCGTCGAGGCCGGCACGATGGTGAACTCCGGGACTCACGACGGCACCGCCAACGAGGCAGGCAAGGCCTCGGTGATCGCGGAGCTGGAGGAGAAGGACGCAGGGAAGGGGACCGTCAACTTCCGCCTGCGCGACTGGGGGATCTCCCGTCAGCGCTACTGGGGTGCCCCGGTGCCGGTCATCTACTGCGACGTCGACGGCATGGTCCCCGTTCCGAAGGACCAGCTGCCCGTGGTGCTGCCCAAGGACGTGCAGATCGGCGGCGAAGGCGGTTCGCCCCTGGCGCGCCACGAGGCCTTCTGGAAGACCACCTGCCCCACGTGCGGCGGGCCTGCGCGCCGCGAGACGGACACGATGGACACCTTCATGGAGTCGTCCTGGTACTTCATGCGGTACTGCAGCCCCCACTACGAAGGCGGCCTCGTGGACCCCGCGATGGCCGCGCGCTTCCTGCCCGTGGACATGTACGTAGGCGGCATCGAGCACGCAGTCATGCACCTGCTCTACGCGCGCTTCTACACGAAGATCCTGCGGGACCTGGGTCACATCCCGGCGGTGGACGAGCCGTTCACCCGCCTGGTCTGCCAGGGCATGGTCAACCACGAGTCCTACAAGGATGAACATGGGGAGTGGGTCTTGCCCACCGACATCGACATCCGGTCCGAGGCGGTCACCGTCGACGGCAAGGAGACCGTGGTCCGTCGGGCCACCCACAAGGAGACGGGCCGCGAGGTCTCCATCGGCCGCATCGAGAAGATGAGCAAGAGCAAGCTCAACACCGTGGACCCCGAGACGCTCATCGCGCACTACGGCGCCGACACCATGCGTCTGTTCTGCCTGTTTGCGTCGCCGCCAACCAAGGACCTCGAGTGGTCCGACGCCGGCGTCGAGGGAGCCTCGCGCTTCATCGGGCGCGTGTGGCGCCTGGTCCGGCGCCACACGGATGCTCTGGGTCCCGTGGCCGCATACAGCGGAGACGGCAGCGATCTGGACTCCGACGCCGTCGCTCTGCGTCGCGCCGTGCACCAGACCATCGTGCGGGTGACCGTCGACGTCGAGGAGCGGCTCCAGCTGAACACCGCCATCGCAGCGGTGATGGAGTTGGTGAACACGCTGTACAAGTACGAGGCTGCTCACACCGCGGAGATCGGCGCGGGCGGCGTGGTGTCTTCGGTGATGGTCGAGGCCCTCGAGACGGTCCTGCGCCTCCTGAGCCCCTTCGCGCCGCACTTCACCAACGAGCTGTGGGAGAAGATGGGTCGCGCCGACGTCCTGGAAGACGTGTCCTGGCCGGAGGCTGACGCGTCCGCTGCAGCGGACGACTCCATCGAGATCGTCGTGCAGATCAAGGGCAAGAAGCGGGCCTCGATCGCCGTCGCCGCCAACGCCGACCAGCCCGCCATCGAGGCGGCGGCGTTGGCTGCCGCCGCGAAGTGGGTGGGTGAGGCGCCGCCCCGGCGTGTCATCTACGTGCCGGGCCGACTGAAACATCATTCCCGGCTAGCTCCCCAGAAGGGGGTTGGTCACGGCTACGATCGCTGCGCGTGGGAACAAAGAGAGACGAGGCGGCCAGCTACGAACATGACGTCGCCGTCGTGTTCGACCGGTTGAGCGAACGCTACAGCGCCGCCTATACGGACTACGCGTGCGACCTCGCCGGCGTGCACGCGGGAGAACAGGCCCTCGATGTAGGCACGGGCACCGGGATGATGGCGCGTGCTCTGGGGTCGCGTCTCGGCGGCAGCGGCAAGGTCCTCGGCGTCGATCTGTCCGAGGGCATGCTGGAGTACGCCGCCGAGCGGGGGCGCAAGCTGGGGCTCACGCCCCACATCGTCAAGTTCGCCCGCGGTGACGCCGAGAAGCTCGAGGTCGCTGACAGCAGCGTCGACCTCGTCACGAGCCTCTTCCTCCTCCGGCACCTCCCGCACCCCGAGCTCGCGGCGCGGGAGATGCTGCGCGTTCTCCGCCCCGGAGGCCGCTTCGTCGTTGGGGTCGGGAGCGCAGGGCCCTGGGTCTCGGCTCGGGGCACTCGGTATCGCGCCAGGCGGCTGCGGGTGCTCGTGGAGGAGCGTCTGGGGCTGTCTCTCCTCGCCCCCCAGTTCATCCTGAAGATGGTGGAGAGCCACCTCTGCGGGGAGCCCCGCCTGCACGGGACCGAAGGGAGCAGCGCGCTCTCGACGAGGTCGGGACCGCGCACGGAGGCGCTCCTGCGCAAGACCGGGTTCACCGAGCTGCGCTCGTCCTGGCGCGGGCACGTGGACGGGATCGAAGACCCCGAAGAGTTCTGGGAGCTCTCGCTGCACTTCTCGAGCGCAGCGCGCTACCGAATCCTCGGGGCTCGACCCGAGGCCGTCGAGCGACTCCGGGCTGCATTCCTGTCTACCTGCAACCAGGTGCTCGACCGCGGCGGGTCCCTCGTCTATCCCCACGGGGCATGGTTCGTGCGCGGCCGCCGCCCCCGATGACACGCTGGTCCCGCGATCACCGCCGAGGCAGCGCTCGCTGGGACGAAGCCGACGCGGCATGATGCGGGCCCCGGGCGGCTCGACCCGGGACCGGAGCAGCCATGGCGCGCGCGCGCAAACCGAAGGCAAACCCCTGGCGTGATGTGGTCGCCGACGTGCAGTCGGGGGAGCTCATGCCCCTCTACCTGCTCGGTGGACAGGAGAGCTTTCTCTCCCGGCGCGCCTACGACCTCCTTTATCCCGCGGCCATTGGGTCGGGGCCGCGCGGCTTCAACGAGCAGACGTTCCTCGGAGACAAGACGTCTGGCGCCGCCATTGCGGGCGCGTGCAACACGCTGCCGATGATGGGCAAGCGCCGGGTGGTGGTCGTGCGCCAGATCGAGCGCATGAAGAAGGAACACCAGGACCAGCTGGCGGAGTACTGCGCCAATCCCAGTCCGACCACGGTCCTCATCCTCATGATGAGCGACGACCCGAGCAAGAAGATCGACGGTCGGACGAAGCTCCCCAAGGCCATCAAGAAGAACGGCCGCTACTGCGAGTTCAAGCGCATGTACGGGCGGGATCTGCAGGGCTGGATCGGCGAGGAGGCCCGCCGTCTGGAGAAGAAGCTCGAGCCCATGTGCGCGGGGTACCTCGAGGGGTTGATGGGCAACGATCTGTCGCAGATCGCCAACGCGCTCGGGATCGCCGCCCTCTATGTGGGCGAGGAGGACCGGATCCTCCTCAGTGACCTCGAGGAGGTCGTGGCGGGACGGAAGCAGGACGCCCTGTGGGACATGCTCGACGCCATCGGCGAGCGGCGCTTTCCCCGTGCCGTCCGTGCGATGCAGCAGCTCTCTCGCCAAGGGGAGGAACCCCACTCCATGCTGCGCCTGATCAGCAAGCGCCTGCGCGAGCTGCGGCGGGCGAGGGTAGGGCTCGACGAGGGGATGTCGCCCCGGGATGCCGCCATCGCGGCGGGGATCCCTGGCGCCATCGCCTGGAAGTTCGACGGCCAGATCCGGGCGTGGAGGCCGCCGCAGCTGCGGTGGGCCATCGCCCGCATGGTCCAGGCAGAGAGCGACATGAAGGGCGGTCTCCGCGTCGACCCTCGGATGGCGCTGGAGTCGGCCGTCCTCGACGTGCTGCGCTGAGGGATTCGCGAGGAACCGAGACGACGCGACGGGCGACGACGCCTGCGTCAACATGTTGAGGAGTTGTGGAGTCCGTCCGCGGGTTCCCGACGAACGATTTCCCTGCCACGATGCCGGCGCATCTGGGGAGATCGCATGCTGTATCGGTTGCTCGCCGTCCTGATGGTCACTCTAGTGACCTCCTGTTCCCTTCCGTCCCCCTTCGAGGAAGACGCGCCCAGCTCGGAGCTTCCTTCGTACGCCGATCAGTTCGCTGAGCTCGACGGCCGGACCTCCATGGAGATCATCGAGGCGGCGTCGGATCGCTTTGGAGTCCCGCGCGACCTGCTCGTGGCGATGGCCTGGAAGCAGACCAGCTTCTTTGTTCCCGAGGTGGAGGAGTTCGCCGAGGAGGAAGGGCACGGGCCCCCGGTGTTTGGGCTGCTCGGGCTGGAGCTCGCGCAGCTGCCCGACGCCGCGGAGACCGCGGGGTATCGCCTGGACGAAGTGCAGGGCTATCACTCAGCGGCCACCTTCGCCGCCGCCGCCCGGCTGGCCGAGCACGCCGGCGATGCCGATCCCGTCGTCGTGGAGAGCGCGTGGTGGTCCGCTACAGCCGCGTTCCTCGACCACGACGAGCTCTGGCTGAGCCACGCCTTCGCCTTCGACGTCTTCGCGAGTCTGCAGCGCGGCCTCTCCGTGCACGACGAACAGGGCGAGTCTGTGGCCATCGCCCCCCGAGTCATCGAGGGCCTGGACAGCGTGGCCTACGTCCGTCCCCCCGGCGTGCGGGGAGAGACCTTCTCCAGCAACACCGACTACCCCGGCGCGGATGCCTGGACCCCCGCCCACAGCAGCAACCAGAGCTCCCGGGGTGGACCCCCGCAGCGCGTGGTCATTCACACCACCGAGGGGTCGTACAGCAGCGCCATCAACTGGTTCCGCAACAGCGTCTCCAACGTGAGCTCGCACTATGTGCTGCGTCGCTCCGACGGTCACGTGACGCAGATGGTGCGCGACAACCGCAAGGCGTGGCACGCCTGTCAGAACAACAGCGACACCATTGGCCTCGAGCACGAAGGGCAGAGCTTCAACAGCTCCCAGTGGACGCCGCAGATCCTGGAGTCTTCCGCCCAGCTGACGGCCTGGCTGGTGAGCGAATACAACATCCCGCTGGACCGGCAGCACATCGTGGGCCACGGCGAGATCCAACCCTCGAGCTGCGCGGGCCGCTCGGATCCAGGCCCGTACTTCCCCTGGGACTGGTACATGGGACGCGTCGAGGAGATCCTCTCCGGGCCCGTGGCCGTCGGCGGTCCGGTCGCGTTCTCGGTCCCGCGCGACGGCGACGTGGTTGGCGACCCGGTCGTGATGCGCGTCACCGCGCAGGAGACGCACCACACCGAGCTGTGGTCGGGCCCTCAGCTCCTCGCCGGCGGCTTGCTTGGCAGCCCGCTGCACGCCGCGCACGGGGTCGGCACGGCCGGGCTTCGGACGCTGTCGGCCAAGGGGTTCGACCCCTCGGGAGTGCTCGTGAGCGAGTCGGATGTCGCCGTGGAGGTGCGGCAACTGGCCGCCCTCAACCTCTCGGCTGCGCCCCTGAGCGGCGCCACGTGGCGCCTGTCCGCCAACGTGACCGGCAACCCCGCGTTCGTGCGCTACGTGCTCGATGGCAGCACCCTGGTGACAGTCTCCTCCGGCATCGGCTTCGCCATGGATGTGGACCTCCCCCAGGCGGGCGGAACCCACCTGATTCAGGCGCGGGCGTTCGACGGCAGCGGAGACCTCATCGCCGAGGGGAGCGAGGTCCTCGAGATCACACCCGTGGCCACCGGGCAGGGGTCGATCCTCGACTGGTGGGTGACCCCCCAGGGCGGCAGCACGTTGCGCTTCAGTGCCTCGGCCACCAGCGAGGTGGAGTCCATCGAGTACTGGGCCAACGAGTACAAGCTGGTGAACCCCTCCACGGGCGCCGGCGAGGGCACAGCGCCTTTCTTCACCTTCGACTTCCCGTTCCTGTACCCCGGACCGCGTGCCATTCAGCTCCGTGCGTTCAACGCCTCGGGCGACCTGGTGGACGTCGCGAGCGGCACCGCGGTGGTGCCGAGCAGTGACCTTCTGGTCAGCTGGTCCGCCCTCCCCGACGGTGCCTACCGTTTCACAGCGACCGCCCCCGCCGGCACCGAGTCGGTGACGTATGCGGTGGACGGCTTCGACCTCGAGGACCGGACCACGGGGGCACTGGAGGGTGTGCCCGGAGACTTTGCTCTCGACTACCTCTTCGCCAACTCTGGCGTGCGCTCCCTGACGGCCGAGGCCCTCGACGCCAACGGCGCCACTCTGGACACCTACGCGACCCTGATGCCGGTCATCGGCAGCGACGCTGGCGGAGGGGACCCACCGCCTCCGAGCACCGTGTCGGTGTCGGCCCTGCCGTACTCGGCCTCGGGCAACACCGCGCTCTCCAGCGTGAGCAACCTGCAGGGGTACAGCTGCGCGCCCTCCATCAACGAGGGGGGGCCGGAGGTCACGTACGTGGTGGAGGTTCCGTCGGACGGGATCCTGACCGCGACCATCCAGGATGGGTCAGGGGTCGACGTAGACGTGCACATCCTCTCGGCCCCGGACCCTGGCGCGTGCCTCGCTCGAGGGCACGTGACGGCCGAAGCCGCGGTGCCGGCCGGGCAGGTCTTCGTGGTGGTGGACAGCTGGGTGAGCGCGGGCGGCAACGTGCAGAGCGGTGCCTACTCCGTCTCCATCAGCCATCAGCCATCGGCGGGTGGTGGTGGCACCTCGTGCCCAGCCGGGCAGGTGTGTCTCGACTCCCTGCCGTTCAATCACAGCTCCACCACCGTGGGCGGCCAGGACAACTTCGACAGCTACTCGTGCTCGCCGGGGTCGAACGAGTCGGGCCCCGAGCGGGTGTATGCCATCGATCTGCCCGGTGATGGCCTGCTGACGGCGACGGTGATGGACGGCGTGGGGGTGGACGTGGACGTGCACATCCTGGGTTCTCTGGACCCCTCGGACTGCCTCGCGCGCGGGCACCACACCGCGTCGGCGGACGTCAGCGGGAGCACCGTCTACGTGGTCGTGGACACGTGGGTGACCGGGAGCGGAACCGCCCTCTCCGGGGCCTACAGCCTCGACCTTCAGCTCCTCCCCTCGTCCACGGGGTCCACCGGCGGCGGAAGCTCCTGCCCCAGCGGCCAGATCTGCGTGGAGCAGCTGCCTTTTGGCGACGGCAACAACACCACGGGCGGAAGCTCGCTCTTCGACAGCTACTCCTGTGCTCCGGGCACGGACGAGTCGGGACCTGAGCGGGTGTACCGGGTGACGGTGCCGTCCAGCGGCACGCTGTCGGCGTCCATCAACCATGCGGCGGGCATCGACGTCGACGTGCACGTGTTGAGCGCGCTGAGCCCGAACGCCTGTGTCGTCCGCGGGCACTGGTCGGCGTCCACGGCAGTGACTCCGGGGGTCTGGTACGTCGTCATCGACAGCTGGGTGAACGCGAGCGGCACGGCGTTCAGCGGTGCCTACACCTTGGACATCAGTCTCTAGCGGGACCGCCCGCTAGCGGTCCTGCCAACGCCGAGCTTCGTCCCGGGCCCCTGCGAGCACCGGCTCGGCGAGCGTCGGGTCGGTCCCCTCGATGGCGCGCGCCACCTCGGCCAGCGCGCGGTTCGAGCGAATCCAGGCGCCCCGGCCCAGGTCCATCAGTGCGCGCCGCCGGTCGGCCTCCGTGGTGCGGCGCTGCACGTCAGCCACCACCGTGGCGAGCTCCCCCGGGCCCCACCCTTGGCAGTGATCGATGTCGGGAGGCGCGTGTCCGGGGCCGGTGCCGGGCCAACGCCCGCAGCGGTTGCTGGCGTGGTGCGAGCTGCGGCCCACCCACGGGCTTCCGCGGCCCTCGGTCAGGATGCGGCGGTAGTACGGCAACTCGTCGGCGTCGAGGGTGTCGAGTTCGAGCACGAACCACAGGTCGTGCCTGGGCATCTCCCGGCTCCACACGCCCGGGTCAATGAGGGGGGTCACCTCGCGGCCCCCCAGCACGGCGAGAGCCAGGAGAGCGCCACCTGCCACGGCCTGGAGCCCGTGACGCGAGCTGGAGAGGTGCGACGCGAGACTCAGGGTGCAGGCGGCAAAGGCGGGGATGAAGTAGCGAGGCGTGCCGTTTCCGGTCAGTACGGGGGCGGCGAGGGCGAGGACCGCCCAGAGCGAAGCGAATCGCGCGATGTCGCGTCGGGCGACGCGAGCGTCCGCTCCGGGCGAAGGGGGGGAGGACTCCCGGGCCGGCATCCACGAGAGAGCAGCGCCCAACACCCCGAGGAGCAGCAGGACCCGATGGGTACGGCCCAGGTCGTCACCGAGCCGGACACCGTCGAGACCGCGGACCCAGGCGAAGTGCAGCGTGTCGATGGCCCGCTCCCAGCGCGGCCCGTCGGCGGGAAAGCTGCCGAGGCCGCCAGGGTCCCAGCCGAGGGGACTCAGGCCCAGCGGCCAGAAGAGCAGCGCGGCGACACCACCGGTGACCCCCGCGACGGCGGCTGCGCTCCCGAGGGATGCCCTCCCGCCGCGGGCGGCGAGGACCGCGATGAGAGCCAGCGCGGGCAGGGCGTTGAG
>JAGSHC010000478.1 GCA_023954745.1 Deltaproteobacteria bacterium | reverse complement strand
GGCGAATAGGTGAGATGAACGTGCCCCGCATCGCTGAATCCTACAGCATCCCCGAGCTACCCCTCGACTTCGGCCACCGGTTGAGTAGTCGGCGGCTCTCCACCGCCCCTGTAGGCACTGCCGGTGCTCCTGGTCCTGGGTCGAATCTCCCGTTGCTGGAACCCACTTCGAAGTTGCCGCCGGGAACCATCAGCGTGGCCGTCAGGCCGGCACCACCTGTCGGCGTCGGTGTCGGTGTCCGCCTCGGATTGCGAGTCCGTGTCCCCATAAATCTGGGTCCCGCTGTCGTTGTCCTCTCTGCCGTCGCAGGCCACGAGCGAGTGGGTCAGGGCAAGCGCGATAGCGAGGTCCTCCAAGTCCTCCACGCCGTCTACGCCCGGCGCCGACCGCATCCCAGGGATTCCTTACGGCAAGGCCTCGGGGGCTGCTCTGGAACGGGGTACGCTGGACGCGGAGGTTCCATGCCCGTCACAGACCGGAGATCTGCAGCTGCAGGGAGCCTCGCGAGCCCGTATCGGCGCAGCGACCGTAGGGACTGCAAGCCGGATGTTTGCAGCCAACACCCTGTGCGAGGGCGCGGCGGGTTTGACGTTCGGGAGGCGCCATGAGAGCACGCGTGACCTTGGCTACCTCCGATGGTCACACGTGGGTGCTCGGTCACGGGGACCTGATCGGCCGGTTGTGGACGGCTGCACTTCCTCTGGAAGAACCCCAGGTCAGTGAGGCGCACGCCATGGTCAGCCTGCGCGACGGTGAGCTGCGCCTGCTGGCACTGAGACGCCGGTTCGCGCTCGAGGGCAAGCCCTGCAGAGAAGTCACCCTGGCGGAGGGACAGCGGATCGAGCTCGCGCCGGACGTCGTCCTCGAGGTGCTCGAGGTCGTGCTCCCCGAACAGGTGCTCGCGATCGAAGGCGAGGGCCTGGTCAGGCAGGTCCTCCTTGGTGTGTCGTCGATCTACACGCACCCGCAGCCGACCCTCGCGCCGGGCTACGAGGCCGACGCCGACGCATGGATCTGGACCGACGGCGAGCACTGGACCCTACGCCTCCGCGACCGTACCGAGCGTCGCCTGGTGCCAGGTGAGTCCTGGAGCCTGGGCCGGCGCACGTTCACCGCCGTCGCCATTGCGTTGGCGACCTCATCCCAGGACGCCACTCGCATCGGGGGGGCCTTGGAGCGCCCGCTGCGGATCGTGTCTTGGTACGACTCGGTGGAGTTGCACCGAGAGGGCGAGTCCCCAGTGGTCATCGGCGGCATGCCGGGGCGCCTGCTCGGCGAGCTCATTGCCATCGGCGGCCCGGCTCCATGGAAGGTAGTCGCCGCGGAACTGTGGCCACACATGGCCGAGCGCAACCTCCGGCGCTCCTGGGACGTGACGCTTAGCCGGCTTCGGGCCAAGCTTAGGGCGGCCCGTATCCGGGCCGATCTCGTGCAGCCCGATGGCTCAGGTCAGGTGACCCTGGCGCTCACCAACAGGGACACCGTGAAAGATCACGCCTAGGACGATGCCATTCGCGCGGCTCCTCGGTGAGCTCCCAGCCCGCGTCCTATGGTCGCCTCGGGGACGCCGGCGCGCCGCGCACAGCGCGCTGACTAGATGTGAGTTGGGGCGGCAAAGCCCTCCCCCGGCATCCACCACTCGTGCAGCTGCTCTCCCTCCTCGGTGACGACGCGAATGCGACCCCGTCCACAGATCACCACCACCCCGTCACCCTGCGGACTGCGTGCCGCACTGCGCATCGCCGCCCCGGGCTCGCTCCAGGGTCGTGGTCGCGCGTTCTTCCGAGAAGGGGGGCCCACCCGTGAGGAGCTC
>JAGSHC010000418.1 GCA_023954745.1 Deltaproteobacteria bacterium | reverse complement strand
GGACGGGCAGTTCCAGCGGGCTGGTTACGAGACAGTCTGTGAGGTGCACTGGAGGTGATGAATGCTCCCGTGCACCTCACAGACTGTCTCGTAACCAGCCCGCTGGAACTGCCCGTCCACGTTGGAGGTGAACACCGCCACTCCGCCGGAGAGGCCGCGCCCCACGGAGAGCAGCCGGCTGAAGCCCTCGTGGGGCACGACGCGCCGGTAGAGGAGCATCCGATGTCCGTAGAAGCCCCACGCCAGCGCCGGGTCGCGGCGAAACCAGCTCGGATTGGCCAGGTCCATGAACGAAAGCCCCAGCTCCCGAAACGGGGGATAGGCGTTCCAGAACCCTTTGTCGCCCCGGAAGTCCGGCAAGCCCGAGTCCACCCCCATCCCCGCCCCCGCAGCCACCACGAGGGCGTCGGCGTGAGCGAGGGCGTGGGCGGCGGCGTGCAGGGCGGTCATCGGCCGAGCCTACCTGCCTCGGGCCCTCCGCCTGGACCCATCTAAGTAGCAGCGCGGTCGCGCACGAGGCGAAACCCGATGGTCGAGTAGACGCCCGTCGCCACGAAGCCGAAGCGATCGCTTCCCCGGCAGGGCAGTGGGGACGACCGCCAGCTGCCGCCGCGGACGGGCCGCCGGCAGCGTCAGGCTGATGTCGTCGTCCCCCAGGGAACTACCCGAGCCCGAGCAACCGGTCGCCGGCGCGGGCTGCCTCGCCAGCCACTGCGAAGGGCGCGAGGTCCTGCCGACACCAGCGCTCTGCCGCCACCGCGGCGCGCTCGTCCGACAAGGTGCTCATCGCCCAAGCGGCGTGTTCGAGGAGTAGACCGCCAGCGACGATCCGCGCCAACCCGTACGCGAAGCGCCGGGCGCCGGCTTGCAGCGCGTCCATGCCCTCGCCGAACGCGCGGGGCAGGTAGCCGGCCGCGGCTCCGGCAGCGGTGGCCACGGCGTCCGCGGCGGGCGCAAGCTGGGGAATCGCCTGTGCCGCGGCAGAGGCTCGAGACATGGCCCGGCTCAGAGTGGGGCCCAGAGCGTCGTCTCTCTGAATGGCGCGCAGCGCGTCCAGGCTGAGCACGTTGGTGGTGCCCTCCCAGATGGACAGCACCTGGGCATCCCGCAGCATCCGAGGAATGCCCGTGTCTTCGACGTAGCCCGCCCCGCCGAAGCTCTCGACGATCTCGCTGATGCCGGCGACGCCCTGGCGCGCCGTGTACAGCTTCGCCAGCGGCGTGAGCAGCCGAAGCTCCGCGACGTCGTCGGCCGACGCCGCACCACAGTCCTCGGCCCCCAGCAGCGACGCGCAATGCAGGGCGAGCACCGTCGCGCCGTGGAGCTGCACCTCGAGATCGGCCAGCGTCGTCAGATGGAGCGGCTGCTCGGCGAGGGGCCGCCCAAAGACGTGGCGCCGCCGGGCGTAGTCCTGAGCGAGCTGCAGTCCCCGGCGGAACGAACTCACCGCGCAGACGGTGTTGTACAGCCGCGTGACGTTGATGAGACGGGTGATCGTGGGGACTCCGCGCCCTTGCTCTCCCACGAGCGTCGCGGGGGTCCCGCGCAGCTGAAGCTCTGCCGTGGGCAGCGCCTTGGTGCCGAGCTTGTCCTTGAGGCGCAGCACCTCGATGTCCGCCAGCCGTCCGTCGGCCCCGTGGGTCTCGACATAGAAGAGAGAGAGGCCCCGGCTGCCACCAGGCACCGTGCCGTCCACCTCCTCGACCCGGGCGAGGGTCATGGCCATCTGCGACGTGGTCGCGGAGGTGAACCACTTCGTGCCGTGGAGGCGATGGGACCCCACGCCGGCGAGCGCGCCGTCCGCGCGGGCCACCGTCTCGCTGCGCCCCACATCACTCCCGCCGGTGCGCTCGGTCATCCACTGGCCAGAGGTCCAAAAGGTCGTGGGATCGCGGGAAGTGAGCCGGGGGAGCGCACGCGCCGCGACGGCCTTGCCGGCAGCATCGGTCTGGCCCTCGAGCAGTCGGGCCGCTCCGTCGGTCATCGCGAGGGGGCAGCTGACGATGGCGGAGCTGGGGTGGAAGAGATGGAGCTTCGCCATCTGATGCACGCGGGACCAGCGACCGTGCGCCCGCTCGTAGCCCAGCGCGACGATGCCCTCCTCGGCGGCGATGTCGTGCAGCGCGGACCACCCCGCGCTCGTCTCGATCTGGTCGATGCGCTGGCCCCAGGCGTCGAACCGCCGCAGTCGCGGCGGGTGGGTCTCCGCGTGATCGGCCAGGGGCAGCATCTCGCCACCCGCACGCACGCCGAAGCGGGACAGATCCTTGCGCACGTCCTCCCACACGTCGGCAGGCAGAATGCGCTGAAGAGACTGCCGCAGCACGGCGTCCGTCTCGAAGGTGTTCCCAAGGGCCGGGGCCTCCTGGAAGAACCCCTCTGTGCCACCCGCGCCCGGAGCGCTCACTCGGGGTCCTCGTCGTCGCCTTCGGGCGGGTAGGTGTCCTCGTCCTCCTCGTCGATGTTCGGACCCGCAGGCGGGTCATCGAGGATGGAGACGCCGGGCCGCAGGTTGTCCGACACGGACGCCACGAGCCCATAGAGGACATACCCCACGAGCAGGGTGAACAGCACCAGGCCCCCGGGCCCTCCCGCAGCGAGGAGGAGCAGACCGCCCAGGATCGAACCGAAGAACCCGTACTTCATGAACTGGCTGCGGAAGTTCTTGAACGACGGAAAGGGGATCTGACTGACCATCAAGCCCGAGCTGACCAGGAGAATCGGCACCACCATGATCGGCGACTTGAAGATGGCCCAGCCCGTTTCCTGGTGAGCCATGACCAGGGTGACGATGAGGCCTGCGGCGGTGGGGATTGCGATCCCCTCGAAGTACCAGGCAGGGCCTTCGTCCTCGTCGTGCTGGGTGTTGAACCGGGCGAGCCGGATGGTGCCCGCAGCCACGAACCCGAAGACGAGAATCATCCAGGGGTTGAAGGGCGCAGTCCCCTCCCCCGCGATGGGCTGAGCCCCCGAGCTGGCGAAGGCCCAGTGAAAGAGGATGAACGCCGGGGCCACACCGAACGACACGATGTCCGCCAAGGAGTCGAGCTGGGCGCCGAATGCCGAGGTCGTGCCGGTGAGCCGCGCGACGCGGCCGTCGAGCATGTCGCAGACCCCCGCCAGCACGATGCAGACGCACGCGGCGTAGGGGCGGGTCGGTGCCCAAGTCATGGCCAGCAAGCCAAAGAACACGCTGCTCAGGGTGATCCCCTGGGGCAGCGCAGACAGTGCCCGGCGTCGGCGACGGAGTCGCGCGGCGGCTCGGAGGCGGGCCCGCTCCTCGGGGTCGGCGGGCAGTCGGCGGAGGCGGCGGGGTCGGTGGCGGGCCATACGCGTCTCTCAGTGCTCGTTCGGGTGCGGGCGGCTGAACACGAACGTGTCGGGCTTGCTCAG
>JAGSHC010000337.1 GCA_023954745.1 Deltaproteobacteria bacterium | reverse complement strand
CATGGCAAAGAAGGAAGCCGACGACAAGGCCGCCAAGGAGCAGGCCGAGGCCGACGCGAAGGCAAAGAAGGAAGCCGACGACAAGGCCGCCAAGGAGCAGGCCGAGGCCGACGCGAAGGCGAAGAAGGAAGCCGACGACAAGGCCGCCCAGGAGCAGGCCGACGCCGACGCGAAGGCGAAGAAGGAAGCCGACGACAAGGCAAAGAAGGAGGCCGACGACAAGGCCGCCGACGAGAAGGCCGCCGCCATCGCCGCCCGAGAGGCCGATGACAAGGCAGCCCGTGAGCGCCAGACGGCCAGCGAACTCGAGGCGATGGGCGTGCCACTGAGCAAGCGTCGCGCCGCGGGAGCTGCTGCCGCGGCTGCTGCAGATGACGACGAGTTGGTCGTGGCCGGCGAGATCGAGGAGGACGACGAAGCCAGTAGCCTGAGCACCACCCCCGCAATGGCTGCGGTCGATCTTGCCGCCCCGGTCGTGGCTGCCGCCGGAGCCGGCGGAGCCGACTGGAACACGGCCGCCAGCGAACTCTCCGCCGAAGCGTCCGACGCGAGCGGAAAGAAGAACGCCGAGCGTCGCGCAGTCCTCGAGTACGAGGTGGGCCGTGTGCTCGCCTACCGCACGGGGGACTGGGACGCGGCACGACCGCACTTCCAAGCAGCCCTGGAGGCGAAAGCAGACTTCGTGCCAGCGATCCGCGAGCTGGTGCGCCTCGCTGTCTCCCAGAAGGACTGGGACGGAGCGGTCGATCTGCTCGCCAAGCAGGCGGCCGCCACGAGTGACTCGGTAGGGAAGACGGCGGCGTTGCTCACGTCGGCGCACATCCAGCTGACCGAGCAGAAGGACAAGCAAGAGTCGGCGTCCAAGGTTCTCAACCAGGCCCTCGAGGTCCACGGCGAGAACTACACCGCTTTGCGGTTCCTGCGGGTCATTTACTACGACCGCGAGGAGTACACCCCCCTCATCTCCGTCCTCGAGAAGGCGCGGGCCCTGGCAGGGCAAGGCGAACAGCTTCGTCTGGACTACGAGATTGGGCGGGTGCACGACGAAGTGCTTCAAGACAGCGCCGCGGCGTTGGAAGTCTTCCGCCGTGCCCTCGCGGAGAATGGTCAGCTGATCCCGGCCTTCCTCTATGCCGAGCAGCTCCTTACGGCCGGCGGGAACAAGGCGGGCCTCGTGGACCTGTGGCGCCAGACCTCCGAGGCGTGGGGGGATGCCGACAAGAGCTGGTGGCGCAGTCGCGCTGCGCGCCTCGCGGACATGGCGGGGGCGGACGCCGACACCATCGCGAAGGACTGGGAAGCTGCGGTCGGTGCTGCGGGAGTGCAGGACTTCCTCGCAGAGGAATACCGGCATTGGCTTCAGGCGCGCGGTCGCAACGACGAACTCGCAGTGGCGGCTGAGCTTGCCCTCGATGGAGTCAGCGACGACCGAGAGCGCGCCGCCCTGTGCGCCGTCCTCGGCGAAGTCGCTCTGGACGCTGGTGATGGCGCAGCTGCGGGGGAGTGGTTCGACAAGGCCCTCGCTGCTGACGCGAGCTGCGTGCCGGCTCGCGAGGGGCGCCGACGCGTGCCGGCCGCGAGCGGCGACTGGGATGCGCTCGTCGGGCAGTTCGAAGCTGCCCGGGAGGCGGCCTCGTCCACGCGGGTGAAGCTGGCTCTCCGCTTGAAGCAGGCAGAGGTCGCCCTGGACCGAAAGAACGATCCTGCCTCGGCGCGCGAGCACCTCGAGGCGGCGGTGGAGTTGGCTCCCAACTACCTGCCGGCCGTGGATTCGCTGGTGCACGTACTTCAGGCTCTCTCGGAGGACGCGTCGTGCGCGGAGCGCCTCGAGCAGGCGAGCAACCTCGTCGACAGCGACGCCGCGCGGTCCACGTACCTCCTCCGCTCGGCGCGGGCGTGGCTCCAGGCGGGGAAGGCCGACAAGGCCAGCGAGATGCTCGAGCGCGCAGCCAAGCACGCTCCAGGCCTCCTCCTCGGTCGTGAATGGCAAGCGGAGGCGTTCGTCAGCGCAGAGCGATGGGCCGACGCAGCCAAGGTCCTTCGCCAGGCCGCCACGGAGACCGAGGACGCCGCGCTGCGCGTGAGCTTGCTCTACCGCTCCGCGCGTCTCTTCCTCGCCCGTGCAGACGATGCCGACTCGGCGCGAGCGACCTACGGAGAGCTCCTCGAACTGGTGCCCGACTTCTTGCCCGCGACCATGGATCTGCGGGACATGGCTCTGGGCAAGAAGGACTGGGATGGCCTCGCGGCCCTGCTCGAGCAGGAGTCCGACAGCTCTCGCGACACCGACGCGACGGCCTGGTGGAATATCGCCGCCGGCCAGGCCTTCGAGAAGGCCGGCAAGACCGAGGCGGCCCTGACCCGTTACCGAGCAGCCCTCGGCGCCGTGCACGGACACCCCGTCGCCCACGCTGCGCTGCGCCGTGTCTACCGCACCAGCGGAGACTGGGCCGCCCTTGTCAGCGACCTGAAGGACCAGCTCGCCGGCGCGAACGAGACGGCGCGCCGGGATGCCCTCCGGCTCCAACTCGTGGCTGCCCTCGAGCAGCTCGGTGAGCCCGGCTCGGTGGCCAGCGAGATCTCCGAACTCCTGAAGTCCGACGGCCTCAGTGAGCTCCCGCTCCCCTCCCTCGGCATCATCTGTGAGGGGCTGCAGGCTTGGGACCAGGCCGTGGCGGTCTACGCCGCCGCTGGCGCCCAGGAGGACGCGGCGGATGGGCAGCGTGCTGCATGCTTCTTCCAGCAGGGGCTCCTGCGCGAGGAAGGCTTCGAGGACCACGAAGGGGCGGCTGAGCTCTACACCAAGGCGGACGAACTCGTCGGGCACCACCCGATGGCGCTGGAGAACCTGGAGACCATCTACGGGAACACCAACGACCGTCAGGGGCTCGCGCGGGTGTACGGCCGCCAGGCGGAGCGCGCCGGCTCGCGCCCGGTCCAGACCTTTTACGCGTTGCTCGCCGGCGACGAGCACGAGCGCCTGGGGAACATCGACAAGGCCGTCGAGGCCTACACGATGGCCTTCGCGGACCCGGTCGGGCGCGAGCGGGCCTACGAAGCGCTGCGTCGCATCACGCTGAAGAGCGAGGACGCGGCCACCCTTCGTGAGGTGACCGCCGAACTCGCAGGCGACGGCAAGGCTCCCGAGAGCCTCGGCCGCTGGATGGAGCTGGGCGATGGCCTGCTCTCCATCAACAAGAAGGAGGAGGCCATCGCGGCGTACCAGGAGGTCGCGGACCGTGACCCCAGCTACCTCTCGGCGTGGCACCACCTCGAGCGGCTGCACTCCGACAACGAGGAGTGGAACAGTGTGCTCGCGGCTCTCGACGGGCTCGCAGAACACGCGAAGACCGAGGGGGTCAAGAAGGCAGTCGCCGCGCGGACGGAGAACCTGCTCGAGGACAAGGGCGTCACGTCGGACTCCGCCTGGGACTTCTACACGAAGCGTCTCGGGGACGACCCGACCAATGTGGTCGCGCTTCGGGGCCTCGCCGGCATCGCCCTGGGTCGAGACGACACCAAGGACGCCAAGAAGTACTACGAGACCCTCGCGAAGTCGGCCAACGAGCCGGTGCATCTCGCCGAAGCAGAGTCGCAGCTCGGCGTCATCGCCCTCAAGGGCAAGCGCGGCGCGGACAAGAAGGCGATCGAGCACTTCGAGAAGGCGCTGGAGCATGTGCCCGCCTGGCGGCCCGCCACGGACGGTCTGCGGGCGGTGTACGAGCGCACGAAGAACTGGAAGGCCCTGGTTGGGGTCGTGGCCCGTGAGTCCACAGCAGCTCCCGAGCGACGCGTGGAACTCCACGCGGAGATCGCGCGCCTGTGGCAGGACCGGATCGACGAGCCTCGGATCGCGACGGCCTCGTGGCAGAAGGTCCTCCAGGAAGACCCGACCCATGCCGAAGCCCTCGAGCGACTCCTCGGCCTCTACGAGGCGGCCGGAGACTGGCCCAAGTACCTCGACATCGCGGACAAGGGCCTGGCCACGTTGGAAGGCGAGGCGCTGCGCGACCGAAACGCGGAGCTTGGCATCGTGGCGCACGAGCGCGCGGGTCAAACGGACCGTGCCATCGCGTACCTGAAGACGGCCATCGCGCCGGAGCCGCCGTCGATCTCCGCGCTGGAGACGCTGCGGAGGATCGAGCGGGCGAAGGGCGACTGGGACGGCGTCATCGCGCTGACCGAGCGCCAGGCAGACAACACCGAGGACAAGGCCACTCAGGTCGAGCTCTTCGTCGATGCTGCGAAGATCAAGCTCGACCAGCTCCTGGACCGGGAGGGAGCTGCCTCCCTGTTCGGCCGGGCGTACGCCCTGGACGAGACCTGTGTGCCGGCCCTCGAGTTCTTCGTGAACTGGCATTACGACGCCGGCTCCTGGACCGAAGCGGCCAAGGCCTTTGCGGGCTACGAGGCGACCGTCGAGGGCAAGGACCTCGAGGAGGACGACGACGACCGCATGGAGGCGACGGCCTTCTACTTCAAGTACGGCAGCCTCCTCGTCCACATCAACGACCCGGACGGGGTGGCGATCGACAAGTTTGCCCGCGCGCTGGAGCTCACCCCGACGCACCTGCCGTCGCTGGAGGCTGCCGCTCCGCGGTACGTCGCCGCCGAGCGATGGGAGGAGGCCCGGACGGCGTGCCGCTCCATCCTCCGCCTTCGTGGCGGAATGGGCGACTCGGAGGCAATGACCGAGCTCTACCTCAACCTCGGGACCGCCGAGACGAAGCTGGGCGATACCAAGAACAGCCTCAAGCGGTTCAAGAAGGCGCTGGACCTCAGCCAGAACAACGTCGCCGCCCTCCTCGGGATCGCCGGTGTGCACAAGGCCACCGGCGAGTGGAACTCGCTGCTGTCCACGTACAACAGCATCATCAAGTACGCCCGCGACCCGGACCAGGTGATCCGCGCGTACCTGACCAAGGGCGACGTCCTCGAGCGCAAGCTCGCCATTGTCGACAAGGCGGTGCTGCACTACGAGAAGGTGCTCATGTACGACAAGAACAACGTGTCGGCCATGACGCGCCTGGGGCAGATCGCGCTCAAGCGGGGCGATGCCAGCGGCGCCCGTGACTTCTCCGCTCGCGCCCTCGAAGCGGCGCGTGACGACGACGACCGCCGCATGGGGCTCTTGCTCCAGGGGCTCGTCGATGGTGGAGATCCGGTCGACGTAACGGCTCTCGTGAAGAAGGTCGGCAAGGAAGTGGGCGAGGGCACTGTGCTCGAGGCCTTCTCACTCGCTGCCGGCAAGGGCAAGGTCGCCCTCGAAAAGGCGGCTGAGGCCTTCGCTCAGGCGACCACCTCGGTCTGACCGGGTGTTCGCGGACCGGCTCTTCGCTTGGCGGGGAGTCCTGCTCGCGGGCTTGGGCCTCACGGTCGCTGGGGCTGCCCGGCCCGTCCTGACGACGCTCCTGTGGGGGAGCCCGCTCCTCGTCGGAGGGCTGGCACTTCGGCTGTGGGCGTTCGCTCATCTCGGCCCCGCTGGCCGCACCCGCGACCCGAGCCCGCCGGGCGGCCGCGTGACCACCGGCCCCTTCGCCTGGCTTCCGCACCCCGTCTATCTCGCCAACGTGCTCCTCGCGGCCGGCCTCGCCGTCTGTGCGGGCCTGCAGGCAGGAGCGGCCGCAGCGGTCGTCGCCATCGTCGTGACGTTCTACGGCGTGCTCGCCGCACGAGAGAGTCGCCAGGTGCGTCCCCTCGCCCCAAAGGCCAGCGCCGCGATGTCCGTCAAGGAGCTCCTACGCTCAGAGCGCTCGACGTGGCTGTCCGTGGGCGGCTTGCTGGCCGCTCAGGGGCTCGCTGCCGCCGTGTCGAGGCTACTCGGAGCCGCCGGGTAGGGATGGAGCCTGGCTCAGCGGCGCGCTGTCAGCTCCTTGCGCCACGCGGAGGCGTCGCTCATCGCCTCGTCGAAGCTCACCATCTGCTCTTCGAGCTG
>JAGSHC010000342.1 GCA_023954745.1 Deltaproteobacteria bacterium | reverse complement strand
GGGAGCGCCCATGGTGCCGCGAGTCATCAGCAAGGCCGCGAGCACCGCGCCCGCGAGCACCCCGACGAAGGCGAGCTGCCGCCTCACCGGGGCCCGATCAGCAAGGAAAGGCCTCGCTCAGGCGGGTGTAGCCCGCGCGCTGGATCCGCTGCACTGCCCCTGCGAAGCGCTCCCGCAGCTGGGTCGTCAGAGGACCAGGCTCCCCAGCGCCCACGGGCTGGCCGTCGAGGCCCACCGCGGGCATCACTTCCTTGAGGGAGCTCGTGATGAAGAGTTCGTCGGCGCCTTCGAGGTGAGCGTCGTGCAGGGAGGCTTCGGTCAGTGAGAGTCCCTCCTCCGTCAGCACGTGCATCACCAACGCGCGGGTGATGCCCGGAAGGATCCCAGCCTCGAGGCCAGGGGTCGTGACCACTCCATCGCTCACCGCAAACAGGTTGCTCGTGGTGGCCTCGCCCCAGCTTCCGTCCGCCCCGAGCATCAGGGCCTCCATGCCCCCCGAACGACGTCCCTCGTTCAGCGCGAGCAGGTTGTCGAGGTAGTCGCCGGACTTGATGTGCCCCAGGACGCCGCCCTTGCCCTGATGTCGCGAGGGGCGCACGAGGTGGACGCCCGCCTCCCCCATGGAGGCATAGCCCCCAGGGACCGGCCGGCAGAGGACCACGAGGCGGGGTCTCTGCGGCTCGGGAAACGAGAGACCACTGCCGCCGTCTCCGCGCGTCAGCATCACGCGAAGCGAACTCTCGCCCGCAAATCCCCGCTGGTTGATGGTCATCCCCACGATGGAGAGCAGCTCGTCGTCGGTCCAGGGCACCGGCATCGACAGCGCCGCGGCCGAACGGCGGAGGCGATCGAGGTGGTCCCCGAGGAGGAACGGCAGCTCCTCGTACGTGCGCACCGTGTCGA
This sequence comes from Deltaproteobacteria bacterium, assembly GCA_023954745.1. Lineage (GTDB taxonomy): Bacteria > Myxococcota_A > UBA796 > UBA9615 > UBA9615 > JAGSHC01. The sequence goes on along the minus strand of JAGSHC010000342.1, from coordinate 4,910 downwards.
ACACGGAGTCGGCGAAGAGGAAGCCGCGATCGGTGACTGGCACCCGGGCTTCGGACAGCGGGGTGACGCGCCCGTCGATCCAGGCGACGCCCGTGGGCGCGTCCTCAGCCACCGACGTGGGCGCGCACCACGGAATCGAGCACGGGACGGACGGGCCGGGGCCGAATCCCTCCAGCCTCGCGCAGCCAGCGCCCGCCGTCTCCGGCGACGCTCCAGGGCTGGTCGGTCCACCCAAAGGGGTCGATGGCCGTGGGCTCGACGAACTGCGGCGTGACCCCCAGCGATGCGGCGAGGTGCTCGACCACATCCCGCTCCCACATGGCCTCGCCCACCACGTTCCAGACGGGGCCGGGGGCGAGGGTGTGACTGGGCAGCGGGGCAGCGATGGCGTGAATCAGGGCCTCAGTGACGTCGTCCAGCGCCACGAGGCCGAGGTGATGGCCGCGCTCCCCCACCAAGGGGTACGGCTCACCGGCCTGGAGCCGGCGCAGGGTGGTCCTCATCCAGGACTGCTCCCGCATGGTGGGCCCCACGGCCATCCCGATCCGCAGCGTCCACAGCTCGGCCACGGGCTCGAGCAGCGCCGACAAGCGCGCCGCGTCCTCGGCCCACTTCTTCGCGAAGCCGTAGGCCAGGGGGCGGTGATGCACCCGCCGATCCTCCTCGAGGAGGGTGCGGCTCGCAGGCAGGGCGGGCTCGTACACCGAGGTCGACGACGCCAACACCATGCGCTTCACGCCGGCGCGGCGGGCGGCCTCGCTCAGGTTCAAGGTGGCGGCGGCTGTGCCGCGGAAGTGCCCGGCGACGTCGTTGTCCGCGCCGCGGTGAGCAGCGAGGTGCACCAGCACATCGGTGCCGTCAGGGATCACGTCCTTGGGGAGGGGCTTGCTCAGATCCACCGTGCGGAACAGCACGGGCAACGTGGGCGGCGGCGCCGAGCGGCCCAGGGCCAACCAGGTCCCCCGGTCCCCAATGCGCGTGCACAAGGCACGTCCGATGAATCCTGTAGCTCCGGTGACGACGATGCGTGGCTGCGACATGGGCGCATGCTACGCGGCCGAACGGCGGACCGAAACGCACCGGGCGATGGTAGTGTCCGCGTCCTTTTTCGGAGGAGTCGACCATGTCCCAGAACCAGCCCTGGCCCTTGCGTGAGGCCACCTCTCTCCTCGCCCACATCGAGGCCCTCGAGAGCAAGGGACTGCGCACCAAGGACGACCCGGTCTTGTTCGAGACGGGCTACGGCCCCTCGGGTCTCCCACACATCGGGACCTTCGCCGAAGTCGCGCGGACGACGTTCATCCGGCGCGCGTTCCGATCCCTGACCGATCGCCCCACGAGGCTCATCGCCTTCTCGGACGACATGGACGGTCTGCGCAAGGTCCCGCTGAACATCCCGAACCCGGAGACGGTGGAGCCGCACCTCGGCAAGCCGTTGTCGTCGATCCCGGATCCCTTCGGCGTCGACGACTCCTACTCGGGGCACATGAACCGGCGCTTGCGGGAGTTCCTCGATCAGTTCGGCTTCGAGTACGACTTCCGCTCGTCCACCGACATGTACACGTCGGGCGTCTTCAACGAGTCGCTCTCGCTGTTGCTCGGCAAGGTCGACGACGTGCTCGGCATCATCCTTCCGACCCTGCGCCCCAACTCCCGAGAGGGCTGGTCGCCCTTCATGCCTGTGTGCCCCGACTGCGGGCGCAACCTCTCCACCTCGGTGACGGGCTATCACTCAGAGCGCGACGCCCTGTCCTTCGCCTGCGACGGAGGCAGAGAGGGCAAGGTCGCCCACTGCGGCGCGAGCGGCGAGCTGTCTGTCCTCGACGGCAACGTCAAGGTGGGGTGGAAGGTGGACTGGGCCCTGCGCTGGTTCACCTTCGGCATCCACTACGAGATGTACGGCAAGGACCTCATCGAGTCCGCGCAGCTGTCGGCCCGCATCGTCCGGGCCCTCGGCGGCGTGCCACCAGTGGGCCTCTTCTACGAGATGTTCCTCGACGAGGACGGAAAGAAGATCAGCAAGAGCATCGGCAAGGGCATCTCCGTGGACGGGTGGCAGGAGTACGCGCCCGTGGAGTCGCTCAGTGCCTTCCTCTACCAGAACCCCCGGAAGGCCAAGCGCCTCACGTGGGACACGATCCCCAACTTCACTGATCAGTACCTCAAGCAGCTCGCGGACTGGGAGACCCAGGACGACGAGGGGCGCCTGTGGAACCCCTCCTACTTCTACTTCGACCAGGGGGCGGCGCGTCCCTCGTGGAAGGTGGCGGTGAACTACAGCCTCGTGCGCAACCTGGTGGTGTGCATGGGCAAGGACGACCCGGACGTGGTGACGGGCTACCTGCAGCGCTACGACGCACGGGTGACCGACGACGAGCACGGCGCGCTGACGCGACAGCTCGTGCGGGGTGCCATCGCCTACGACCGCGACTTCGAAGCGGGCTCCAGGACCAAGGAAGCGCCGGCCTCAGAGCTGCGCCCGGCGATCCTCGAGCTGGCGGACAAGCTGGAGAAGGCCGAGGCCGACGGTCAGCGCGACACGGACGCTCTGCAGAGCCTCGCCTTCGATTCCGCCCGCGCCAACGACATCGAGCCCCGGACCTTGTTCCAGGCCCTCTATCGTGGGCTCATCGGGCAGAACCGTGGGCCCCGCTTCGGCGGATTCATGCTCGCGCTGGGACTCAGCGAGGCGGCGGCAGCGCTGCGCGCCCTCGCCAAGTCCTGAGCCTTCGTCCCTTCTCGACCCACCCCGAACCTTCCCTCGCGGAGAGCCCCTAGATGAACCCAACCGCCCACGCCGCCACGACGTCCCCCGCCCGCACCACCAGCTCGTCATTGGAGCTGCTGGAAGAGCTGAGGGACTACGGGGGCGAACGGGTCACGAGGGGCCTTCCCGACGAGGTCGTCTCGGGGCTGGTGGGAGGGTTCGCGGAGCTGGCTGAGGCCATCGAGCAGGCCGCGGGTCAGCACCGCGCATTGCGTGCGGACTGGCCGCAGCTCGGGGGCGATGAGAAGGCACTGGTGGAGTTTCTCCAGGAGGACTACGTCAACTTCTACACCCCGGCCACGGTGAACCCCTTCGTGCCGCTGGCGGCGGTGGGTCCGTGGATCGTGACGAGCCACGGAGCGGTCATTCACGACAACGGTGGCTACGGGATGCTGGGCATGGGCCACGCCCCGAAACCAGTGCTGAACTCCATGGCCAAGCCCTGGGTGCAGGCCAACGTGATGACCCCGAGCTTTTCTCAGAAGCGACTGGCCAACGCGATGCTGCGGGAGGTGGGCCACGCCCGCGCGGACGGCTGCCCCTTCGACCGCTTCCTCTGCCTCAACTCGGGCAGCGAGGCGGTCACGGTCGCCCTGCGCATCTCGGACATCAACGCCCGCCAGCACACCGCCCCCGGCGGTCGGCACGAGGGCAAGGTCACGAAGATGTTGGTGCACCGCGGCGCGTTCCACGGTCGCACCGGGCGCGCCGCTCAGGCCTCCCACAGCACCCGTCCGAAATACGACGCGAACCTGCTCAGCTTCAGCCAGATCGACAACCTCATCGTCGTGGAAGCCAACGACATCACCGGGCTCCAGGAGGCCTTCGCAGAGGCGGAGCGCAACGACATCTTCATCGAGACGATGCTGATGGAGCCGGTCATGGGCGAGGGGAACCCCGGCCTCGCCGTCACCCGGGCCTACTACGACGCGGCGCGCGAGCTGACCAAGACCCACGGCTCGCTCCTCATCGTCGACTCCATCCAGGCTGGTCTGCGGGCCACCGGCTGCCTCTCCATCGTCGACTACCCCGGCTTCGAAGACTGCGAAGGCCCGGATCTCGAGACGTGGAGCAAGGCGATGAACGCGGGCCAGTATCCGCTGTCGGTCCTGGGCGCCAACACGCGCGCCGCGGAGCTGTACGTCAAGGGCGTCTACGGCAACACCATGACCACCAACCCCCGCGCCCTCGAGGTCGCCGTGGAGGTGTTGGACCGTGTCACCCCCGAGCTGCGCCAGAACATCCGCAACACTGGGGTCAAGTTCCTCCAGCAGCTCGAAGGGCTGTCGGCGGAGTTCCCAGGCATGTTCCTGGAGATTCGAGGCACTGGCCTGCTGTTCTGCGCCGAGATGGACCCGGAGAAGTACCCCGTCGTGGGCTTCGGCGGACTGGAGGAGGCGTGTCGCAAGGCCGGCATCGGCGTGATTCACGGCGGCCGGAACGCCCTGCGCTTCACCCCCCACTTCGCGATCACCGACGCGGAGATCGACCTGGTGATCGGCCAACTGCGCACAATCCTGGCCCGGTTCTACGCCGCCTAGAGGCGCGGCGGGGCCCGCCGCTCGAGGAGTCCCCGGCGGCCCCGCCCGTTCTCGAAGGACCCGACTTGGCTGCTAGCCTTCGGCCCTCGGCCGCCCCATGGTGACCGTACGACCTGCGCGATGGCCCCCTTCCCGGGTGCGCGCCGGTCCCACCCGGTGGAGGCTGCCCCTTGGCGACGACGATTCGACTGCCCACCGCTCCGGTCCCTCCGAAGACGGAGGCCCCCGAGCAGGTGCCTGAGCGCGTCGCCACCGTGTGCGCGCTCCTCATCGCGCGGGACTCCGCCAGCACCATCGCCGACCGCGTGCGCCACTACGACGGGCCGGCCGACCGAGTGATCGTCGTGGACGACGGCTCCCTCGATGACACCGAAGCTGAAGCCCAGGCGGCGGGCGCCCGCGTTCTCCGCCTCCCTTCGTCCCGGGGAACGGGCGTCGCACTCCGCGCGGGGCTGCGCTTCGCCCGGGAGCTTGGCTACATCGGAGCGCTCGTCCCCGGCGCGGACGACCTCTCCCCCGAGAGCATCGCGCGTCTCTGCGTAGCTCACATGCGCGCGCCCGAGGCCCTGCTCGTGGGGGTTGGCACGGGCGAGGCCCTCGCC